>NZ_JAAGNZ010000002.1:1517455-1820946 GCF_010747415.1 Spirosoma agri | reverse complement strand
CCCCGCCCACGAGTCGGTAACTCGCCAACCTTCAACCACTTACACATTGAAAAAAGTTTAAACTTTTTTCAACAGATGGTTCTTCTTACCCTTTGAGACCAGTATATACCGGTCTTGAAGCCATTCAAGGTCGACCGAAGAGGCTGGATCAGATACCTTAGTTTTGTTGATACTGACTGCATTTTGTGTGATTGCCCTCCGGGCTTCCCCTTTTGATGCATATACTTCGCCTTTGCTGGCGATAGATAGTAAGTCAGTAATATCTTTACTATTGGCCAATTCCTCAGTTGTTATCTCGGTTTGTGGTACTCCTTCGAAAATAACATCGAACTCGTCGACCTGAATCGATCGTAGCGTGTCAAGCGTGGCTTTCCCAAACAATACATCTGATGCTTTCACGGCCAGATCATATCCCGCCTGTGAGTGGATACGGATTGTCACTTCTTTGGCAATCGCTTTCTGTAGTATTCGCAGATGTGGTGCTTCGGCGTGTTCTTGCTCCAATGCTTCGATTTCTTCGCGCGGCAACAGCGTAAATACACGAATTAGACGCGGACAATCGGCATCCGTTGTGTTAAGCCAAAATTGGTAGAACTGGTAGGGCGATGTCAGCAATGGATCAAGCCAGACATTGCCGCTTTCAGATTTCCCGAATTTGGTGCCATCTGCTTTTGTGACCAACGGTGTTGTCAGCGCGTAAGCCAAATGCTCGTCCGTCTGCTCTGTGCTATTACTCTCTTTTCTACGAATCAGCTCGGTTCCGGTAGTAATATTACCCCATTGGTCAGAACCGCCCATCTGTAGGCGGACGTTCTTATTCTTGTATAACCAGTAAAAATCGTATCCCTGTAAGAGCTGGTACGAGAATTCGGTAAAGGATATGCCGGTTTCGAGCCGCTTCTTAACCGAATCCTTAGCCATCATATAATTGACGGTAATATGCTTTCCTGCTTCGCGCAGAAAACCCAGGAAGGAGATCTCTTTGAACCAGTCGTAGTTATTGACCATTTCGGCTGAATTGACCCCACAATCGAAGTCCAGGAATTTGGTCAGTTGCTGCCGTATACCTTCCTGGTTCTTGCGCAGTGTCTCTTCGGACAAAAATTCCCGTTCGGCCGCCTTCCCCGATGGGTCACCGATCATTCCCGTTGCCCCTCCTACCAGCGCAAAGGGTTTATGACCACTTCGCTGAAGGTGTACCAACAGCATGACTGTGGCCAGGTTACCAATATGAAGTGACGCAGCAGTGGGATCAAAACCGATATACCCTGCTGTCATTTCTTTCAGCAGTTGTTCTTCGGTACCGGGGGTCATGTCATTTAACATACCCCGCCAGCGGAGTTCTTCGATAAAATTCATACAAATAGAGGGTAAATGAGCGAAGAGCAGCCTATACGCGCTCGTTCACTTTTTGACTATTGCAAATTAATGGTTTATGGTAGTAGTAGCGATGAATCACCGTAACTCAGGAAGCGATAATCGTTTTCGAGTGCTTCCTTATATATATGTTTCCATTCCTCACCGACCAGCGCTGCTATGAGCAGAATCAGCGTTGAGCCAGGCTGGTGAAAATTTGTGATGATTCCTTGACAGAGCCGGAACCGATAACCGGGCGTTATATAGATACCCGTATGCGCAACGATTGATTCCTGTTTTGTATCGATCATATAAGTCAGGATGGCCCGGACGGATTCCTCAACCGATGGTTGCTGAGCGTGCGGAAGCTGGTAGGCATAATGCTGATCGAGCTGAAACGGCTCCGGATCATTTTGCAACAACTTTGCTCCCATCCAATATAAACTTTCCAGCGCGCGCATGGATGTCGTCCCGACGGCAATGATTGACTTGAGATGACTCAACAGACTGTACAGGTTGGCTTTGGTGTATACCACCTGCTCTGTGTGCATATGGTGCTGCCGGATATTCTCTTCCTTAATTGGCTGGAAGGTTCCGGCACCCACATGTAAGGTCAGATAGTCGTGCTCGATGCCGCGTTTGGTTAACTCATTGAATATAGCCTCCGTAAAATGCAATCCAGCGGTTGGAGCAGCTACGGCCCCCTCCTGCTTTGAATAGACGGTCTGATAGGTTTCCCGATCAGCCTCGGTAGCATCACGTTTCAAATAAGGGGGCAAGGGAATTTCACCCGCATACTGGATGATCTGCGCAAATGTCAATTCGGCGGGCTGCCATTGTAATCGAACTACTGACTGGTCATAATCATACCAACTGGCCGTCAGCAAAACGTTTCCATGCGGTGTTGATAGCGTTGTTTCCAGCGTTTCAGAAGCTCGCCATCGCTTTCGATTCCCAATCATTCCCTGCCAGATGGCCTCACCGGTCGCTTCCATAGCCAGACTGATGGGTTGCAGCTCGCCCGATGCACCCGTCTTCAGAAATGGGCTCAGTAGAAAAATCTCGATGACAGCACCGGTGGTTTTCGTGAAATGCAGCCGGGCCGGAATGACTTTCGTGTTATTAAAAACCAGGAAACTGCCAGCTGGCAATTGATCAGGCAAACCCGAAAACGGCTCATGATTGATCTGACCTCCGCGATAAACGAGCAGCTTAGACGCGTCGCGCTGGGGTAATGGAAACCGGGCAATTCGCTCGTCGGGCAAATGGTATTGAAACTGACTCAATACTAATTCCTTTTGTTCAGTCATTGTCGCTGGGTTTCATGAACAAGCGAATTGGCAAAGCTATTATTACACCAATCAGCATAATCGCACTAAGTGGAAGCAACCAGGCATAGTCATACGTGTTGATGCCCCGATCAGAGCGGTTCAACAACGACAAAGCGATCAATCCAAGTGCTAAGACCGTATTGATGGCTGCCGTTAGCGCATAGAACCAATTGGTGAAAATATCGTTCAATTGCGAACGATGCGCAGCCCAAACGGCTTGATTCGGAACTGGAATACTGGCCGACGGCAGCCGTAGAAACAGTCGGGAAATCGCTTTCATCATCGTAATGTTGATCAGGAAAATGGCAACGGCGATATAGAAAATCACCTCGCGATCAATCATCTGAATCGGCTGGTTCTGTTCATCGAAACGAACGACAACTTCGCCTGGATACGAAATATAGCTGTTAAAAAGAGCGAACAAAAAGCCCAGAATGGACAGTATACGCCAGGTGCGCACAAAAAAAGTACCTGCTTTCATGTAAATGAGTAAAAGAGTGAACGAACAGGACCAGGACTAAGTCAGCACGATGACGCGGAAACAATACCTGCGGTCGATCACTTTATGAATTTGCTACAGACTTTTTCAAATCAGGCCGCAAAGGTACGGCCCGAATGGTGGAATTCCGTTAGCTTAGCCATTTGTTGCAACTATTGGTTTGGAGATTGTATGAAAATTTACACGAAAACGGGCGACAAGGGGCAAACAGCCCTGATTGGTGGGCGACGGGTGAGCAAAGCTGATCTGCGCATTGATGCCTACGGAACCGTTGATGAACTAAATGCCTGGGTTGGTCTGGTACGCGATCAGGCGGTTAACAGTGGCCGGAAAGAACTATTGAAAGAAATCCAGGATCGGCTATTTACGATTGGGGCCGAACTGGCGACCGATCCGGGCAAGGCTCCGACACGATCAATGCCCGCTATTGTTCCGGATGATGTGCTGGTGCTCGAAAACGAAATGGATGCTATGGATGCTGAACTACCGGAACTTCGAGCGTTTGTGCTGCCAGGAGGCCACGAATCAGTATCGTTTTGCCACCTTGCCCGAACGGTTTGCCGCAGAGCTGAACGATTGATTGTTGCGCTAACTGACGAATCGCCGGTAGATGATTTGGTAATACAATACATCAACCGCTTATCTGACTACCTGTTTGTGCTAAGTCGCAAAATAGCACTGGAAGCGGAGGTTGAAGAAGTAGCCTGGAAACCAAGGACATAGTCGTTTTGCGACCCTCAAAAAAAGTTGTCTTGACAACTAAATTAACTCAATCTATTTTTTTAGATTTGCTGCAGGTGGTTCCTAACCCACCTAACTCATTAACCAATACCCTGATTATGACGACGGACGTCTTACAAATTGAATTACGGAAAGCGGAGCGCTCCCGGATTCAGGAGGTAGATTTTAATCATCTGCCTTTCGGAAAACATTTCTCGGATCACATGTTTGTGGCCGATTTTATTGACGGTCAATGGCAGAATCAGATGATCGTGCCCTTCGACAACTTTACGCTAAGTCCGGCTCTATCGTCGCTCCATTACGGTCAGTCTATTTTTGAAGGAATGAAAGCCTTCAAAAATGAATCAGGTGAGGTGATGCTCTTCCGGCCTTTTATGAATTTCGAGCGGATGAACGAGTCGGCCCGGCGTATGTGCATGGCCACGTTGACCGAAGACGTATTCATGGGTGGTCTGGAAGCGCTGCTACGCGTCGATGCGGATTGGGTTCCGACCGCACCTGAAAGCTCGCTTTATGTTCGTCCGTATATGTTCGCAACGGACACCTACCTGGGTGTAGCGCCGTCGAAAACCTATCGGTTCTGTATTTTCACCTGTCCGGTAGGGGCTTATTACTCGAATCCGCCGAAACTGAAAGTAGAAACGGAATACATCCGCTCGGCTCCGGGTGGTGTAGGCTATGCCAAGTGTGCGGGCAATTACGCAGGTTCAATGTATCCAACGTTACTGGCCCAGCAGCAGGGCTATGATCAGTTGATCTGGACCGATGCCCGCGAGCACAAATACATTGAGGAATCGGGCACGATGAACATTATGTTCGTCATCGACGGTAAATTAGTGACTCCGGCTACGTCTGATTCGATCCTGAAAGGTGTCACCCGCGATTCGATTTTGCAGATCGCCCGGAGTTGGGGGATGGAGGTTGAAGAGCGGTTGGTCTCCATTGAAGAAGTTATCAACGGTATCGAAACGGGTCGGTTGACCGAAGCGTTTGGCGCTGGAACAGCTGTTGGCTCGTCGCCCTATTCGCTCATTGGGTACAACGGAAAGGACTACATGCTACCCGAATTTTCTCCGGAAGATTCGTTCGCTGCCCGGATCAGAAACTACCTGTCCGACTTGCGCACAGGTAAAATCGACGATACGTTCGGCTGGATGCATACGGTATAACTGACTGTTATGATGCATTGAAAAGCCCCGACCAATTGGTTGGGGCTTTTCGTTTTTTATAGTATTGTCCAGCGATCAGAAAGTAGCCAATACCAATTTTTATAATTAATTGACTATATTTTATGCTTTTACAACTATAATTGTCTACTTGAGGATACTTTTCATAAAAACTGTCTGCGACTCTTCTGTATGATTAGACTAGCTCTATTTGTATCGGCACTGTGCCTTTCTGTTCCCGAAGCCTATAGTCAGTTTACAGTTTCCCAGAACGAAAAAGGCCAACTACTCACAACCGTCGATGTGTATGGTCCGGGGAAGATCAATGCAACGTCTTACAATAAGATTACCTATTTGGGTAGCCCTTTCCTGAACTATCCTGTCTGGCAACCGGGTACAATTCAAATTGATAGATCGGGGAAAGAAATCCCTTGCCAATTAGCCTACAACCTTGTCACAAATGAAGTACTCTTCCGGTTCGATGAGACTTCGGCGGTTAAAATCATTACACCCGACCTATTCAAAATAAATGACACCGAGTATATCAGGCAGAACGATAAGTCGCTTGGCGTAGACCATCACCTGTATGTTACCACGATACACAATGGCCCCACGCAGTTACTGACATGTGTAACGAAGCGACTAGCAAATCTGAATAGCTCGGAGGCAGTCAATAATACCTACAATAGAGATTTAAACGTTGAGGGCATCTACCGAACGAAGACAACGTACTACATCCGAAAAGGTGATGCCCGCCCTGAACTCATTAGCCTAACGAAAAAGTCACTCTTGGAAATCTTTCGCGAACAAGCGCAACAACTTGCCAATAGAATTCCCGACAAAGCACTGACGACGCTCGATATCATCCATGTGATCAATGCTTACGATAGCCTGATGGTTATTGCCCGATCCGGCACATACCCATTGAATCACAACCCTTTATTTATTCAGTCTCTTCAGGACAAGATTATCTACCCGAACTGGGCCGGAAGCCAGGGAGTTTACGGACGCGTATACGCTGGCTTTGACATCGACTCGCTGGGTAAAGTCAAAAATGTAGCTTTACTCAGCCCAAATAATGCGGGATTTGGGCTGGCCCAGGGCGTACTGAAAGCACTGGATAAGCTTCCGGTTTTAGATCCAGCTTACAAAGGAACGTACGTATTACCCGTTGCCTTTACCTACACCAATTCCCTGGAAAAAGCCGGGACTCATGTCCCTATCAACCAGTTACCCGACGAACGAATGGGCAATCGTATTGTCTTAGCAGAATTTGTTGTCCCTTACGTCGTGTCGAAACAGACGATTACGGCCAAAGAGGTTTGGGGATATTATCGATAGAGACCACTCATCAGAACCAGTCAGCCAACCACAAGAAAGCCCCGACCAGTTGGTTGGGGCTTTTCGATGTATCACTACCCGATTATCCAGTAGCTTGCTCCTACTTAGCCGAAGCGGTTACGGCACCACCAGCGGGAGCAATTTTGATTTTCAACCCGAAATCTTTGCCCTTTGAAACGTCTTTCATCGTGATGGTCTCCCCTTTTGGCCCAGTCCAGATGTTGCCGCCACTGGCTGGTTTCGATGCCCCATAGCGAGCGGTGAAGTAAGGCGTCAGTTCCTTTTGGTACGCATCCACCGATTGACGCGTGTTTAAAAACAGATCGACATCGATCGCCGATACGTTCTGATTTGTCTGGTAGTACAGAATATCAGCGGTTTCAAGATTTTTGAATTCGACCGTATAGCCAATGTGTTTGGCATCACTCTCAAACGGTTCCCCTTTTTCGGTGGTTTTTACGCTGCTGAACGCATCGCCAAGATTGATTCCGCGCCAGTGGCTATCGGCGGTGAGCCCCAGATCGGCCAGCCGTCCGGTGACCGGTGTGTTCGGAGCGGTTTCGGTAACCGATGCCGTTTCTGCGGTTGAACTGGTTGTTTGATCGTCGGTTTTCTGCTTACTTCCGCAAGCCTGAAGAACGACTGTCAACGCAACGGTAATGGCAATAAAAACGTAAGTACGCATGTGCTAATGATCGATTCGAAAGAGTATCGCGGCAAAGTTAACGCATTGGTATGGATTGCCGAAATAACCGGACAAAGGCAAATTATCGGCATTCAGTCCCTTCTACGCAAACATCATTTTATAAACTTTATCTGAGATTTATCCAATCTTATGAATAGCTTAGGGAACTCAAATAGACAGAATAAGTTGATACTAGCGTACGTTTTTTTGTCACAACTATTTATTCGTTATGCCTTTTTCCTTGTTTGGTGCAGATAAAATTCCGTTTGACAGCATTCACACTATTGAAAAAAACATTCCTAACATAATACTGTGGGCAGTGCCGGTTATGCTGTTCTTTACGGCTATTGAAATGGCGGTTGCCTACTATCAGGAACACGATTTTTACGAGAAGAAAGAGACAATCGGCTCAATTCTTGTCGGTCTTGGCAACCTGGTCGTTAGTGCCGCGATCAAACTTGGTTTACTCTATCTGTGCATCTGGATCTACAATCTATTGCCCTGGCGGATGGAGCTACAATGGTGGACGCTTATCCCCTGTTACGTCATCTACGATTTTTTCAGCTACTGGGCACACCGGGTTTCGCACGAGCAACGCTTCTGGTGGGCAACGCACGTAGTACACCACTCCAGTGAACATTACAACCTGACGGTTTCCTATCGCCTGAGCTGGATTCAGCACTTGAAGATCGTTTTCTTCCTGCCGGTAGCGTTCATGGGATTCCACCCGATCATTTTCTTCGTGACGAATCAACTTGGCGTTCTGTTCCAGTTCTGGGTGCACACCGAATACATCCGTCGACTACCCGCCTGGTTTGAATACATTTTCGCTACGCCGTCAAACCACCGGGTTCATCATGGTTCGCAGGAACAATACATCGACAAGAATTTTGGCGCGACGTTCATTTTCTGGGACCGGATTTTTGGCACGTTTGAGCCCGAAGACGAGCCGGTTATTTACGGCATCACGACCAACATCCCCAATAAAGCTAACCCCTTTTTCATCAATTTTCACGAACTGTCCGACATGGTTGCCGACGCCCGAAACGCCAAAGGGCTGCGTCAGAAGCTGTTCTACATTTTCGGCAGTCCGATCAAGATCGCGGAAGAGAAGAAACGGATGTCGGTTCAGGAAACTGCTGACGAGCGAGTGGGCGTTTGATTAAACTGTCAGCGATTAACTGACTCGTTTTCTGTGGAGAAGCATATCGACCGCGTCGTTGAGCGACCCGGCTTTGGTTACCTGACCGGCGTTGATGAAGAATATTTCGTCTGCGCTCTCGATTGTGTTCAGCCGGTGAGCAATGATGATGCGGGTTGTCTTTTCGGGCAGTTTCCGCAAAATATCGTCTAAAAGCTTCTCCGTAATTGTATCGATATTGGCCGTGGCTTCGTCGAGGATGAGGAGATCGGGGTTGCGCAATACGGCCCGCATAAAGGCAATCAGCTGTTTCTGTCCCAGACTAATGGCGTCGCCACTCGTCTGCACATTCGTGTCCAGCCCATCGTCAAAACGCGCCAGCAGTTCGTCCAGATTGGCGTCATGGATAACGTCGGCCAGTTGCTCATTGGAAAAGCCGGCATACTGCTCGTTGCTGTACAGAATATTGTCCCGCACCGTGCCCGTAAACAGAAACGGCTCCTGCAAAATGAACCCAACTTTCTGCGTTCGCTCACTAGCCTCATACGACCGTATATCTTTCCCATCCAGCACAATAGTACCGCTGGTTGGGTCGTACAATCGGGCAATCAGCGATGCCGTTGTTGTTTTTCCGCCACCGGTAGGCCCAACCAGCGCGTAGGTTTTCCCCCGCTCAAGATCGAACGTAATATCGTGAAGTACCTCCTGCCCGTTGGGATACCCAAACGACACCTGTTGAAACGATAGCAGCGACGTGCTGGCTACCGGGACTGGCATATCGATCGTTTTCAGATTCGATTGAAGGGCCAGTAAATGCGCAATGCGGTCCCACCCGGCCAAAGCCACCTGGAAGCTTGACCATAACGTAGCAAGTTGCCGGAGGTTATTATACAGGTTGGTCACGTAGCTCATAAAGCTAACCAGCAGCCCAATCGTGAAGCGATCCGTGGCGATCAGGTAGATGCCAAACGTGAGAATGACAAGCTGGCCAAGGTTTGCCGAAATGCCGTAGACGGGCAAATAGACGTTGTTCGCCAACCCGGCGCCAACGGCGGTTTTGTAGTTATCCTGGTTGGCCTCGTCAAACCGTTTCCTGAAATAATCGCGCCGGTTGAAGGCAATAATGGCTTTAAAATTGGTCAGGCTCTCCTGAATTTCGGCGCTCATATCGCCCGTGCTCCTCAGATTGAGCGCGTTTTTTCGTTTCACCCACGCCGACGTTGCCTGTGTAAAAACCAGCAGCAACAGCGCAGGGACCAGTGCTGCGGCTCCGAGGGGCAGATTTATGGACAATAGAAACAGGCTGGAACCCGTAATAAAGAAGAGACTGCTCACAAACTGCATCAGTGCCTGCGAGAAGAACAGGTTCAGTTTATCGGTATCGTTGTTGACCCGCGAAATAAGATCGCCCGCTTTGTTCTGGTTGAAAAAGGCAACGGGTAGCTCCTGAAGTTTACTGAATACGGCACCACGAAGTTTAAATAGCGTCCGTTGTCCTACTCCACCCATCAACCGCGTTTGCGCGTACCCCGTCCCGAAGGCGAATAGGTAGATCACGAGCAGAATCCCGGCATTCCGTAAAACCCCGTCGAACTGTTTGGTTTGGATGTACTGATCAACCGTCCGCCCGATGAGGATGGGACCGAGTAGAACAAGTCCGGCGTAGACAAGAATGGCCAGAAACGCCAGCATCAGCGTTCGGTGTTCATCCTTGATGAGCGTCAGCAGTTTCCGAAGTGCTTTGAAAGTCGCGTTTTTTTCGTCTTCCTGCCCGGCAAACTGATTAAGATCGTAGTTCATACTGACTGGTACTGCGTTGCGACTGGTAAATCTGAATGTATTCGGGGCTAGTGCTCATCAATTCGGCGTGGGTGCCTTTGGCAATAAGTTCGCCGTCCATCAGCAGCATGATTTGCTCGTACTCTTCCACCGAAGCGATCTTCTGCGTTACAGAGATCAGGGTCAGACCGGGATAATTCGCCTGAATGTTCCGGACAATTTTCTGTTCGGTATTGGTATCGACACGGGCGGTAAAATCATCCAGAAGTAATATCCGGGGGTTGATCGCCAGCGCGCGGGCCAGCATGATCCGCTGCTTTTGCCCACCCGACAGGCTCGACCCCCGCTCAGAAACGATGGTTTGTAATTGTTCGGGCAATGCCTCGATAAAGCCCCGCAGTTCGGCGGTATCGATGGCTTTGTTCAGCGATTCGTCGGTCACCGTGTCAGTAAACGCAATGTTCTCCCGCAGGCTCATGTTGAAAATAATGCTATCCTGAAACACGAAACCCACCTGCCGGTGAAACGTCTCTTCGTCGTAGCTGTCGATTGGTCGGCCATCGTAGTCGACGCTCCCTTCCGACGCATTGATCAGCCCGGTCAGCAGATAGAGGAGTTGACTCTTTCCAGCAGCCGTCGGGCCGACGATAGCAGTTCGCGTACCGGCTTTCACGGCGAATGAGATATCCTTCAGTGCCGGTTTACCTTCGTAATAAATCGATACATTCCGTACATTGATCTCACCCGTCAGGGCCAGGTCGGTGGTGCCGGTTTTAACCGTTTCGGGAGCCAGTAACACCTGATTGACCCGCTCGAACGAGGCCGATGCCTGCGCAATGACGTTGCTCATAAATCCAATGATAATGATCGGGAAAACCAGCAACGCCAGATAACTATTGAAGGCGGCAAAATCGCCCAGCGACATGCTACCGGTGATGACAAAATGCCCGCCCAGCACCAGAATGCTTAACGCAGCCATGTTAGCGGTGAAGCTGATGATGGGAATCAAGGCCGCGAACAGGCGCAAAATGGCTAAGCCAATGTCTTTGGCATCGATATTGGCAGCCAGAAATTTATCGTATTCGAGTTGTTGCGCGTTAAGCACCCGAATCAGTGCCGAGCCTAGTACACTCTCGTTAATGACTTTGTTGAGCCAATCGACAACACCCCGGCTCCGCATAAACAATGTTCTCACCTGGCGCATCAACAGGTAGAACGTTACGCCGACGATGGGAATAATTGCCATGACGGTGAGGCCCAGTTTCCAGTTGATGCTGAGTAGCAGAATACTGGCACCAATAATAATACACAGCGAAGACACGATCGACACCACCGCCTGCGAAACAAAGGTCTTGACTGAATCAATATCGGAGGTCAGGTTGGTGAGTAACCGCGATGGGTTGGCCTGCTGGATATACGAAAAGCTCTGGCGTGAGATTTTGGCCGCTAGTTTTGTGCGCAGATCCCGAGCGACCCGCTCAGAAGCATACGTCTGAATGATACTTTGCAGGTAAGAGAAAATAAAAATGAACAGCGCAGCACTCAGAAACTGGGTAACGACCTGCTTCAGCACAAATTTCCCGGCGGTATAATCATCGATACCATGCGAAATAATCATCGGAAGAATCAGGTTCACGCCATTGCTGATGAGCGCAAATACGATCAGCAACATAACCATTCTGGAATAGGGTCCGAGAAGGCTCAACAAAGGAAACGATGACTTTTTGGGGGCCTCCTGTTGTGGTATACCTTTGTCCATAGAGGGTAAATAGCCGAAAGGAAGAGACTGACGCTACGATAAAAGAACAAACCAAAGGTAGCCAGATAAACGAATTGTTGGGGTATCCGAAGTCGTTTTCTCAGCACTAGACCGGATAAATCAGCCCGTTTCCGCCATCTAGATACAGCGATGAACCGCGTTTTCGTCAAAAAATAGGTGTATCCGCTTTCAGCTTCCGGTCAGTTACCAATGGGCGTAAATAAGCCTGAAAACCAGGAAATGATAGTCCCCCTGACCTGTATACCTGTAGTATGCAAACGAATTAGTGAGCTTACTGGCCGCCATAATTACGCAGCGCTGAAAGTAGGTTCTTTCTCACAATGGCTTTATTTAGCAGTAGCATACCAATGCGTCTGGCAGACAAGCAGCGACTGTACTAATGACCACGACAGTGCTGTCCGCTCAAGGACGTTCAACTAACCTTACATTCACCGTGACTGACGACATGTCTTTCATTAATCGATTCATTTAAAATAACTAATGGAAAATAAGCCCGGAAACTTTCGATGGACGGTTGTTACGCTCCTTTTCTTCGCCACTACAATCAACTATCTCGACCGGCAAGTGATCGGTCTGCTCAAGCCTTCGCTTGAAAAGGAATTTAGCTGGACGGAAACAGACTACAGCCGAATTGTGATGGCTTTTGCCGCTGCGTACGCCGTTGGTCTACTGCTTTTTGGCCGGGTCATTGATCGTATTGGCACCAAACTGGGGTACACCATTTCACTGATCGCCTGGAGTTTCGCGGCTATCGCTCATGCCTTCGCGACCAGTACCTTCGGGTTTGGCGTTGCGCGGGCCGCTTTGGGACTGGGTGAATCCGGCAACTTTCCGGCGGCTATCAAAGCCGTGGCCGAGTGGTTTCCCAAGAAAGAGCGGGCATTTGCTACGGGTATTTTCAACTCGGGCGCGAACATTGGTGCCGTCGTTGCGCCAGTTATGGTTCCGTGGATTCTGGGCGTTTATGGCTGGGAGGAAGCTTTTATCATTACCGGAGCAATCGGTTTCATCTGGCTTGGGTTCTGGATCTACTATTACGAAATACCGTCCCGCCAGAAACGGGTAACGCAGGCCGAACTGGTTTACATCCATAGCGATAACGAAGTAGAGTCAGCCAATGCCAAGCCCGTTCAATGGGGTAAATTGTTCGGTATCCGGCAGACCTGGGCCTTTGTCTTCGGAAAAATGCTGACCGATCCTATCTGGTGGTTCTTCCTGTTCTGGCTTCCTTCTTATTTCTCAACCACGTTCAATCTCGATCTTAAAAAACCAAGTTTACCGCTCGTGATCGTCTATACGGCTACCACAATCGGCAGTATCGGCGGTGGATATCTCTCGTCGTACCTGATCCGGCGCGGTTGGGGCGTGTTCAGAGCGCGCAAAACAGCGATGTTCTTATTTGCCGTAGCAGTAGTACCCATCATGGCGGCCCGTTACGCCACGGATATCTGGCAGGCCGTAGCCTTGATCAGTCTGGCCGCAGCTGCACACCAGGCGTGGAGCGCGAACATTTACACCACGGCATCGGACGTTTTCCCAAAGAAAGCACTGAGTTCGGTGATCGGTATCGGTGGTATGGCTGGCTCAGTTGGCGGCATTCTGTTCCCACTCCTTGTCGGCTGGTTACTGGATACGTATAAAACGGCTGGCGATATAAACGGTGGCTACAACCTGATCTTTATCATCTGCGGCTTTGCGTATCTGGTTGCCTGGGCCATCATGCACTTCTTCACACCGCGTATGGAAATGGTCAACCTCGACGATGAGCCAACAAAATCACCCGAATCAGTAACGGTTTCGTAAAATCAACATTCGGTGCCCGGTTTCAGGGCTAATACGTCAATACAAGAGGGCCGACATTTGCGCAAATGTCGGCCCTCTTGTATTGACGTATTAGCCCTGAAACTAGTTGAAATGACCCATCCATTATATATAGCCAATTGCGCTGATATCATTTATTCGGCAGAACAAATGCATCTATTTTGGCCTATGTTCAGCCCGTTTGACGGCACTCGGATTTATATCTATCCGCGCGACCATAACCCTCCTCATTTTCACGCATACTATTTGGCAGCAAAATGAAAAGCCCCTTGACGTATGACGCTGATGGGTTGTACAGTCCCAGTCAACCTATGGAATTTTACCGATTGGTGCCCATTTCAGACACGAAACAGGCGGCCTGAGCTAAAATTCCTGCGCCAGATTAAAGTAGAAACCCGCCTTTCCTTGCCGGTTAATTGACCCGCTGAACCGCACGACGAAGTTGTAATACGTCACCACATCCAGGCTCATACCCGTTCCCAGAAGCAGGCGATTGGCCAGTTTGCTCTGGTATTGTTCGGCTACCGTGCTGCTCACGTAACCCGCATCAGCAAAAGCGGTGATGTACGCGGCAATAGGAATTGTGTTGAACTGTCTGATGTGCAACCAGTTTAATTGCTTGACCGTGTTGAACAATTGATAACGGACGCTATTCCGCCAGATCGCCGATCGCTGTCCATCGATTACGTACAGTTCATAACCGCGCACCATTTCACTCGAACTGCCCAGTCCGCGCAGGTTAAAATAGGGCTGACGGGTAGGCCAGGATGAACGGCCACGAATGCTACCAGCCGCATAAAAACGACCGCCTAGGGGCCAGTAGCGCGTCATCGATGCCGCCAGTTCAAGGTAGCGAAAATTGTCGTTAGGTAGAATTCCCGACACTCCGATAACGCCACCGATTACGGTTCCCCGAAGTGGGTAAGACACGTTGTCGCGCCGATCATAGCGGTAGCTGTAGTTCATGCCCAGGTATTGCTGACGGGTACGACCATCCAGAAAATAATCCGGGTTCAGACGGGTGATGGTATCGGCAATTGTATTCCGGGTGTAGCGCGCTTCGAGAACGTGGTAATGATAGAGCCCCCGCCGGTTAGTGAGGATCAGACTCGCATAGGCGCGCTCCCGCAGTACCTGCTCATCGCGCACGTACACCCACTTGTCGGCCATCGTCCGATAGGGAATCTCTTTATTGGTAATGTAAGCCAGATCGACCCGAAGCCCGATTCGCTGCGCTTTGTCGATATAGGGTTTGGCGTATGACAGAACCGTTCGCTGCGAAAAACCCCGTTCAAAAATGACCTGGAGCTGGTCGTTATTGCCGGTCACATTTTTGTAGCTGAGTCGCCCCCCGTAGATGACCCGACGAAGGTCCCGACCCCGATCGTACCACCATTCATTAAAATTTCGGTCTGCCAGATCGAATACGGGATAGGCAATAATATACCACCGTTCTTTCATGGTAACCGTCAGATCAAGCAGGCCCAGTTGCGTCGAATCATCGGGGGTAACCTGTACCGTTGATACGTCTACCGTAACGAATAGATTGGTGTTGTTGATATTACGTTGATCCCACTCAACCCGTCCGGGCAGCTCACTCAACCGAATCGTATCGCCGACGTGCATCGTCATCTCTCGCAGAATAATCCGGTCACGCGTCCGAAAATTACCAGTAAGCGAAACGGAACGTACGATAACGGACCGTGCAGAGTCTGCCGGAGTAGTCGCCCATGCCAATTGGAAAGAAAAGAAAAAAGCCGTAAGCAGCAAAGTAACGGACAGCCGAGCGTTCGGGATCATGCTTGAAATTACGTCTTTTCAGAAAAATAAGCCAATATTTTCTCTGTATCCTGCTAACGTCTGTGTATTATTGTTGTTCATTCGTTAAAGCTACGGCCACCCTTAAAATTTACAGTACATGCAGACCGAAAAAATTCAGAAACCCACTGGCGTGACTAAGCCTTCGTTGAGTTTCTGGCAAGTCTGGAATATGAGTTTTGGCTTTCTGGGTATTCAATATGGTTTCGGTCTGCAACAAGCCAACATGAGCCCCATATTTCGGTATCTGCATGCCGACGAATCGGCAATCCCGGCCCTGTGGTTAGCCGGACCGATGACGGGCCTGCTGGTTCAGCCCATTATCGGGGCCATGAGCGACCGGACGTGGTCGGAGCGGTGGGGTCGGCGGAAACCGTTCTTTCTCATTGGGGCTCTTATCACCAGCATTGCGTTGGTCCTGATGCCCAATTCGTCCTCGCTCTGGATGGCCGCCAGCGTAATGTGGCTGCTCGATGCCGGGCTTAATGTATCGATGGAGCCATTCCGGGCATTCATCGGGGATAAGCTGAACGACAAACAACGTGATCTGGGCTTTGCCGTCCAGAGTTTCTTCGTCGGTTTCGGACAGACACTGGCAAATCTTATGCCCCGTATTCTGCCCCTGTTCGGCGTAACGATGGTCGCTGCCGGAGCCAATGGCATTCCCGATTTTGTCAAATACTCCTTCTACGTTGGTAGTGTAGCCGTGTTGGCGGCTGTTCTCTGGACCGTTTATACCACAAAAGAATACCCGCCGGAAGATATGGCCGCGTTTGAGCGTGAGAAGCGCGAAAGTGGTGGCCTGCTTCACGTCTTCTCCGAAGTAGGCACGGCCCTGCGCGAAATGCCAACCACGATGCGTCAACTCTGGTGGGTCAAGTTCTTCACCTGGTACGGACTTCCGCTCATGTGGCAGTATCTGTCGCTGGCCATTGCCCGCCATGCCTTCAATGCACCAACGCCGGAATCACCGGGTTTCGAAAAAGGGATTGAAGTGGGTAACGACTGCTTTGCCCTGTTCAACGTCGGCTGTTTTGGTATTTCATTCTTTCTGCCCGCCATTGCTGCTCGTATCGGTCGCCGGGCTACGCACGCTACTTTCCTGACCATCGGTGGTCTTGGCTTTCTGTCCATGCTGATTTCCAGCGACCGAAGTGCGTTTCTGATCGGTATGACTATGGTTGGCCTGGCCTGGGGGTCGATTCTGTCGATGCCGTACGTGCTTTTGTCGTCGTCAGTGCCGAAAGAGCGAATGGGTGTTTACATGGGAATTTTCAACGGATTTATCGTGATTCCCCAGATCATCAACATGATTACCATTCCGTTCCTGTACAAAAATGTACTCGGCAATGACCCGCTCAATGCGCTGATTTTGTGTGGTATCTGCCTGATTCTTGCTGCCGGAGCATGTTTTCTGGTCAAGGAGAATAAGCCGAGCGAAGATGCCGCCCTGCCCGTTCATCCGGGCGGAAATTAACCGTGCCGCTCTTTTTCGCAGGCTGTGGTTTACTTTGTTTTTTACATTTGCCATTCCAACCAGATGACTGCTGAACCAAACACCTCATTTGGTTGGGATGCTTTTTCTATGACGACTTCTCCCCGCCCCTACACTCTTCTCGCCGTTGGCGAATTACTGGCCGATCTGATTGGTCACCATGTTTCATCCAGTTTGCTCGACGCGCTGGACTTTAGACGATACCAAGGTGGAAGTCCGGCCAATATGGCGGCCAATATGGCCCGGCTGGGAAACAAAACGGCTATGGTCGCCTGCGTAGGGGCCGACAATATAGGTCTGTATCTGACGCGTGAGGTTGCCGAAGCGGGTGTCGATACTCAATTTATTACCAACGATCCATTGGAACCGACGAGTATTGTACTCGTGTCCCGAACGGCCGCTACGCCTGATTTCGTTGCTTACCGTCATGCCGACTGTCAGATCAAACCCAGCCAGATTCCGGATTCCCTCTTGGCGCAGGCACAATTGTTTCATACAACCTGCTTTGCGCTGAGTCGGCAACCCGCTCAAGCCGTCATTGTCGATGCGGCCAAACGTGCTCAGGCGGCTGGCTGTCAGGTAACGATCGATGCGAACTATGCGCCGAGTATCTGGCCCGACCGTGAACAGGCGTGGCAGGTGCTGGCCGATTATTGTTCGGCGGGTGCGCTGGTTAAACTGAGTGAGGATGATGCCGAACGGCTTTACGGCAAAAAACAGCCAACCGAACGCATTTTGAGCGATTTTCATACTATGGGCGCTTCGATGATCTGTTTCACGATGGGCCCGAATGGGAGCTTGGTTTCGTACGAGGGCGGTACTCAACAAGCGATCGTACCGGGTAAGAAAGTTGATGTTGTCGATGTTACGGGGGCAGGTGATGCGTACTGGGCGGGCTTTTTAACCGCTTTCGTTGATGGGCATACTCCGGAACAATGCGCTCGATCAGGTGCCACACTAGCGCACATGAAACTCGCCCGGCAGGGGCCACTTCCGCGTCAGGTTGACCGCAAATCATTATATCGTTGATCGGTAGCTAACCGTTGACTGACACGAACAATCCGAATGTGTTTAGGTCAGTCAACGGAGCTTATAAATTCCGAATGTATTTCTGGCCGCCGAGATACCGCATCTGTCGGGAGATCTGGCGTGTCCGTCGCACCACGTAGTTCGACGGATTTTTAATGGAAAACTGACGCGGATTCGGCAATACCGCAGCGATTCGGGCAGCTTCACTACGTGACAGCGTTGCGGCTGAGTGACCGTAAAACCGCTCCGACGCGGCTTCTACGCCAAAGGTCATCGGCCCGGTTTCGGCCACGTTCAGGTATACTTCCAGGATGCGCTTTTTTCCCCAGATCAACTCGATCAGCGCGGTAAAATACACTTCCAGCCCTTTGCGGATATAACTGCGTCCATTCCACAAAAATACGTTCTTCGCCACCTGCTGCGAAATCGTACTGGCCCCGCGAGGGCGTTTCCGCGTCTGGTTCTCTTTGATCGCATCCTGAATTTCGTCGAAATCGAACCCCCAGTGCGTTGGGAAATCCTGATCTTCTGACGCAACGACGGCCAAAGCCGCTTCCCTATTGATCTCGTCGTACGACTTCCATTTTTTGTACACATGACTACTCTCATCGGTTCCGAAGGTATCGACCCAGCGTGCCACAACTAATGGCGTTACCCAGACCGGTACGTATTTCAGAACGATTACGTAGCCAAACGATCCGAAAAATAACCACAGAAACGCTTTGATACAGAACCAGTAAATCCGTTCCAGCAGCGGACGTTCACGAATATACAGCCGTGCCTTCTGCCAACGTCCCCCCTTCTGTAGGCGCTGCGCCGATGAGTGGCCAGCTTTAGGCCGGGGTTGCTGCGGGGCAGTCCTGAATGCATTCGCGGGGCGCTGAGGAGTATTCATAAAAGCGATTCTAGTACGCGAAAATGATAGTTTTTCTAGTAGTGTGGACAAATTGGTTTCTCTTTTCTTCAGAAACCTATCTACCCGTCTGATCCAGTCAGCCTTCACTACCCGGCCTCCGTTTAACGTGAAAGAGGCCAGTCTCATTTTATAAATTGATACTCACTTTATTACATATTCTTTGCCAATTGCCAGCACCACTCGCAACGGTTCAATCAGCTTGCCGACGACAGCACGAATAATGGATGAACAACCCAACTTAAATGCCGGTAATCCTGTTAATTCTCTCAATCAGTCACGCAGGTGACTATCGCAAGTCATTGTACTTCGCGACCCTATTACGCTAGCTACTTATTCATGGATTTAATACCTTCTCCCCCACTCACCCGCGCTCAGGAGTCGCGCGTTGCTATTGAACGGTTGTACATCACGATGCGCCATTTATTTAACCGGGGGTTTTATAAACCGTCAGGCGTATCCGGCGAAGAGATCCGTCGGGCTCTCCTGACGCTCCAACCCGAAATCTACGGGCTGGTCGGTGACCCGCAACGGGTTGAACTGGATGGGCTGGTCTACGTGATGGACCGACTCCCCAAGGGCATTGAAGCCTGCCGGATTATTTCGCTGGCCTCCCGGGAAGGCTTCGAACATTCACACTTCCCGGTGCTGGTTCCCGCCAAACGCCGTCGCAACTGTTACCGGATCGATGACGAACAGATGGTGATTGAGGTAACGAATGGCCGCAGCGAAATCTACGACATTCTGACTCACCTAACATTCATGTTCATGGAAGCGGACAAAATCCGGCGCAACGCTTTTCAGGAACGTGGTAGCCGGACTCGTGAGTGGGAAAAACTGGAAGCCATCATTCAATCGGGCGGAACGGTATCGGACGACGAACGCGAACTGGCGCTGATGTACCTCAGCTCCATTTTGGGCCGCACGTTTGAAGAGACCCAGCGTGCCTACAACCGGTTTGCCGAAAATGCCGGTACGAACAACGGTCTGTTTCAGATCGTCTACAATCTGGGCAGCGTGTCGGTACGTGAAACGCGCGAGACCAATACAGCGCGCGAAATTAATTTCACGCCCATGCTTCGCGAACGGATCGGCCAACACCTCTACGGCGAACGCTGGGCAACCCGCATTAAACAGTACATCTGGGAACATAACCTACAGGATCGGCCCATTCACATTATCAGCGCCAACCCCCACAGCGTTATGAATTGTTTGTACGCACCCGGTGCGCTGGCCGAAACAACAACCTGGGATAATCTCTACGATCTGGCCCTGAAACTGAGTCTGCCCGCTCAACGCGAATCGCGAAAGCAAGTGATCAGCTACGCCAAGGAACACGGGATGCACATACTGGAAGACATCGCCGGAACCAGTTTGCTGGTGCAACTCATCGACACTGCTCGGCTGGACATAACAACGCTATCGTCGGAGATTACTCACGATCCCGAACACCTCAAGGCGACACAACCCTTGCTGCTGATCATGGATTATGCATTCGGTGAGCAGGCGTTTGAAACAATGGATGAGTTGTTGAAACCCTTCGAGCGGGGCGAAGAAATCATGCCGCTCAATGTGTCATCGATTTCGATCATCGGGAAAGCGGGTATCCTGACGGGCGAAAAAGGCGACCTGATGATTCCAACATCGCATATTTTTGAAGGCACCGCCGATAACTACCCGCTCGAAAACGATTTTTGCAAAGCGGACTTTGAGGGACATGGTCTTGGGGTCTACGAAGGTGCCATGATTACGGTGCTGGGAACATCGCTACAGAACAAAGACGTATTAAGCTATTTCCGGAGTTCGTCGTGGCAGGCAATTGGCCTCGAAATGGAAGGCGCTCATTATCAGAAAGCGATTCAGGCGCAGTCAAAAATACGCGATAGCATTTCAGCTACGGTGAAAGTGCGTTACGCCTATTATGCATCCGACAATCCGCTGCTCACCGGCGCTACACTGGCCTCCGGCAGTCTCGGCACGTTAGGGGTAAAACCTACATATCTGATCACCGTCAAATGCCTTGAGAAAGTGTTGACGTAGCGTGGACCGCTCGGGCGGCCCCGTTCCAGTCCGCAGGTTAACTTCATATATAATATAACTTGCGGACTGGAACGGGGCCGCCCGAGCGGTCCGCGTTACGCTAAAACGTGTGAATCCTCACGCATCACAGTGTATCCAGCTTCGCCAACAACCCCTGACAGTAAGTACGGCGCACGTATTGCTTTAGCCTAATAATGCTATTAATTAAAAAAATAGTAAAAATTCCTTATTATTTCTTTGTTGTTTAAAGGATTAAGCATAGATTTGAGCGCCGTAAAAACTAGATGAGTACTAAAAAAACTTCGCTAAAGGATATAGCGCAAAAAGCCGGTGTTTCAACCGCACTAGTGTCTTATGTTCTGAATGGAAAGGAGAAGGAGAGTCGGGTCGGTCAGGAAATTGCCCGCAAAATCAAACAAATTGCGACCGAACTCCATTACCAGCCCAATCACTTGGCGAAAAGTCTGCGCAGCGGAAAAACGCATACCATTGGACTGATCATTGCCGATATCTCGAACCCGTTTTTCGCCAATATAGCCAGGGTTGTTGAGGATGAAGCGAAGCGCAACGGGTATACTGTTATTATCGGCAGTTCGGACGAGAACGCTGATAAGTCACGGGATTTATTGAATGTACTGATAAACAGACAGGTCGATGGCTTCATCATTGTCTCATCCGAAAATTCGGAAGAACAGATTCTCGATCTAAAAGAAAAGAATATTCCTTTTGTTCTGTTAGACCGGTATTTTCCGGATATACAGACCGATTTTGTTTCTACCGATCATTATAAAGCATCGTATGAAGCCACTACCCACCTAATCGAAAATGGATACCAGCGGGTCGGCATGATCGCGTATGACTCGCAAATGTTCCACATGCAGGAGCGCATACGAGGGTATCAGGATGCGCTAGAAGCGGGCAGCCAGCATGTTCAAAAATCCTGGTTGAAAGTCGTTCGGATCGATACGATTGAGACCGGTGTCAGAACCGCTATCGATGAGTTGCTGAAAGCTGATTATCCGGTTGATGCGCTTCTATTTGCAACCTACAGTCTGGCTATCAATGGTCTGAAGTACATCAACACGCTACAGCTGAACGTACCTTCGGAACTGGCCATAGTCAGTTTTGGGCAAGCCGAAGTATTTGAGTTATACCATTGCCCGATAACCTATCTGAAGCAACCGATTGTGCTGCTGGGCCAGACAGCTATTGAGCTGTTAGTGAAGAAATTAGCTAATAACGTAACCGAACCCGCGCAGATTCTGATGAAAGCCGAACTAGTAGAGCGAGCGTCCTCTAAAACCAAAAAAGAAGGATCGACTTAAATTTAATCAATTGCTTAAACGATTAAGCGTACTCTTTTCAATTCCTCAATCAGCCAATGCAACGCAGATCCTTTCTCAAATCCTCCTTCATCAGTTCAGCCGCCATCTGGGCCGGTTTACCGCAAAGCATGGTTCAGGCTGCGCCAAAACTAAAGATTACTAAAATCAGGTACTACGCGGCCCCCGGTTACAACAAACCGCTCTTTAATCAGGCTCGTGGTATCGTTGAGATTCAGACCGATGGCGGTGTTGTCGGCATTGGTGAGGGCGGTTCCAAAGATATGATCGAACAGTGTGCCCAGATGATGATCGGCGAAGACCCGTTCCGCATCGAGCACATCTGGCAGAACGTGTACCGGGGTATGTTCTACCCGCCGGGCCGCGAAAAGCTTCACGCGCTGGGGGCGCTCGAAATGGCCTTGTGGGACATCAAGGGGAAAGCACTGGGCGTTCCCGTCTACGATTTGTTGGGCGGGGCTACGCGCGACTACGTTGAATGTTATGCAACCGGCTTTCGGGCGTCAAAAGCCAAAACGGAAGAAGAACGGGCGCGGGACTGTATCGAAGCGGGGCTGCGGGCTTATCGGATCGGGCCAACGGGTGGCAACGGGGAAGCCCCGTTTGACTTCTATGACAACGCCAAAAAGACGATTGAGTTATGTAAACGAATCGACGCGGCTGTGGGCGGTGGTGGCAAATGGGCCATTGATCTGCACACTCGCTTTGACACCACCGAGGGCATCAAAATCTGCAAAGCCCTTGAAAATCTGGAGCCTTACTTCGTTGAAGATATTGTTCGGTCTGAAAATCCGGATGTGTACAAAACGGTTCGCCAGATGACCACCGTACCCATTGCGGTGGGGGAACAATTCGGCGACCGCTGGGACAGCAACACGTTTATCGAACAACGCCTGATCGATTACACCCGCTTCACGCTCCCCAATACCGGTGGCATATCTGAGTTCAAAAAGCTGGCGTCCATGTGTGAAACGCACTACGTAGGCATGATTCCGCACTTCACGGGACCATTGGCAACGGCTACGCTCGTGCACGTACTGGGTTCCAGCAGTCCGATGCGCTGCCTGATGGAACTCGGTGGTGGGGAGCCGGAACGTCCTGCGTACTTCAATGAGGATTTCGTCAACTTCAAAAACGGCAAGCTTTACCTGAATCCGGAACCTGGCCTAGGGGTCAAATTCGACCCGAAGAAAGCAACCTTCGTTATGGAGGTCACCGCCAAAACGCAGTTTCCGCACCCAATCCTGAAAAGTCCCGACGGCGCGATACACAACTGGTAAGACCGCTCGCCAGTAACCTGAAGAAGAAGGCAGGACTGCTACCACGACCCGGATTTATCGCCGGGATGGGCAGTCGTTTCCGGAGCCGCCATAAAGTTACACTATACCAATAGTAATTAGTGATATAAGTAGTTGATTTTACCTCTTTTCCTTAACCCTATATCCTATTTCCATGAACAGAGCTCTAGTCTTTCTTCTTTTTCTGTGTCTGAGCGGTAGCCTGACACTAGCCCAGACGAACCGAATAACCGGGCAGGTCACCGGTCCCGACAAACAAGGGTTGCCAGGTGTAAACGTGCTGGTTAGCGGTACAACGATTGGCACAGCCACCGATGCGACTGGTAGTTACGCTATTAACGCTCCGGCAACGGCTTCGCTGGTTTTTTCATACATCAGCTACGTAAGTCAAACGGTTCCCATTAACAATCGCTCCGTTGTCAATGTGCAGATGGCTGAAGATGCGAAAGCCATCGACGAAGTGGTCGTTACGGCACTTGGCATCAAACGGGAATCAAAAACGCTGGGTTACGCAACGGCAACGGTCAATGCCGATCAGATTTCGACCAACCGGACGCCCAATTTTGTGAGCGGACTACAGGGCAAAATGGCGGGCGTGAATATTACCACGATGGGGACGGGACCAGCCGGAACGGCCAAAATCCGCATCCGTGGTCAGTCGTCGTTCAGTGGCCAGAACAACCCGCTGATCGTGGTGAACGGCGTACCGATCGACAATTCGAACTACTCACTGGGGGGCGATTTTGGCTCGCGTGCGGCCAACAATTCAGACGGTGGCGATGGGCTGAGTAGCATCAATCCCGACGACATTGAAACAATGACGGTGCTGAAAGGAGCCACGGCAGCTGCCCTCTATGGCTCACGGGCTAAAGATGGGGTTGTAATGATCACGACAAAAAGCCGGGGTACTGGCAAAGGCTTCGGCGTCACGTACAACACCAATTTCACCACCGATACACCGCTGGACTTTACTGATTTCCAGTATGAGTACGGGCAGGGCGAAGGCGGCAAACGACCAACTAGCCCGAACCCGACATCGGGCGTATGGAGCTTTGGCGAGAAGTTTCAGCCGGGCATGACGCAGATTCTGTTCGACAACAAAACGTATCCCTACGAGCCTGTCTACAATCGGGTAAAACAGTTCTACCGCGTGGGTACCAACTTCACCAACACCGTAACGGTAGCCAACAACGGGACAAATGGTGGTTTCAGCTTGTCGTTTGGCAACACCGACAACCGGGGTATTCTAGAGAATAACACCTTCAATCGCAAAGTGATCAACCTGGGTTTCAGCCAGAACATCAACAGCAAATTGACAGCCTCCGGAAATATCAACTACTCAAAAGAAAATAACATCAACCCGCCCCAACTGAACGCTCAGGATTTTTCGGTCTCGACAGTGGTGTTCACACTAGCCAATTCCATGCCGTTTCAGGCACTGCGGGACAATCAGACCTTACCTAATGGCGACGAGTTTGTGTTCTCTCGCTTTCTGGTGCGGAACAACCCGTACTATTCGATGAGCCATCACTTCGAGAACATCCGGCGCGACCGCTTATTTGGCAACGTTGCGCTCAAATATCAGTTCACGGACTGGCTCTATCTACAGGCACGAATTGCCCAGGATTTTTACATCCGCAACCAGGATTACAACATTCCGAACGGCTACGCGCCCATTGCCAAAGCACCCGTCGGCTTCGTAAACGGCTCATACACACAGGACGTTCGCCAGAACACCGAACGAAATCTGGACTTTATTCTGGGTGCCAACCGGACGTTCGGAAAAATTGGCGTCGACATAACCCTGGGTGGTAATGCCCGCTACGCCCGTAACGACTACAACAGCGTAACGGTCCAGGATTTTGTACAGCCGGGCTTGTATACGGTAGCCAATGGGCGGGTCAAAAATCCGATCTACGGGCTGGCAGAAAAGAAAATCAACTCCCTGTTCGGGGCTGCAACCCTCTCCTACCGGGACTATCTGTTCCTGAACGTAACGGCACGCAATGACTGGTTTTCAACGCTGGCCCCCTCTAACCGGAGCATCCTGTACCCATCGGTCACCGGTAGTTTCGTATTCTCCCAGGCGTTTGAGGCCCTGCCAGCCTGGTTGTCATTCGGAAAGGTGCGGGCGGCCTATGCGCAGGTCGGTTCCGACAACGTAGATCCCTATTCCAACGCGCTTTACTACCAGGTCGACAACAACGCCTTCGCCAATCCGTCGGGTCAGCTGGTGCCGGTAGGCGGCATTAATGCGACGCAGGTTCCCAATAAAAACCTGCGTCCGCTGCGCGTTCAGGAAGCGGAGGTTGGGCTGGAACTGAAGCTATTCAATAACAAGATCGGCTTTGACTTCACGTACTACCACAAAACAACCGACGATCAGATTCTGGCGGCTCAGATTTCCGATGCGTCGTCCTACACGACTAAGCTAATCAACGTAGGGCGCAGTCAGAACCAGGGGATCGAGATGTTATTAACATTTTCGCCCATCGTTACGCCGAAATTCCGGTGGGATGTTAGCGCCAACGTATCTTACAATACCTCAAAAGTGCTGCGCTTGGGGTTATCGCCCAATGATACCATCATCACGGCAAGCGGAGGTAGCGGCCGGGTGCTGAATCAGGTCGTCGGCAAACCCATCGGGCAATTGTACACCTTCACCTATCTGCGGGATGCCCAGGGTCGGCAGGTGTTCGATCAGAATAGCGGGATGCCTATGCGCAACAACACGCTGGTGAACGTGGGTAACGCCCTGCCAAGTTATTTCGGTGGCATCACCAACACGGTTTCCTATCAGGGCGTATCCCTTTCGTTCCTGATCGATTTCAAACTGGGCCACAAAATGATTGCGGGTCGTAACATCAACTACATGCGCCACGGCCTGTCGAAACGGACACTACCGGGACGGGATGTGGGCTACGTGATCGGGAACGGCGTTAATCCCAACGGGGAAATTAATCAGACACGCGCGGCTGTGCAACCGTTCTACGAATCGATCAACCCATTGGGTATCAACGAAGATTTCGTCAGCAATGCCGGTTTCTGGAAACTGCGGCAGCTTTCACTGGGCTACGATTTCACCTCCTTGCTACCCCAGAACCTCTTCATCAAAGGTCTGAAACTGAACGCCGTAGCCAACAACGTATTGATTATCAAGAAATGGACGGAGAACATGGACCCCGAAGAAGCGCTGGTTTCTTCAGATAACGCGGTGGGACTCGATTTCTGGCCGGGGCTGCCACCGACCCGCAGCATTGGCTTCAACCTGAACGTTCGATTCTAACCACGTTATCCGAAGAAACCATGAAAACCAAACTCATCTATACACTCGGGCTGCTCCTCTCGCTGAGTCTGCTTTCGGGCTGCGACCAGGGTTTTGACGAGATCAACACCAACAAGGTGGACCCAACCTCGCTGGCTCCGTCTCTGGTGCTCAATAAGGCCATTATCAACACCAACTACCTCGACGGATTTGGTACGCTGGGGATGCTGACCTACAACTTCGGTATCGTGCAGCAGATCATTACGCCGTATGGTAGCTCGCTGTCGGGCGCGAATTACGACCAGATCAACAGCAGTAATACCCCATTGGTCTGGCAGAATTTCTACCGCAACGTGCTCAAGCAACTGGTGTCGGTACTGGACCAAACCAAGAGCGATCCACTGCAAATCAATACCTACAACGCAGCCCGTATCTGGAAGGCGTACGTCTTCATGATCCTGACCGATACGTATGGCGATATTCCGTATTTTGAAGCAGGACAGGGGTACACGACGGAGATTATCACGCCCAAGTACGACGCGCAGCAGGACATCTACAAAGACATCCTGAAAGAACTCGACGAAGCTTCAGCTGCACTGACCACGACACAATCGGCGGTAGTGACCGATGTTCTGTACGGTGGCGATGTCGCGAAATGGAAAAAACTAGGCTATTCGTTCATGCTTCGGGCGGGGATGCGCCTGTCGAAAGTTGATCCCACGATGGCCGAAACGTACGTCAAAAAGGCCGTAGCCGGTGGAGTGTTCCAATCGAACGCCGACAATTCGGTTCTGCGCCACACGGCTATTTACAACAACTACATCGCCAACCACTTGGCGGCTCGCGAAAAGACGAACTTTTACCTTGCGGCCCCGTTCGTCGATTACCTGAAAGCCAACAACGACCCTCGCCTTTCCATTTTTGCCGTTCGCTACGTAGGGGCCAAAGGCGGTCAGGAACAGGTCTCGGCACGGGCATCGTCTGACCCGGCGGTACAGGTTGGCATGCCGATGGGGTACAACGACGTGTCGATCACGACGGTACTGGCTCAGAACAATGTGGCTAGTTTGTGGGACTTCTCACAGGTCAACCTGAACACTGTCCTCAAACTGGACGCGCCCGAATTTCACATCACCTACGCACAGACACAGTTCCTGCTGGCCGAAGCGGCCGTTCGGGGCTGGACGACGGGGACCGCAGCGGACTACTTTGCCAAAGGAATCCGGGCCAATCTGGAGCAAATGGCCTCGTACGGAGCAACCATTCCGGAAGCGAGTGTGCAAGCCTATCTCAACGCCCATCCGCTGGATGCGGCCAAAGCGCTGGACCAGATCAACACGCAGTACTGGGTGGCTTCATTCCTGGATGGCACCGAAGCATTTGCCAATTTCCGACGCAGCGGCTTTCCGGCCCTGAAGAAAAACCCGTACCCCGGTTCCGAGGTAAAGGGCGATTTCATCCGTCGCATGCCGTACCCGGACAGCGAGATTGTCGTCAATTCCGGTAAGCTGAACGAAGCCATCGCCCGGCAGGGACCGAATACGCTGGATACCCGCGTCTGGTGGGACAAAAAGTAGTTTTTTCTACGACAGGATTGACAGGATTAGGCTACCGAAAATTAATTCTGCTAATCATGTAAATTCTGTCAGAGAATAATTTATCAAATCAATTTATCTCAACCCTTTTCGCATGAATCAGCCTGATCAAAGTCGCCGTGATACGTTAAAAATGCTTGGTTTTGGCTCGTCAGCCGGCCTTATGGGCCTGTTTGGCGGCATGTCCACCGCCGAAGCGCGCGAACAGCAGGGCAAACCCCAGTACACCATCGGTGCCCCACCCGTCAGAATCAAAAGCGTCAAAGCCATTGCCACCGCTCCGCAAGGATCGAACCTCATCGTCGTCAAAGTGGAAACGACCGAGCCCGGACTGTATGGACTCGGCTGCGCTACTTTTACCCAACGGGCCGCTACCGTCGTGGTCGCGATCAACACCTACCTCAACGAATTCTGCGTTGGCAAAGATGTCGATAACATCGAAGACATGTGGCAATCGGCCTACGTCAGCTCCTACTGGCGCAACGGCCCCGTTCTGAACAATGCCCTTTCCGGACTCGATCAGGCCCTGTGGGACATTAAAGGAAAGCGGGCCAAAATGCCGGTTTATCAACTGCTGGGCGGTAAGGTTCGGTTCGCCATTCCCTGTTATACCCACGCGGGCGGCACCACGCCCGAAGCAACGGCCGACAGCGTCAAGAAGTTTATGGAGCAGGGCTTCAAGTACATCCGCATTCAGCAGGGTGGTTACGGTGGTGTTGGCAGCACGGTCGATAAGCCCGATTTCAAGGCTGCGGGTTTTGGCTACGAAGGCGACGCGTACATGAACGTGATGGGCTATCTCAAATCAGTCCCCAAGATGTTTAACGTGGTGCGCAAAGAGTGCGGGGAAGAGATCGAACTGCTCCACGATGTGCACGAACGGGTGCAACCCATGGAAGCCATCAACATGATCAAGCAGGTGGAAGAGTATCGACCGTTCTTCATCGAAGATCCCTTCTCGCCCGAAAATATGAAGTGGTTCGCGCAACTGAGGCAGACCACAACGGTGCCAATTGCGATGGGCGAGTTGTTCAATAACATCAATGAGTTTAAGGAGCCGATGGCCAACCAGTGGTTCGACTACATCCGCATTCACGTTTCCCAGATTGGCGGCATCACCCCCGCCATGAAGGTGGCCCGCCTGGGTGAATGGTTCAACGTTCGCACAGCCTGGCACGGCCCCGGCGATGTGTCGCCGGTGGGGCACGCGGCTCATGCCCACATTGATCTGGCCGTCTGGAATTTTGGTATTCAGGAAGCGGTGGCCTTTTCGGATAAGACTAAAGACGTATTCAGTGGCTGCCCCACGATGGATAAAGGATATATGTCGGTCAACGAAGTGCCGGGGTTAGGCGTGGACATTAATGAAAAGGAAGCGGCCAAATACCCCATCACTACCAAATCCAACTGGCAGGTGCGCAAAATGGACGGGACCATCATCCGGCCGTAAAACATGTAGAGACCGGTCGGAATGCCGCATCACCGCCGGTGCGGCAATCCCTTGCGGCTCATGACCGGATGGCAATTGACCGGATGGTTTTTGCTAATACACCAATTGCTGACGCAAAGGAGACGCAAGGGATTGCGTCTCTACAAATCCTAATCCTTATGAAATCACCGTCCAGAAAAAACGGCATATCACGCCGTTCTGCCCTACAATCCGTGCTGGGCATTGCGGGCATGGGATCGATGGTCCTGCCAAAAACGTCGTATGCCGCCAGTCCCGGCCACTTTGCCGATTACAGCAAAGTAAAGATTACCAAGCTTGAAACGTTCCTGGTCAAACCCCGGTGGATTTTCCTGAAAATACACACCGACGTTGGGGTACATGGTTTGGGCGAACCGCTGCTGGAAGGTCGGGCGCTGACCATTCAAACGGCCATCAAGGAGGTAGAACCCTATTTAATCGGGAAAGATCCACGTCAGGTCGTTCACCACTGGCAGGCCATTTACCGGCACGCGTTCTATCGGGGTGGTCCCATTCTAACCAGTGCGCTAAGCGGCATCGACCATGCACTGTGGGACATCAAGGGTAAGCTGCTGAACGTACCCGTCTATGAACTGCTGGGTGGCCCAACCCGCGATCGCGTTCGGGTGTACGGTCGGGCCAGCAATGCCGAAGACATGAAAAAACGGAAGGCCGAAGGCTTCACCGTCATCAAAACCGGCGTTGCGCATAAGAACCCGGCCAACATTGTCGAAAACCCACAATTCATTAAACACGCGGTCGACAATTTTGCGTCGTTGCGCGAGGCAGGTGGACCGGAGATGGACATTGCCATCGACTTCCACGGAAACATTTCACCCCAGACGGCCAAGGTGCTGATCAAACAACTGGAGCCGTTTCAACCCATGTTCGTTGAGGAACCCTGTCAGGCGCAGAACGTGGATGTGATGGTCGACATTGCGCGGGGTACGCACCTGCCCATTGCAACCGGTGAGCGGATTTTCACAAAATGGGGCTTTCGCGAGATTCTCGAAAAAGGAGCCGCCAGCATCGTTCAGCCTGACCTCTGCCACGCGGGTGGCATTACGGAAGGCCGCCTGATCGCAGGGATGGCCGAAGCCTATTATGTCCCGATTGCCCCTCATAATCCGATGGGGCCAATCTCTCTGGCCGTCGGGCTCAATCTGGCCGCCAGCGTGCCCAATTTCCTCGTTCAGGAGCAGGTTTCACTGGGCGAAGGCTACCTCAAGAACCCGTTCAAACTACAGAGCGACGGAACAGTACTAATTCCTAAAGGCCCCGGTCTGGGTGTGGAACTGGACGACGCCCTGATGAAGGACAAAATCGGTCACGACTGGAAAAATCCGGAGGTCTACAACGCCCTCGATGGTTCCGTAGTGGACTGGTAGTTCGCTGTAACGCGGGTGGGAACCCGCGATTTATCTCAACTAATCGCGGGTTCCCACCCGCGTTACATCAATCGTATTCCTTTATTCTTTAATAATCCCGTACACATGAGAAAAATTGTAAAACTCTTCGTTTTACTGCTGCTTCTGGGGCAAAGCTATGTCTTTGCGCAGACTGCCAGAGTGACCGGTAAAGTTACCGGTCCAGACAATCAGGGGCTCCCCGGTGTGAACGTGCAGGTGAGCGGCACGACCATAGGCACCTCCACCGATGCATCAGGCAACTTCGCGCTGAATGCCGCCGGTACATCGTCGCTGGTGTTCTCGACGATCGGCTACGTTGGTCAAACGGTCCCGGTGAATGGCCGCGCGGTGATCAATATTCAGCTGGCCGAAGATCAGAAAACGCTGAATGAAGTGGTGGTCGTTGGGTACGGTACGCAGCGCAAATCGGACGTAACCGGTGCCCTGACCGCCATTTCGACCAAGGAATTTGCCCAGCAACCCGTTACCCGACTGGATCAGGTACTGCAAGGGCGGGCTGCGGGTGTGCAGGTAAGCCAGACCAATGGCGCACCCGGTGGCGATGCCAAGGTCCGGATCAGAGGTGCCAACTCCGTACTGGGAAACAACGATCCCTTATATGTCATCGATGGTTTTTTAGGGGCGAACTTTAACTACGTAAACCCGAGTGACATCGAAACCATTCAGGTACTGAAGGATGCCGCTTCGACCTCCATTTATGGTAGCCGGGGAGCAAACGGCGTTGTGATCATCACCACCAAGAAAGGAGCGAAAGGCCTAAAAGTCAACTACGAAGGCCAGTTCAGCACGTCGGAGGTGATCAAAAAATACGACGTACTGCCAGCTGGCGAGTTTGCCGAAATTGTCAATGCCCGATCGACCGCTGTTGGGACTACCCCACCGTTTACTACCGATCAGATCGCTCAGTTCAAGCAAAATGGCGGCACCGACTGGCAGAGCCTGGTCTTCCGGAACGGATCTGGTCAGCAACACCAGCTCACCCTGTCGGGCGGTAGCGAAAAAACGACCTTCATGGTGTCAGGTAATTATTTAGACCAGAATGGCATCGTCAACAACAGCGGGTTCAAGCGGTACATCCTGCGCACGAATCTGAACACGCAGGTGAACGACAAGCTGTCATTTCGCCTGAACTTGTGGGGAACGCAAACCAAGAACCATAACACGCTCGACGGAGGAGCTATTGTGCAGGCACTGGCCTGGGCACCGACCACGCCGGCCTACGGAACCGACGGGCAACCAACGTTTACGGACCCCATTGGTTCCGTTTATCGCAATCCGCTGGATTATCTGTACGATCAGTCGGTCGATCAAAACCGGAGCAGTCTTAATGTCAACGCGGGTTTGAATTATAAACTACCCATCAAAGGGCTGTCGATCGATTTGCAGTATGCCGTCAATTATCTGAATGCGCAAAACCTGAGTTTGACGGGCAAGCGGCTCTCGAACAACGTGCCATCGGCAAGCCGGTATTCATCGGAGCAATTAACGCTGCAAAACACGAATAATCTGAACTACGACCTCAAGGTCGGCAACCACTCGATCAACGCAGTTGCCGTTCTGGAAACCCAGCAGTTTACGGATCGGAACTTTACCGCCAGTGCGTCGGGTTTGCGGTTTCCCCAATTAGGCTACGATAATCTTGGCCTTAACACAGCCGCCACCGTGGCATCGGGTTACCAGAAGTGGACGATTTTTTCGTTGCTGGGCCGTGTAAACTACGGGTTTAAGGATAAATACCTGGTTACGGCGGCTGTTCGTCGGGATGGGTCGTCGAAGTTTGCCACAGGCAACAAATACAGCGTTTTTCCGTCGGTGGCGCTGGGCTGGCGGTTATCGGAAGAGGAATTTATCAAAAAACTTAATGTATTCAGCAACCTCAAACTCCGGGGAAGCTGGGGTATGACGGGTAGCCAGGCGCTAGGTGCCTATTCGACCATATCGACGTATAGCACCGCCCAGGTCGCTTACAATAACTCAGCCGCTACAGCGGGGGTACTGCTGGGTAACCCAGGCAATCCAAACCTCAAATGGGAAACGACCAGGCAGACGGATGTGGGCCTTGAAATGGAGTTTCTGAATGGTCGGTTACACATCGAAGCGGATTATTTTAAGAAAAACACATCGGACCTGCTGCTGAACGTGGCGATCCCAAGCTATGCCGGTGGGGGTACACAGGCCCGGAACGTGGGGGAGGTCGAAAATAAAGGATTTGAATTCTCGATCGGTGGTACCCCCCTGATCGCCGGCAGCTTCCGCTGGGAGACGAATCTGAACGTGTCGACGTTACAAAATAAAGTACTCGATCTGGGCGGTTATCCAAGGCTTGGCACAGGTACGGGCGTCGGTGGCGGTATGTCCACAACGAACGAGTTTATGCTGATACCGGGTGAGCCACTGGGGTCGTACTGGGGGCTAAAGTACCTGGGCACCTGGAAACCGAACGAAGCCGATGCGGCCGCCAAGCAGGGTCGCGTACCGGGTGATCCGCATTACCAGGACCTCAACGGCGACAATACCATCACAACGGATGACTTCCAGATTATTGGCCGGGCGTTTCCGAAAGCGACGGGCGGCTGGAATAACACCTTCTCGTACAAAGGGCTGACACTGAACGTCTTCTTCAACGCTGTTTTCGGTGTCGACAAGCTCAACTACACGCGGGCAGCCGCGATGTCGGGGGCGGGTGACGCCCGGCAGTTCATTCTGTCTGAAATCCGTGATTACTATCGGTCAGGGAATGAAACGTCTGACGTACCGGCCTTTACGAAAACCTACCAGCCCTTTACGCAGTCGAGTCGGTTCATCGAAGATGGCAGCTTCGTTCGGCTGAAAAACGTTAGTCTGTCGTACAACGTGCCAACGAGTTTCATCAACAGCAAAGCCACTATCCGGGTATTTGCGAGCGCGACAAACCTGTTGACGATCACGAACTACAAAGGTCCCGATCCAGAATCGGCCCGAGTAGGTTCGGGCACCGACACCGCCATCGGCATTGATTATGGTTCCTATCCAAACGCCAAACAGTATACGCTCGGTATCAACCTGGGCTTCTAAACCCCTTCGATAAATCATGAAAAAACTAGCACTATTTGGACTGGCGGCTCTGCTCATGGCAGGCTGCAAAGGCTACCTCGAAGAAGATACAACCGGCCTGTTGTACGGTGGTAACGTGCTCTCAACGCAGGACGGCCTGGAGTCGGCACTAACGGGCGCTTACCGGGGCCTGGGCACCCAGTGGACCTACGGGTTCCTGCACCCTTCGGCCAACGCTGCCGTGCTGGGTGCCGACGACGTAACAACGCACCCGGCCAGTAACAAAGCGGACTGGCGTGAATTTGACCAGTTCAACGTATCGACCACAAACCAACGGTCGGGAGCCGTTTATAATGGTTGCTACAAAGCCATTCAGGGTGCCAACAACGTGATCAATAACTACGCAAAAACGGTTGGAACGAAAGCGACCATCGATATTATTGCGGGCGAAGCGTACTTCATTCGTGGCTTTTCTTATTATTGGCTGACCCGGTTCTACGGCAGCATTCCACTGGTCACGGCGGGCGAATATTCGGCGGATCTGCTCACCATCAAGAAGTCGACACCAGCGGAGGTATACGCACTGATTGTCGAGGATTTGAAGAAAGCCGAAACCATGCTCCCCAATACCCGACGCGATCCAGGTCGGCCTAACGCGGGTTCAGCAAAGGCGTTTTTGGCCGATGTGTACCTGACAATGGCCGGCTGGCCGCTTAAGCAAACCGCCAACTACGATCTGGCGGCTGCGAAGGCCAAAGAAGTGATTGACAATCGCTCGACGTATGGCTTCTCGCTGATGTCATCGTTTGCGGCTGTTTTCGACAACGACCCGGCAGTGGCTAGTATTCCGGAATCGGTGTTTCAGATCAACGGCTTTACGGGCGGTAGCGGTACGGCCAATGCGACCTACGGCAACACCACGATGCCAGGCGAAGAAGGGGGCTGGGATGATATGTTCGCCGAGCTTAACTTCTTTAAAAACTTCCCCGCAGGACCCCGTAAGGACGCGACCTTCCGCACGCAGTTCGGTTTGGGCGCGACTACAATTCCCTGGGAACAAAGCCTGACAAAACATCCCTACTACAAAAAATGGTACATCAAAGGAAACATCGTAACGTCCAGTATTTCACTGCCCACGGTCATGATGCGTTACCCGCACGTGTTGACCATTTATGCCGAAGCGAAAGCCCGTGGTACGGGTGGTCCCGATCAGGCAGCGTATGATGCGCTGAATCAGGTTCGTTCGCGCGGCTTACCGACCGGCACCAAAATACTGGCACCGGGTGATGGCCTGACGGCAGCCCAATTTGCTGATGCTGTCGTGCAGGAACGGGCCTGGGAATTTGCCTGCGAACGGACCCGCTGGTTCGACCTGGTCCGGCTCGAAAAAGTCGAAGAAGCCAATGCCGCCAAAAGTGCGGATGATCTTCAACCGATCAAGGCGATCACGAAAGCAAATTACTGGTTTCCACTTCCGTACACCGATACGTCGATTAATCCGAACCTGAACTAACCGGCATTGCGGGCTTTAGTCCGTCTTAACGCACCAACCGGCTGTTTAAGACGGGCTGAAGCCCGTGATACCAAAACCCATACGACGTTGAAAAAGGCACTTCTCGCGACCTTCGTAGTTGTCGGCTTGTCCAGCACCAGACTTCCAGTAGCCGAGTGGCCGGAGGCCGCGCTTTCCAATGGACTTATTCAAACAACACTGTATCTGCCCGACGCCAGCCAAGGTTACTACCAGGGAACCCGCTTCGACTGGTCGGGAGCGTTCAAAAACCTGACCTACAAAGGCCACAGCTTCATTGAACCGTGGTTTGACAACTACGACCCCAAGTTACACGATGCGATCAGCGGCCCCGTAGAAGAGTTTACACCACTGGGTTACACCGATGCGAAACCCGGCGATACGTTCGTAAAAATAGGCGTCGGTACACTCCGTAAACCCGACGACAAAGCCTATGCCTTCGCGAAATACTACGACATAGTGAATCAGGGGACCTGGAACGTAAAACAGCACAAGGATCGTAAAGCCACCGTTGCGGTTGACTTTACGCATGAACTTACCGACCCAACGGGCTATGGGTATCGTTACACGAAAACCGTCCGGCTGACTAAAGGTAAACCCGAACTGGTGTTGGAACACCGCCTGACAAATACCGGCCAATTACCCATCGAGACGAGCACGTACGACCACAATTTCTTCATCATCGACAAACAGCCCACAGGTCCGACTGTAGTAACTCGGTTCCCATTCGAGGTAACAGCGGAGGGGAAAGGATTCGGCAGTGTCATTCTGCCGCAAGGCAACCATCTCGTGTATGCGCGTGAACTGGCCAAAAAAGAGCAGGTGTTCAGCGCTGGTCTGAACGGATTCGGACCCACCGCCACGGACTACGACATTCGTATCGAGAATCAGAAAACGGGCGCGGGCGTGCACATCACCGGCGATCAGCCCTTGCAAAAACTAGTGTACTGGGCCTGTGCGACAACCTCTTGCCCAGAGCCGTATATCCACTTAATGGCCGCTCCCGGTCAGGAAATAAAGTGGACGATCAAGTACGAATTCTACGAAAAAACGAAGTAACAAACGTATCGATCTCCTCGACCGATCACTGACTCGACTTATCCATGAATGGCTTGCTAAAATTCTCCGTTGGCATCCTGGCGCTGGCAGGTTTGCTGTCGGCAAACTGGGTAACGAACGCCGTGAATCCGCATCTACCGGGTAATGACTGGCCCACGTATGGTGGCAATAACGCGGGTAATCGTTATTCTCCACTGACCCAGATTAACCGGCAGAACGTAAAGAATCTAACCCTTGCCTGGACGTACGAAACCGGCGACAACACCGATCCGGGCCAGCGGGGTATGGACATTCAGTGCCAGCCGATTGTTGTAGACGGGGTTCTGTATGGCACCTCTCCGCGCATGAAACTGTTTGCGGTCGATGCGGCAACCGGTAAGCAACGCTGGCAGTTCAACCCCTTTACTGACCCAGCAAAAAAACCGCGCTTCCACCCGGTTCGCGGGGTTGTTTACTGGGCCGACAGCGACCGGGCCGACGCTCGGGACAAACGAATTCTTTATTCGGTAGGAGCTTTTCTCTACGCGGTTGATGCCACGACGGGGCAACTGATCGACAGCTTCGGCCAGCACGGTGCGGTCGATCTGCACGAAGGACTTGGTGATAAGGAAACGCTCGGCTACGACGTTGCAAACTTCTCGATACGCGTCACGACCCCCGGTGTCATTTACAAAGATTTGCTGATTACGGGCTCTGCCGTTTCGGAAGGGGGCGATGCTCCTCCGGGCTATATCCGGGCGTTCAACGTGCGTACGGGTAAATTGGCCTGGGTGTTCCGAACGATCCCCCTGCCGGGTGAATATGGGTACGAAACCTGGTCGCCCGACTCCTACAAAAAACTGGGCGGGGCCAACTGCTGGGCGGGTATGGTCATCGACGAGAAACGGGGCGTTGTCTATGCCGGGACCGGGTCGCCATCGGTTGATTTCTACGGTGGCGCACGAAAAGGCCAGAACCTTTTCGCCAACTGCGTTCTTGCCATCAATGCCGAAACGGGTAAACGCATCTGGCATTTTCAGACCGTACATCACGACTTGTGGGATCGCGACCTGCCCTGCCCGCCTAACCTCGTCACCGTTAAGCACAATGGCCCCGACGGTCGGCCCCGGCTGGTCGATGCGGTTGCGCAGGCGACGAAAGACGGGTATGTGTTTTTGCTCGACCGCGACACCGGAAAGCCGCTTTTTCCCGTTAACGAAGTACCCGTCCCTACCTCGCCCGCCCTGCCCGGCGAACAACCCTGGCCAACGCAACCCGTTCCGACAAAACCGGCTCCGTTTGTCCGGCAGGAGCTGACGGAAGCTGACATTACCACCCGCACGCCCGAAGCACATGCGTACGTACTGGACCGATTTACGAACAGTCGGCACGGCAGTAAGTATATGCCCCCAAGCGAAGAAGGCTCTTTGTTGTATGGTTTTGGCGGGGGTGCCGAGTGGGGTGGCAATGCCGCCGACCCCGACGGTATACTCTACCAGAATGCCAATACCATGCTCTGGTGGTTGAAAATGCGGGACCTGCGCGCGCAAACGAACGGGGCAGCCCTCACGAAAGGAGGCACCTTGTTTGCCGCTAACTGTGCCGTCTGTCATGGGCTGGCCGGTAAAAGCAATGAGACCAGTAAAACCCCGCAAGCGGCCCAGGCTTACCCAGACCTCACCGATGTGGGTAAACGCATACCCAAAGAACAGATCGAGGCTCTCCTGGTAACCGGGCGGGGACGGATGCCTTCCTTTGCTCACTTGTCGAAAGAAGACCGGGAAGGATTGGTCAACTACCTGCTTAAGCTGGACGCGAAACCAACCAACGCGCCTGCCGATCAGCACAATTCCGTTGTCTCGACACCCATTCCCGAAGGTGCTTCATTCCCCTACATTCCTCCTTATCTGAATAATGGCAACACCCAATTTCGCGATCAGGACAATTACCCCGCCATCAAACCGCCCTGGGGAACGCTGAATGCCATCAACCTGAATACGGGAGAATATGTATGGCAGGTGCCGCTGGGTGAATATCCCGAATTGAGCAAAAAGGGGATTCCGCCCACCGGCACCGAGAACCACGGCGGTCCCGTCGTCACGGCGGGCGGACTGGTGTTCATTGCGGCAACCTACGATGAAAAGCTCCGCGCATTCGACAAGAAAACGGGCAAAATCGTGTGGGAGTACAAACTGCCAGCCGGCGGCTTCGCCACGCCGATCACGTACATGGTCAACGGAAAACAGTATATCGCCATTGCTGCGGGCGGCACGCGATATGGATTGAAACCGGGGGGTTCTTACGTCGCCTTTGCGTTGCCATAACCAGTATTTAACAGAACGAATTCATGACAAACTATCTATTAGGTTGCGACTGGGGAACGTCATCTTTCCGGCTTCGGCTAATACGAACAACCGATCTTCGGGTAATTGGCGAAGTGACTTCGCAGGAGGGCGTCGCCAGTACGTTTACCGCCTGGAAAGCATCCGATGAAACCAATACCGTTGCCAGAGCGCATTTCTTTCAGCAGCGGCTAAAACGTCAGATCGATGCACTGGCGGCTAACGTGACGCTAAATCTGGATACCATTGCCGTTGTTATTTCGGGAATGGCCTCATCGTCGATTGGTATGGATGAGGTTCCGTATGCCACGCTACCCTTCCCGGTCGATGGGAGTCAGGCCAGTGTCAAACGCCTTGAAGCACAACCCGATTTTCCGCACGACATCTTCCTGATTTCCGGCGTTCGGACAACCCACGACGTAATGCGGGGCGAAGAAACCCAACTGATTGGCTTACTGGCGTTATTGGATACCCTCCACCATACCGTTAACGATGCCATTCTGATCTTTCCCGGCACTCATTCCAAGCACATCTACATACAAAACCAGCAGGTGGTTGACTTGCAGACCTTTATGACGGGTGAAGTATTCAACCTCATGTCGCACTACAGCATTTTGAAAGATTCGATTGAGCCCACCGGATTGACGACCTTTTCCGATAATGAGTTAGACGGCTTTAAGTTGGGCATTCACGAATCAACGGCTTCCTCGATCCTGAACAACTTATTTCAGGTACGAACGAATCAATTGTTCGATCTGCTAACGAAAAAACAAAATACACTGTACCTAAGCGGCCTGTTGATTGGCGACGAACTGAAATCGCTGATCGATCAGAAAGACTGGTCATTGATTTTGTGCAGTGGCTCAAACCTGTATGAGTTGTATAAACTGGCCATCGAAGAACTTAATTTATCGGACCGGACCATGACGATTTCTGCCGATTTGATCGACCAGGCCACCATTGCCGGGCAAGTAAAGATTGTTCAAAACCAGCTAGTAGCCGTAAACAAATGAGCGACCACGCAACGCAGCCCCCTTTCTCCTGGGCCTTATTTTCGAAAGCACCTTTGATCGGTATCATACGGGGGTTATCATTCGACGTAGTTAAGCAGCTACTGCCGATTTATCGGGAAGCCGGACTGACCACGCTGGAAATAACGATGAATACTTCGGGCGCTCAGGCCATGATCCGACACGCTATAGACAATTACGGCGATGGCCTGAATATCGGCGCAGGAACCGTTTGCACTAAAGATGATCTGCACAAGGCGCTAGATGCCGGCGCACAGTTCATTGTGACACCCGTTATCAACAAAAAAGTGATCAAGGCCAGCGTGAAGCGGGGCATTCCTATTTTTCCCGGCGCGTTTACGCCATCCGAAATTTATCTGGCCTGGTCATTAGGGGCGTCAATGGTCAAGGTGTATCCGGCCACGTCGCTGGGACCGGACTACATAAAGGACGTAAAAGCCCCACTCGATCAGGTAAAGTTGGTGCCAACGGGCGGTATCAGCATAGACAATATGGCTGCGTATTTCCAGGCTGGAGCCGATGGGCTTGGCGTTGGCGGACACCTCTTCGACAAGGATCTTATCAGGCGGAACGATTGGGCCGGATTAACGCAACACTTCCGGGAATTTGTCAAAAAGCTGCCTGTAACGTCCGACATAAACTAACTAACCATGCACGTCAATCAGCCGCCCAAAACCCCTACGCTCGTGACTCCTGCCAAAACGCAGAATTATCGGTGGATCATCGTTATTCTGTTATTCACGGCCACGACAATCAATTATCTCGATCGACAGATTATTGGTTTGTTGAAGCCGATTCTGGAAAAAGAATTCACCTGGACCGAAACCGATTTTGCCCATATCGTTATGGCGTTTACGGCAGCCTACGCGGTAGGGCTACTGGTGTTTGGCTGGATAATCGACAAGATTGGCACGAAAGTGGGCTACTCGATCACCATCATTATCTGGAGCGTGGCGGGTATGCTGCACGCCATTGCCCGGAGTGTTTTCGGTTTTAGCATCGCCCGAATTGGGCTGGGCATCGGCGAAGCAGGCAATTATCCAGCCGCCGTAAAAACCGTAGCCGAGTGGTTCCCTCAGAAAGAACGCGGACTGGCAACGGGTCTCTTCAACGCCGGAACCAGTATCGGTGTGGTCGTCGCGGTGCTGATTGTTCCCTGGATATTGACCAACTACGGCTGGCACGAAGTTTTCTGGATCACGGGCGCGCTGGGGTTCGTGTGGCTGATTTTCTGGTTGATATTCTACGATATTCCAGCCCGGCAATCGCGCTTATCAGCGGCAGAATACCAGTACATCACCAGTGGGCAGGAAGCCCCGGATGAGTCAGCGGACAAAAGCTCGATCAACTGGTTAAAACTATTCACATTTCCCCAGACCTGGGCCGTCATTACGGGCAAGGGGCTGATCGACCCCATTTACTGGTTTTTTCTCTTCTGGCTTCCCTCCTATTTTTCGTCTACGTTCAATCTGGATTTGAAGAAACCGAGCGTTGAACTGATGCTGATTTATACGGCCACCACACTCGGCAGTATCGGCGGGGGCTACCTGTCATCCAGTCTGATCAAAAGAGGATGGGCTACCGTAAAGGCGCGAAAGACCGTTTTGTTCGCCTTTGCCCTCGTCGAAATATCGATCATGCTGGCCCAGTTCGTTACCGATGTCTGGGTAGCGGTGGGATTGTTAAGCGTAGCCGTGGCTGTTCACCAGGCGTGGGCAACGAATGTGTTTACGCTCGCGTCGGATCTGTTTCCCAAGCAGGCTGTCAGTTCGGTGGTGGGTATCGCAGGTACGGCGGGTGCCATCGGTGGCATTCTGTTCCCGATTCTGGTCGGCAGTTTGTTAGACAAGTATAAGGCTGCCGGCAATCTGGCGGGGGGCTACAATCTGCTGTTCACGATCTGCGCGTTCACCTACCTCATCGCCTGGACAATCATTCATCTGCTCACACGGAAAGCTCCGAAGATCGAGGTAGAACGTTTATTGTAAAGACCGAGAAAGAACACGGCAAACTGTTCTTTTCACCCAGACTTGTCTAGTCGATTTGTGCAGTTGCACTGCCAGGTAGTTTTATTTTAATCGTTCAGTCCAACCTCTGTCTGACGCTCAATCCATGCAACTATTTTTAGTCCTGATCACAACGATCTTCCTGAGCCTTTCCGCTTACGCCCAGAAGCCGAATTTGCTCAGTGGTAAATTTCCGCCGAATGAGTTGAAAAAAGTGCTGATTCCGCAGGCACGATGGACGCCTTTCCCCAAACGGGATGATCGAGCCGGATGGGCCAAAGCCGACCAAACGATGATGCAGGCCTACCTCCGAAAAGCCGAATCGTACCTCGACTACAAATGGCCGTACATACCAGCGACAAAATCACTGCTCATTGAACGAACCGGCGACCGGGATCAGTTTCAGGCGGTGAGTTTTGAGAAACGGGAAGTATTGGGCACACTGCTGCTGGCCGAAATCTACGAGAACAAAGGCCGGTTCGTCGATCCCATTATCGATGGCGTGTGGTCCATCTGCGAAGAGTCGTTCTGGGGTGTGCCCGCACACCTGCCCAAGTCGAAAGACTACGCGGGTTTGATGGATGTGTCGAAACCCTTTGTCGATTTGTTTGCCGCCGAAACCGCGACGTATCTGGCCTGGGTCGATTATTACCTGGGCGACAAACTGGATGCGGTTTCACCCCAGATCCGTAAGCGAATATATAGCGAAACCAACTACCGGATTTTTGGGCCGCTCATGACCAAGCCACACGGCTGGATGACAAAAACGGCTAACGGGCGCGCCCCGAACAACTGGAACCCCTGGATTTGCTCGAACTGGCTGAATGCGGTTTTGCTCCTCGAAAAAGACGACGAGAAACGGACGGCATCGGTGGCCAAATTACTCGACGTACTCGATGAATTCCTGAACCCATACCCGCCGGATGGGGGCTGCGACGAAGGACCGAGTTATTGGGGAGCTGCTGCCGCTTCGTTGTATGACAACATCGCCATGCTCAATCTGGCCAGCAACGACGCGTTCCAGTATGTATACGCCGACGAGAAATTTCGCAACATGGGCCGCTTCATTTACCGCGCCCAGATCAGCGAGAACTACTTTCTGAATTTTGCCGATGCGGACCCGCAGCCCGGTATGGCCGCGACGATGATCTATCGGTACGGTAAAGCGATCAACGACCCGGATATGATGAAATTCGGAGCCTTCTACCGCACGCCCGAAGATGGCTCCATTGGCAAGTTTCACTACTTCCGGCATTTTTATTCGCTCTTCATGCAGGACGAATACCAGAAGGCGGCCCAGGGCTTGCCGCTCCCCAAAAATGTATGGCTACCTGACCTTCAGGTCTTTGCCGCCCGCGATCAGGCAGGCACAACGAACGGGTTTTATGTAGCGGCCAAGGGTGGGCACAACGACGAAAGCCATAACCACAACGACATTGGCAATTACGTGGTGTATTACGATGGCCAGCCGCTGTTGATCGACGTGGGACGCGGTACGTACACCGCTAAAACGTTCAGCAACAAGCGCTACGACATCTGGTATAACTGCTCAGATTTCCATAATCTGCCGACGATAAACGGTAAAGATCAACTACCCGGCATGTCGTTCAGAGCGTCGAATGTGGCATATAAAACTGATAACGCATCGACCCGATTTTCGGTCGATCTGACACAGGCGTATCCGAAGGATGCGGGCATAACCAGCTGGCAGCGAACTATTCAGCTCAACCGGGGCCAGAACGTTCAGATCGACGATGCGATTAAACTGACCAATGCCAGTTCCCTCACACAACACCTGATGACGTGTTATCCAGCCGAAGTCGGGAAGCCCGGCGAACTGATCATCCACTACGCACCCAAAGGCGATCAGGCCAAAAATTTTGTGGTACGATACGATCCCAAACAGATGCGGCCATCCATCGAAAAGGTTAAGCTGGATGCTCCCGAAGACCGGGGCATTATTACCAAGTGGGGTGATACTATTTATCGGATCAATTTCACGGTGCTGACCCCAAAGCCCTCGGATAAACTGACTTTCGTCATTGCTGAGTAGCGTAGGAAAGCGGCAATCAACAACCAGTCCGGTTATTGAAGCGTTCGGGTATGTCTCTGTCATTACCAGAATCAGCAGCCAAAGATGAGCTGTTCTTGGTTACAGCTAACCTGTCCAGCTTTCTAACCGCTCTTCATCAGGCTTATTTTACCTGCGTCAATAACCAGGTTGCGAGGTCTTTGCCAGCCTGGAAGTTTTCGTAACGAGCCGGTATTTTGCGTCCGTCCGTGTATTCATTGTACAGCCACGGATCGCCCACCGCGAACACCGTACCGTTGCCCACACGGGCAACGGCCATGATCACGTTGTCGCCCGCACTCACCACCGATTTAGCCGGCGCTTTCACATCAAGCGGAGACAATTCTTTGATGTAAACCTCTTTGGTATGGGTAAAAATCGGATTACCCGCCGGAATGATCACCGACCCCTGCTCAAACTGGTCCCCTTTCACCATATTGACATTTTTGGGCAGAAACTGTAAGCCGAAGGTAGCGGCCAGTTGATTGAAGTGAGTATGTTCACAGTTGGATGTATCGTTGGCCATGAGCACCAGAACCCCACCCGCTTTCACCCAATCGCCAATCGCTTTGCTATCGGCTGGGTTCACGTAGTTCGGCTTAGCGGTTTCTTTTGGCGTATCAGGATCAACGATGATATACACGTCAACACCTTTTAGCGAAGCGGCCGTCGGTGCGGTTGGCACCAGAACGGTTTTAGCGCCCAGATCGCGGAAGGTGCGCCCCCACAGCCAGAAACCCGAATGCTGACGGTCATCCCAGGTGTAATGAAAAGGTTCCGGCTGATTCGGGTCTGTACCTTTGCGAAACTCGTGGTTGAAGTACGTATCGACGCCAACCGTTTTGCCTTTCCCAATCCCCAGTTCCTCTGCGGTTTCCATTTCGACACTAGCCATAATAAACGGGCCAACTCCTTTCAGATCATCCTTGCGGATTGGCTCACGCAGGTAGTATTCATAGCTGCCATCCCGGTAAGGTTCGCCCCCGAGTCCACTGACGCTCACGGTCTTCTCAAGGTGAATGAGTCCGGCATCGTCGGTCGAGATGAAGTTTTTCAGCATACCGGCGTACCCCTTTTTTGCGTAGCTCATCATCGATGCAGGCAAGTACCCCAGCCGCACGCCTTTGGCTAGTCCGTACACGAACATGGCTGTTCCTGACGCTTCCAGGTAGTTGTTTTTATCGCCACCCCGATCCGTTACCTGATACCAACACCCTTCTTTCGGGTCCTGGTATTTCACCACCGCTGGCATCAACCGTTGCAGGATAGCCACCAACTCACCCCGTCGCGGATGATCAGCCGGTATGTAATCCAGCACATCGACCAGTGCCATCACGTACCAGCCAATGGACCGGCTCCAGAAATTTGGTGATTTACCCGTTTTCGGATCGGCCCACTTCTGCTGACGGCTCTCATCCCAGCCGTGATACAGCAATCCCGTTTTCGAATCGCGGGCGTGCTGCTCCATCCACACAAATTGGTTAATAATATCGGTGAAACCCTTCCCGTCACGGTCGAACAGGCGGGTGTATTCGGCATAAAAGGGCTCGGCCATGTACAGGCCATCGAGCCACATCTGATTGGGGTATATTTTTTTATGCCAGAATCCACCTTCGTTCGTGCGGGGTTGTTTGGCCAGTTGCTGGCGGAGCAGATCAGCCGCTTTTTTGTATTTTTCCTTGTTGGGCAGCGTCTGCTGGTAGAGCATCAGCAACGACCGACCCGGCGTAACGTAATCGATGTTGAAATGATCCAGATCGTAGGTTCGGATGGTGCCATCGTCTCTCACGAACCGATCCATGTTCTGCTGAATGTACTTAAAATACCGAACATCACCCGTGCGATACCACACCAGTTCGAGCGATTGCAATAACACGCCCGTTTCGTATTCCCAACGCGCCATCTTGTTGGGATAAGCAATAGAGTCGGCGTTGGTGGTCATAATGCTGGCGGCCATTCGTTGCGACCAGGGCAACTGAACGGATGTACCGGATTGCGCAACCAAATAGTACGGCAGGACAAACAGGATCAGGAACGTAATTTTCTTCATCGGTCATTTCGTGGTCAACAACTATATAGGGAAATTAAGGTCGGTTTCTACTGTCTTTCAGGAAGCTGGCTCTCCGGCACAGAACCGTTTACACACGCTAAATGCATAAAGCCAATTATACCTTTAAATAAACCAAATTCGGCAAAAATAGCCGCCGTTCGTTCAGCGCATCTTCCCACAATAGGCACAACTGACAAATTTTTAGATAAAGTTTTTTTCTAACATTCCGCCAACGCCTATGCACTTGATTGTCAATTGCCTAAAGATTTTATTTTCGTTTTATTGGCGGACTATTTTCTGAGTTTTACGCCGGGGCACGGCACTTATTTTTACTTGGCTACTCATTCGGAACAAGCAAACCCCGAAATTTGTAATTACAAAGAATACATACCTCTGCCGATCATCATGGCGAATCGAAATAAATCTGTACAAAAAGGCCCCGATGTCATTCTAATCGGTGCCGGTATCATGAGTGCAACACTAGGCGTGCTGCTGAAAGAGTTGCAACCCGACCTGACCATCGAAATCTACGAGCGGCTCGACAGCGCAGCCGCCGAAAGCTCCGATGCCTGGAACAACGCGGGTACGGGTCACTCGGCTTTCTGCGAACTGAACTACACGCCCGAAAAGGAAGACGGTACCATCGATCCGGCTAAAGCGGTCAAAATTGCCGAGTCGTTCGAACAATCGAAACAGTTCTGGTCCTACCTCGTTGAGGAAGGTTTTCTCAGCGATGCGCCTAACTTTATCCGGTCCATTCCACACATGAGCTTTGTGTGGGGCGCGGAGAACGTAAACTATTTGCGGAAACGCTTCGAGGCACTTCAGCAGAACTACCTCTTTCATGGCATGCAGTATTCCGAAAACAAGGAACAACTGACCGAATGGATGCCGATCGTAATGGAGGACCGCAATCCGGATCAGCCGGTAGCCGCAACGCGCATGGAAATCGGTACGGATGTAAATTTTGGTGCGCTCACACGGGCCATGTTTCGTCGGCTGACCGATATGCCGGGCGTTCGTTTATATTTTGCCCATGAAGTGCGTGACCTGTGGCGTTCCAAATCGCTCGGCGGCTGGAAACTACGGGTAGAGAACGTCACCACGAATCAGGTACGTGACGTACAGACCCAGTTTATTTTTATCGGTGCGGGTGGTGGTTCACTTCGTCTGCTCGAAAAATCGGACATTCCCGAAAGTCGCGGATTTGGCGGTTTCCCCGTTAGTGGGCAGTGGCTCAAATGCGTGAACCCCGAAGTCATCGAACGGCATCAGGCAAAGGTTTACGGAAAAGCGTCGGTGGGTGCTCCGCCGATGTCGGTGCCTCACTTGGACACGCGCATGATCGAAGGGAAACGCGAACTGCTGTTTGGCCCATACGCCGGCTTCTCGACGAAATTCCTGAAAAGTGGTTCGTATATGGATCTGCCCAAGTCCATTCAGCTGAGCAATATGGCCCCGATGCTGATGGCGGGCATGCACAATATTCCGCTGACGAAGTACCTGATTCAGCAGGTCTTGCAGTCACCGGAGGATCGGCTGGCAGCGCTGCGCGAGTATTACCCGGATGCCAAAATGGAAGACTGGGAGCTGGAAGTTGCCGGTCAGCGGGTGCAGGTGATCAAGAAAGATGAACACGAAGGTGGCGTACTCGAATTTGGCACAGAGGTAGTCAGTGCCGCCGACGGTAGCATTGCCGCGTTGCTGGGCGCATCGCCGGGGGCATCAACAGCGGTATCGATCATGCTCGACCTGCTAAAACGTTGCTTCCCCGACCAACTAGCGACCGAAGCGTGGCAGCAGAAGTTGAAAGCCATGATTCCGAGTTACGGTCAGGTACTGGCCAACAATCCGGAACTCGGTATCGAACTTCGGAAACAGACCAGCGAAGTGCTTGGCCTGGGCGTGTACGAGTATACCCCTGACGAGAAACACTAGCCTTTAGACTCCAGTCAATACGACGTGGTGGTACGATTTAAAAACCGTGCTACCACGTCGTATTTATTAGGTTCACAGCGCGCTCAGGTCGGCTTTCATTTCGATGCCGTACCCGCTTGGGGCGCATTCGTGTTAAAGATGTCTCGGTGGAGTTTCCAGTCGCCTTTTTCCTGTTTCCAGATCACGATGTACTTGCCCATATCAATCTGAACATCGTTTGTCGTATACAATGTATAGCGGCCAACCTCAACAATCACCTCACCTTCCTGTGTGGCTTCAAGCGTTTCCAGTTTTGCCCATTTAAGGCCCGAATCAAACCCACCTTTCCAGAACGTACCAATAGCAGTACTACCCTGAATAATATCACTATTGGGCGGGAACAATTGTGCATCCGTGGTGTACAGGCTTCCCATAGTCGTTGCCCCTTTAGCCAACGCATCCATAAACTTCTGATTGGCCGCTACAATAGCCGTTTTCATGTCTTTCTGCGCAAAACCCGACAGATTCGCCAGCAGAAGCAGCGCAACACTAAAAAACACCTTTTTCATAGCTATAAGTATTTGATTATGAAGTACAACATTCAAAAAAATAGTAGTGATTCAGGATTAATTTTCTTTAAGCTTACCGTTACATTAGTTAACGGTAGCATGTTTGTCTACTGAAAGTATGCACCCTGTATCACAAAAAATCGGATAGTTTTCCGACTATCCGATTCAGAAGTAAGTGACTGATAAACGCTCACTCGTATGCGCTTCAGCATACAAGCGGCTCTGTATTTGTAAAGAATCTAACCTCTGTTATTTTATTCTCCAGCTAGTTGTCCGGCTACATATCGTTTGTATACTTTACCGATGCGCAATTCTTTTGTTCCGATCCGAACCGTGTCAGACTCGATTGTGTCAACATGTGCCGTGTTCACGATAGACGACCGGCTGATGCGGACAAATAACCGTTTGGGCAGTCGCTCTTCGGCTTCCTTCAGGGTCATCCGCGTAATGTACGTTTTCGATTTCGTGAAGACCTTAACGTAGTTTTCTAGGCTCTCGATATAGCGAATATCAGGATAGGTAATCACCTGACGCACGCCATCCACCATACAAGAAAAAGTATCCGTTACGTCGGGCGTCGTCTTCGTTTCTTCGACGGGTTGCCTTTCGTTTTGCCCTTGCATACCGATATACCGATACGTCACATATACGCCTAACCCCGTGACGGTGTACACCCAAAAATTGACCAGATGCGGAAGGGAATGAGTAGTAGCAAATTGCGTTTTCAGAATGAAGTTCATATTGAACGACCCCAACGCCATGAGCAGCAGCAGACAGCCAAAGTAGATTACTTTCTTGCCTTGTAGAAACAGCCGTTCAAACAGAACACGGTTGTGAAAAACCAGCCAACCGTACAGCATCCACAGATACATGTAAGGCGACAGCTTCGAAAAGCCTACCCGCTGATCCATAGCGTACATGTCGGCCAGGAAGTGAACAGCCAGCAAAGCGAGCAGCCCCAGCCAATTACGTACGACGAAATGATTCAGAAGCGGGTTGCGTTTCATACCCCTAAATTACAATCCAGAACCTGTACAGCCATGCATTAGGTGACAAAAGGCGTTCGTCACAGCCCGGATTACTTGGTCACGAAAGGCTTGCCACCCCGCTCATACCTGCCCAATTTTACGACAGTCCGGCCCGCCAACAACCCGGAAGTCTTCCCATGCAAACGCTTCATACGGTCAACATCGTTGTCCACATTATTTTTGGAATCCTTGGCTTACTTATTGGTTCAATAGCGCTCTTCTACCAGAACCGCGCCCCGCAGCACGTTCGTTATGGACGCTGGTTTTTATACGTACTAACGGTCGTAGTGGCCACGGCTTTCGTGGGAATACTCTTCTTTCGATCCAATTCCTTTTTGGTTATTCTGACCCTATTGTCTGGCTACGTAGGCTATTCGGGATACCGCATCAGTAGGCTCCGTGAACGACGCGCTTCGTGGCTGGACGCGTCGCTGGCCGTGGTTGTGTTGATCACGGGTGGCTTGTACCTACGATCCATGCAACTATCGGGCGGCCACTGGTCTCCCACCGTAATTTACCCCACGCTTCTGGCTCTGGTCCTGGTGGCAGGTTACGATTTGATCAAATATATCTGGCTCTTCCAACGGCTCAAAAAAGAGTGGCTCTACGAACACATCTACAAAATGGTATCGGCTTATAGCGCCCTGGCGTCGGCTTTTGGCGGTACCGTGCTGTCTAGTTATCAGCCGCACAGCCAGATTCTTCCTTCGGCAATTGGCTTTGGCCTAATCGTTTACTTCATTTGGAAACGAGCACGTACGAAAAGTAACCCAGCAAATCCGGTAATTTAGCCCGTATGGCAGCACCAGAAATAACCCAGTTTGTCTATATTGTGCGCTTATACGTCAACTTCTGCGACCATCGGCATCAATGATGGGTCAGTAAGAATTAACAAAACCGTACACGCTACTTTTATCTACTTAACCATGCAAGCATTGAGTTGCTCAAATTGCCAGCAAGAGGTAACGCACAAGTACTGTGCTCATTGCGGACAGCCCGTTGCCCTAAAGCGTATTGATGGTCATTACATCAAACACGAAATTGAACACGTCTTACATTTTGAACGGGGCCTTTTGTACACGGTCCGGGAACTGCTGGTAAGTCCGGGCGACAATGTCAGGCATTATATTTCGGAAAACAGAAGTCGACTTGTAAAACCCATCATCTTTATCATCATAACGTCTTTGCTGTATACGATCATAAACCACTTCTTCCACATCGAAGACGGTTATATGAAACTTGACGAAGCCAAAAAGACAACCACGGGTGTCATTTTTAAATGGATTCAAGACCACTATGGTTACGCTAACATCATTATGGGCGTCTTTATCGCTTTCTGGGCGAAGCTATTTTTCAGAAAGTACGGGTATAACTTTTTTGAAATTCTGATTCTCCTATGTTTCGTAATGGGAATGGCGATGTTGATTTTTACCGCTTTTGCCATTTTTCAGGGACTAACCCATCTGAGTTCGATGCAGATTGCCGGTATCGTTGGCGTAGGGTACTGCACGTGGGCGATAGGTCAGTTTTTCGACAAGCGGAAGATTGCTAATTATGTAAAGGCGCTCTGTGCGTATGTGCTGGGCATGATAACCTTCTCGCTGGCAGCGCTACTGCTCGGAACGCTGATTGATCTGGCCATAAAATAGAACGAATTACGATCCCTGAGACGGAAGGTGAGGCAGTACGCTGCACCTGTAGCTTCCGGTAAGCAGACAGTCCGTATCGAAGATGAAGCCCAACAGCTTAGTCAACTACCGTATTCGATAAATGTAAATCGCCCCCCTCAATGAGTGTTGAGGGGGGCGAAAACAACTGCCGCTCTTGGCATCCAGACTTTCCACTCAGGCTCCTACTCCATCACCATCTCCGTGTGGGCCGGTGCTTCGATTTTCTTACCAATAAACAGTAACAGCAACGGTACACAGATCAGGAAGAATCCCCCGATAATCAGGAACGAATCGGCATAGGTCATGACCAGCGCCTGCTTGATCACAGCCCCCTGCATGATGCCGTATGCCTTACTCGTTGCGGTCGCCAGCGCATCACCTTTTGACAGAAACAGGTTCGTATACTGCCTGATCCGTTCGGCGGATAGCGGATTGTAAATCGATACATTATCCGACAGACGCGACGAATGGAGAATGGTACGGGTCGAAATATAGGTGGTCATGATTGCCGTTCCGAACGTACCGCCCAGCTGACGAATCATACCGGTCAAGGCAGACCCCTGCGGAATCTTGACGCCCGGCAGATCGGCTAACGTGATCGTGGTCAGCGGGATAAAGATCATGCCCATCCCGATACCCCGAACGATGAGCGGCCAGAAGAAATAATCGGGTCCGGCTTCAAGGCTGATGGCCGACAGATTGAAACAGAAACCGAAGAACAACAGAAAGCCAATGGCTGCGTACCAGACGGGCGAAATATAATTCTTGCTCAGCAAGCCACCCACGATGGGCATCATCAGCCCCGTCATAATTGATCCCGGCATGAGCAACAAACCTGTCTGGCTGGCGGTGAAGCCCAGAATGGTCTGACAGAACACCGGAATGATAAACACCGACGCAAACAGACCGAACCCGAGGATAAAGTTAAATAACGTACCCACCGCAAACCGGCGCTCACGCAATAAGCTCAGGTCCAGAATTGGCAGTTTTACGACCAGCTGACGCCAAATAAATCCGATAATGCCAACGCCGGCCGCGATAGACATACCAACGATAAACTCCGACGTAAACCAATCTTCTTCCTGTCCTTTTTCCAGAACGATCTGCAACCCGCCGATGCCCATGGTCAGAAGTATCAACGCCAGCCAGTCCATCTTACCCGCTTCCAGCTTCTCGGCGGGCTCTTTAATGAATAGATAGGTCAGCACCGTAGCCGCAATACCGAATGGAATGTTGATGTAAAATACCCAGTTCCACGACAGATTGTCGGTAATATACCCCCCCAGCGTAGGCCCGATCGATGGTCCGATGATAACGCCCATCCCGAAGATAGCGTTGGCAATCCCTAAATCTTCTTTTGGAAACGTCTGAATCAGAATCGACTGAGCCGTCGTCAGCAAACCACCACCCCCAATTCCCTGCACGACCCGGAAAAAGACCAATTCCCACACGTTGGTAGACGTTCCACAGAATATAGACGATATGGTGAACAGGACAATCGATGCAGCAAAGTAATTTCGGCGGCCCAGTTTGGCGGTCAACCAACCCGACATGGTAATCATGACCGCACTGGCGGCTGCGTAGCCCGTTACGACCCAGCTGATATCGCCCAGCGATGCGCCGAGGTTACCCATCATCTGGTTAAGCGTCACGTTAACGATGGACGAGTCGATGGTTTGCAGCAGGGCGGCTGTCGTGACCGTGATTACGACAATCCATTTATCAAAGCCTAACTTCATACTGTTCGTACTAATTTTAGTGGTGTCGGATTCTCAAACCCGACATTCATTCGTCAATCGTGTTGGCGAGCGGTAAAACCCGCCAACACTGAAATCCGTTTATTTCTGCAAATCCACCGCTACGGTCACGCTCATTCCAGGGCGCAGCTTCGCGTAAAGTTGGCTGTTCTTCTCCAGTTCGATCCGAACCGGAACCCGCTGAACAACTTTCACGTAGTTACCGGTTGCGTTGTCGGGAGGCAGCAACGAAAATTTAGCGCCCGTCGCTCCCGCAAACGAACCAACATGACCCTTCAGCTTTTCACCTTCAAACGCATCGACATCAACCTCTACGGTCTGGCCGGGCTGCATCTGGTGCAACTGCGTCTCTTTGAAGTTAGCCGTTACCCACAGGTTCGAATTGCCAACGACCGAACAAACGGCCTGACCTGCCTGTACCAACTGCCCGATCTGCACCGACCGTTTCGACACTACCCCCGACACCGGAGCCCGTACAATCGTGTACGATAGCTGAAGGTTGGCCAGGTCTAAATCCGTTTTGCGTTGCTTGATAACCGCCTGAGCGACTGAAATCTGCCCCTGCGTAGCCCGACTCTGCGAACTCGTCACGCCCGTTTGCGTACCCGCAGCATTGACCTGCGACTGCGCTGTCCGTAATTGAGCCTGCGCGGCCAGCAGTTGAGCCTGAGCCGCATCGCGCTCAGCCTGCGTAGCATCGAACTGTTGTTGTGGCACTGTTTTTTCGGCCAGTAACCGGCTGTAGCGTTCAAAATCCTGATTCGCTCTGCGCGCACGGGCCTGAGCGGCCACAACGTTAGCCTGAGCGGTCGCTACCTGATCGCGGGCCGTTTGTACACTAGCCTGCGAACTCTGCACCGTGGCCAGCGCTACGTTTACCTGCGAACGCGAAACCCGGTCGGAAGCCATCGCACTTTGCAGAGCTGCGTCGGCCTGAGCCACCCGAATTTTATAATCGGCATCATCCAGCACGAACAGCGTATCGCCTTCTTTTACGAACTGGTTGTCTTTGAACCGGATTTCTTTCACATACCCACCAACTTTCGGTATGACTGGATTGACATCGCCATCGATCTGAGCGTCGTCAGTCGTTTCGTGACGTTGCAGGTAGCGAAATTCGCTGTATCCAAAAAAGAGGGCAACCGCCAAAATAAGGACACCCCCAACGCGGAATAAAGTTTTCTTATCCATGATTACTGATCAATACAAGATTAATTGAGGTTGTTACCGGTAGCTTTTAACAGGCGCTGATAAGCCAGTTGCGCATCTACGGTTGCGTTAATAACATTGAGCTGGGCCTGGAGCAAAAAACTGTCTGCTTCCAGCAAATCCGTTGAGCCAACCAACCCATTCCGGAACCGTGATTCGGTCAGGCGGTAATTCTCCGTAGCTTGCCCAACCGCCGTACGAATCACGTTTTGCTGCTCCAGAGCCAGCTGATAGTTGTTGTAGGCCGTGACCACTTCACTGCGAATCTGATCGTTTTGCTGCTGACCTTGCAGCGTCGCCTGATCAATTGAGTTCTGGGCTGTATGCAGCTTCCCTTTCAGATTATAGAGCGACCCGATGTTGTACGAAACGCCCGCGCCCACGTTCCAGGCACTGATAAACGAACTCGCCTGAGGAACGATGCGGGCCGTCGGGTTGATGTAGTTATAACCAGCCGACACCCCCAAATGCGGATACATGATGCTTTTCGTGTTCCGGAGCATCTCTTCCGCGGATTGCACGCGGAGCGCATTGGCCTGCACTTCCGGACGCACCTGCACGGCCCGCGTCAGAAACGAATTCAGCGGCTCAAGCGCCGTAACGGGATTCACCAGCGTCGTATCGATGGCGATCGTCTGATCGTCGGGTAGTCCAACCAGCAGATTAAAGTTGTAAAGCGCGGTTTGACGGGCTTTCTCGACCTGAAGGCGGCTCAGTTGCAGGTTGTTTTTCTGCAACTGGATTTTCAGCACTTCATTGGCGGTTACGATACCTTCTTTCAGCAGGTTGTTAGCCTCCCGTTCCCGCTCGTCGAACTGTTTGATATTTTGCTCGATAACGCCGATCGAACGGGCCAGTTTGACAATGTTGTAGTAGGCATCCGTTACGGTGTACACCAGCTCAGACCGGTTACGCTGGGCATCCAGATGACTGGCCCTGGCCAATAACTCAGCTGACTTCTCCGCCGATTTTTCAGCGAAGCCCCCGAATACTTCCTTACTGATCGTCACACCACCAATAGTCGCATTGAATGCACCCGCCGGAATGGTTAACGCTTCACTACCGGCACCCAGCGAAAACGGACCGGTCAGGCTATACCGCGAGTAGGCAAGCGACGCGTTGGCCTGGGGCAAACTACGATCTTTGGCTTCCTGCGAACGGGCTTCAGCCGCCTGCGTACGGACATCGGCCAGCTTGATCCCTTTATTATTTTGCAAAGCCAGCTGAACGGCCTTGTCAAGCGGCATTACGGCTGGCGTCGACTGGGCAACGGCAAGACTTAAACCTGCCAGCCATACGCCAACTGCCATTACGTACTTTTTCATATTAGCGATTTCTAATTTTTTCCAGGAGTGTATTCATAATCTGTATTTCCTCATCCGTCAGATGACTGACAATGGAGTCAAAATCCTTAAATTCGACGGCTACCGCTTGAACAAACTGGTAGGATTCTTCCGTGAGGGACAGGTTAACCCGTCGGCGATTCTGAGGGTCTATCGCCCGCACAACCAGTTTTTTGGCAACCAGTCGATCCGTGAGCCGGGTCATGTCCGAATTCAGATCCGTCATCTTTTCTTTCAATTCACCAGCGGCTAAGCTGTCCGGATAAACTTCTGATAATCGGCGCAAGGCAATGTATTGTTGCACAGACAAGTCGAACGGAGACAGCTTCTGCTGGAAGTAATTGAATATATATCCGTCCGTCTTGTGGATGTTGGCAATCAACCGGTGGTACTCATTTTGAAACAGCTTTTTCATGTTCTCTAAAGGTGCAACAAAGGTATAACCAACATTTGTTTAAACAAGTTTTGTCTAAACGACAGTCTGAAAACGAGAAGAAACAAATTGTACAATTCCATCAATAAATTTATTAATAAAATTTTTATATTTTACATAAGTCACTAATTATCAAATATTTAACTTGAATATATATATTACAGTAAGCCATTACACGTTTATACTATTCTTCTTAATTACCTAAATTTTAATCGCATTTTAAGATAGATGTACCCTTTAAATTGAGCGTATTCTCGTAGCGTTGAGTCCGTATTCGGTATGCCGTATCTTCGAGATACGGCATACCGAATACGGACTCAACGCTACGAGAATACTATTTTCAGATCGTCTGATAAGTCTTCCAATGCCAAAGGCCCCGATGAACATCACCGGGGCCTTTTATCACTTCTGGTTTGGCTAGGTCAAGCTCCCACTTAATCCAGTCAGAATGTTGATCACAGTAGACGTGAGTGATTTATGCATTCGCAATCTTTACAGACGTCATGGTCAGCGAACCCGCAACGGCCTTATCGTTGAAAAACGAAACAGCATCGCGCTTTCCCTGTAGCGCCATTGTATAAATTAACGGCAGGTAATGATCGGGTGATGGAATAGCCAGCCGGGCCTCCGGTCCTAACCGATCGTAGTGGATCAGCGACTGATGATCACCGTTCATAATCAGCCTCTTGAACGTGTCATTCATGTGAATGGCCCAATCATGCCCGTACGCTTCGTTAAAATCGCCGGATTTCGGCAGACCAATCATCCGTAAATTATGGACCATATTGCCGCTCCCCAGAATCAACACGCCTTTCCGACGGAGTGCGGCTAATTCCTTCGCCAGATCGTAATGATACTGAGCGTCTTTCGTGTAGTCAATGCTTAATTGCAGCACCGGAATGTCAGCCTTTGGATACATCTGCCGAACAACGCTCCAGGTGCCATGATCGAGACCCCAATCGTGGTCGAGACCAACGACGGTGGAATGAATCAAACCCGCCGTTTCTTTAGCCAACGCCAAACTACCCGGAGCCGGATACTGCACATCAAAGAGTGCTTTCGGGAAGCCGCCAAAATCGTGGATCGTTTTCGGAAAATCCATTGCCGTAATGTGCGTGCCCCGGCTTAGCCAATGGGCCGAAATGACCAGAACAGCTTTCGGGACGGGAATTTCCTTCGCCAGTTGTCCCCAATAGCTACTGAATTCATTGGTTTCGATGCCGTTCATGGGCGATCCGTGGCCCACAAATAAAACGGGCATTTCGGGTCCCTGCTCCGGAAGCTCATCCGTGAATTGCCGGAACCCCGCTAACATGGTTGTACCGATCATGGTGGTTAAAAATTCGTTACGTTTCATTTTCTTACGAAACAATCACTCATCGTCAGACTCATACACCAGAAGTGCGCAATATCTATGCGTACACCTACATTATATGTACCTACATCATACGATCAATTTTAGTTCATTTATTTCTGTTTTGGTCCGTCCTGGAATGCCGGGACGCAGCATCGCCGGTCATCCAGCACATTTTCTAAAATCAATTGCACTCTATCTCGACAAAAAATGATTATTTTGACCTACATATGGCCTCCCTCTGGTTGATTCATCCCAACGTCGACCACGACGAGTTGACGGGCCATACCCATTGATTTACCTTATGAAACACAAACGTACGTACATCGGGCTGTTAACGCTTTTATCAGCATCGACAGTCATGGGTCAAAACTGGACCGAAACGAAAGCCAGTACCTGGTCGAAAGTTACCAACAAGGGCGGACAGACGCTGGGCTATTCGCCCGCTTCCGGCGTAAAACTGCTTACCGACAAGGGCTTTGCGTTTAAGGATCTAAACAAAAACGGCAAACTGGATCGCTACGAAGATTGGCGACTACCCGTTGCCGACCGTGCCAAAGACCTGGCGTCTAAACTGTCGGTGGAGCAGATCGCGGGACTGATGCTCTACAGCAAACACCAACCTATTCCGGCGGCTGCTGGCGGTCCATTCGCTGGTACATACGGCGGAAAAGTGTTCGCCCAAAGTGGTGCCAACGTCTCGGATCTGTCCGATCAGCAAAAGGAATTCCTGACTAATGACAACCTGCGCCACGTGCTGATCACATCGGTGCAAAGTCCGGAGGCAGCCGCGCAGTGGAACAATAACGCCCAGGCACTGGTGGAAGGTCTTGGACTAGGCATCCCGATCAACAGCAGTTCAGATCCCCGTCACGGAACCCGCGCCGACGCCGAATTCAATGCCGGGGCAGGCGGCACCATTTCGATGTGGCCCGGTTCACTGGGCCTGGCAGCTACGTTCAGGCCCGAACTGGTGCAGCGATTTGGGCAAATAGCCGCGACCGAGTACCGGTCGTTAGGCATTGCTACGGCCCTGTCGCCACAGGTCGATCTGGCCACCGATCCGCGCTGGAACCGGGTAAGCGGCACGTTCGGGGAAGATCCACAGCTCGCGACCGACATAGCCCGGGCCTATATCGACGGTTTCCAGACTTCGACGGGGGCACAGGAAATAACCGGCGGCTGGGGTTACAACAGCGTTAATGCCATGGTTAAGCACTGGCCGGGCGGTGGCTCGGGCGAAGGTGGCCGCGATGCGCACTACGGCTATGGCAAATATGCGGTTTATCCGGGCAAAAACTTTGACACGCACTTTCTCCCGTTCACAGAAGGAGCCTTCAAACTTCGGGGTAAAACCGGTTCGGCAGCGGCTGTGATGCCCTATTACACGATCTCGTTCGGTCAGGACACGAAAAATGGCGAAAATGTCGGCAACAGCTACAACAAATACATCATTGGCGACTTGCTCCGGGGCAAATACCACTACGACGGCGTAGTCTGCACCGACTGGCTCATTACAGCCGATGAAACAGCCGTTGATGTCTTTCTAACCGGCAAATCGTGGGGGGTTGAAAAGCTGTCCGTACCCGAACGGCATTACAAAATCCTGATGGCAGGAGCCGATCAGTTTGGCGGCAACAACGATGCCGGACCGGTGACCGAAGCCTACAAAATGGGGGTTAAAGAAAAGGGTGAAGCCGCCATGCGGGCGCGGTTCGAGCTGTCGGCGGTGCGCTTGTTGAAAAATATCTTTCAGGTTGGCCTCTTCGAAAATCCGTATCTGGACCCCGAAACGTCCCGTAAAGCAGTGGGTAAACCGGAATTCATGCAGGCTGGTTATCAGGCTCAGTTGCAATCGGTAGTGATGCTGAAGAACAAAGCCAAAGCACTACCCCTGACCAAAGGAAAAAAGGTGTATATCCCCAAGCGGTTTACGCCAGCGGGTCGTAATTTTCTGGGTATGGACACGCCCGAAAAACTGGAATATCCAATCAATCTGACGGTTGTGAAAAAGTACTTCACCGTAACCGACAACCCGGACGAGGCTGATTTTGCGCTGGTATCGATCCGAAGTCCGGACTCAGGGGGTGGTTACAACAGTGCTGACACCAAAGCCGGCGGAACGGGCTATATTCCGGTTAGCCTGCAATACGGCGATTACACGGCCAAAGGCACCCGCGATCCAAGTATTGGTGGTGGTGACCCCCTGGAAAAATTCACGAACCGGACCTACAACGGCAAAACGGCGAAGACAATCAACAATACCGATCTGGGCATGGTAACGGACACCTACGCCAAAATGAAGGGAAAACCCGTGATTGTTGCCCTGTTAGTTTCGAACCCGACCGTAGTGGGTGAATTTGAAAAACAGACCAACGCGTTGCTGGCCCATTTTGGTGTTCAGGATCAGACCCTGATGGACATCCTGACCGGAGCCAATGAGCCATCAGCCCTGTTGCCCATGCAGATGCCCGCCGATATGGCTACGGTCGAAACGCAGGCCGAAGACGTTCCCCGCGATATGAAAGCTTACACAGATTCCGAGGGGAACACCTACGATTTCGGTTTCGGCCTCAACTGGAAAGGAGTTATTCAGGACGCACGCACGGCCAAATACAAAAAAGCCCCCATGCGCATGAGCATGAAATAAAGCCGGGTACAACAAAACCACCATAACACAAACAGCCGGAAGAGCAATCTCCCGGCTGTTTGTGATTTACAATAAATACAATATTGAAACTGACTACTTGATCTCGCCGACCATATCTTCGGGCTTCACCCATTCGTTAAACTCGTCTTCGGTCAGGTAGCCGAGTTGCAGGGCCGTCTCTTTTAGGGTCGAACCGTTCTTGTGGGCAGTTTGGGCGATTTCGGCGGCTTTGTAATAGCCGATTTTCGTATTCAGCGCCGTAACCAGCATCAGCGACGAATCGACGTGCTTTTTGATGTTTGCTTCGATCGGTTCGATACCTTCCGCACACTTGTCATTGAACGATACACAAACGTCACCGATTAACCGGGCCGAGTGCAGGAAGTTGAAGATCATGACGGGCTTGAACACGTTCAGTTCAAAATGACCGCTCATGCCCCCAATGTTGATCGCCACATCGTTACCCATCACCTGCGCGGCCACCATCGTCATGGCTTCGCACTGTGTTGGGTTCACTTTACCCGGCATAATCGACGAACCTGGTTCGTTATCGGGAATGTGCAATTCGCCAATACCCGCCCGTGGGCCGGAAGACAACATCCGGATGTCGTTACCAATTTTCATCAGGCTGGCCGCAACGGTTTTCAACGCACCGTGTGCTTCCACGATCGCGTCGTGGGCGGCAAGGGCTTCAAACTTATTCTCGGCGGTGATAAACGGCAGACCCGTCACCGTAGCGATGTGTTTCGCGACGTTCTCCGAATAGTTTGGGGGCGTATTGATACCCGTTCCAACCGCCGTTCCGCCAAGGGCCAGCTCGCTCAGGTGAGCCAGCGAATTGTTGATGGCGCGTAAGCCGTGATCAAGTTGCGACACATAGCCCGAGAACTCCTGACCAACCGTCAACGGTGTGGCATCCATGAAGTGTGTCCGCCCGATTTTCACGATATGCATGAACTGCTTCGATTTGGCCGCCAGCGTATCGCGCAGTTTAGTAATGCCCGGAATCGTAACGTCGAGCAGAATTTTGTAGGCCGCAATGTGCATGGCCGTCGGGAAGGTATCGTTCGACGACTGCGACTTGTTCACGTCATCGTTCGGGTGCAGAAACTTCTTCTCGTCGGTGAGCTGACCACCGTTCAGCACGTGTCCCCGATACGCTACCACCTCGTTGACGTTCATGTTCGACTGCGTACCCGAACCCGTTTGCCACACAACCAGTGGGAACTGGTCATCGAGCTTGCCATCCAGAATTTCGTCACAGGCCCGCCCGATCAGATCGCTTTTCTCCTGCGATAATACACCCGCATCGAAGTTCGTCAGCGCGGCTGCTTTTTTGAGGTATGCAAACGCCCGGATAATCTCGCGGGGCATCTTATTAATGTCCTGAGCAATTTTGAAATTCTCGATAGAACGCTGGGTCTGCGCGCCCCAATACACATTGGCCGGGACCTGTACCTGGCCCATTGTGTCTTTTTCGATGCGGTATTCCATGAATAGACGAAAGATATAAGAAGTTAGACAAAAGACTGTCTGGCAATTGCGACGACAAAGGTAGGATGGGGCTTGTGTTTTCCCATACCGTTCGTCAGTTTTACAAAAACCAGTGCAACCGATGGTATTCAATTAGTGAGTTTCAGGACTGGTCTGCCAGCAAGGTCCCGATTTATGGAATGGAAGACCAACAACTCTTGTTCGTACAGACACAGGCCAAAAGGCGTGTAGTTCCGTTTCAAACGCACTTTTACGGGGGTTATTCTGCCCCTCACCCATGGCAACTTACAAGTTACCCCAGAAAATCGCGGCCCGGCAGCATGAGATAACCGCCGATTTCCTCGCTATTATTGATCGCCATCTGACTGACCTGCTGGAAGAACGGGTGACGGAGATGTACGAAATTCGGGATATTGCCAGCGAGATGAACATTCACCCGACGCACCTAAGCAATACCATTAAACTGACCACCGGCCAGTCGCCCTGTTATTTCTTCGAACGGAAGATCATGGACATTGCCCGGACGATGCTGCACGACAACCAACAGACCATCGCCACAATTGCCGCTACTTTGACCTTTGATCCGTCTAACTTCACGAAGTTCTTCAAGCGGTTTCAGGGTGTAACACCGAAGCAGTACCGGGAATCTGTTTTGGCGGCCGATCGGCAAAAAACTGAACTGCTCACCATTTAATCTGAAGCTGTCACCATAACCCGGCCTGGTAAACCCTGCACCTTTGTGTTCTCATTTATTCGTAAACAAGATGGCAACACAGAGCAAAATAGCACTAGTAACCGGTGGCAGCCGTGGTCTGGGTAAAAATATGGCCCTGCAACTCGCAGCCGATGGCACCGACATTATCCTGACCTACCGCACTAGACAGGAAGAAGCCGAAGCGGTCGTCAACGAAATTGAGCAGACGGGTCGCAAAGCCGTAGCACTCCGACTGGACACGGGTATCAGCAGTACCTTCGACGCCTTCGTTCAGCAGGTTTCGGTGGTGCTGACCGAAACGTGGGGACGTACCACATTCGACTTCCTTATCAACAATGCCGGTATCGATGCGGCATCGCCTTTCGCCCAGACAACCGAAGAAGATTTCGACAATCTATTCAACGTTCACCTCAAAGGCGTTTATTTTCTGACGCAGAAGGCGTTGCCCCTACTCGCCGATAACGGAGGCATCGTCAATGTCTCCACCGGCCTAACCCGTTTCGCAACGCCCGGCTATGCCGCCTATGCATCGATGAAAGGCGCGATTGAAGTCTTCACCAAGTACCTGGCGAAAGAATTGGGTTCGCGCGGCATTCGGGCCAATCTGGTTGCGCCGGGCATTATTGAAACTGATTTTACCAAAGCAGCCCGCGAAGCACACCCTGAAATGAGCGCGTTTCTTTCATCACAAACGGCACTGGGCCGTATAGGACAACCCGACGACATTGGCGGTGTAGTTGCCTTTCTGTGCTCGCCCAATGCCGGTTGGGTAAACGCCCAACGAATCGAAGCATCGGGTGGTATGTTTTTGTAAGCGCAGCCAGCGTAGCACGGATTTCAGTTCGTTTACTGGCACCCGCCTGATGCGGCAAACGGGCTGAAGTCCGTGGTAGGCAAGAAGTTTGCATTTCCGTGAACGATTCATCAGCTTTACAGAACAAGCCCAAACTTAGACTACCGATGGATCAGCGCATTATCAATCTGTTCGACGAATACACGCACAAACCGCTCAAACGCGACGATTTCCTGAAGCGGCTGGCTAAGCTGACCGGTGGCATGGCAGCCGCAATGGCCGTACTGCCGCTACTGGAAATCAACTACGCACAGGCCGAGACCGTCGCTCACCAAGACGACCGTATCAAAACCGAATCGATCACGTATCCGGGTGTCGATACCACGATGAAAGGGTATCTCGCGCGACCCGCAGCCGCCGGAAAATATCCGGCGGTGGTGGTCATTCACGAAAACCGGGGCCTGAATCCGCACATCGAAGACGTGACCCGACGACTGGCGCTGGCGGGTTTCCTGGCCCTCGCGCCCGATGCACTTTCGGCATCGGGAGGAACACCAGCCGACAACCGTAGCGACGGTTCAGACCAGATTCGCGACTTGTTCAGCAAACTGGATGCGCAGAAAACACGCGAGAATTTCGTTAAAGCCCTGGACTATTTAAAAAATCGGCCCGACAGTACGGGTAAGCTGGGTGCGGTTGGTTTTTGCTGGGGCGGTGCCATGGCCAATCAACTGGCGGTTCACGATTCGGATCTAAAGGCCGCCGTTCCGTTCTACGGTCGTCAGCCCGACGCAGCCGACGTTCCCAAGATCAAAGCCGCCATGCAACTCCACTACGGCGGACTGGATGAACGAGTTAATGCCGGGATACCAGCCTACGAAGAAGCCCTGAAAAAATCGGGTGTGCCCTATGAGCTGTATGTGTATGAAGGAGCTCAGCACGCGTTTCACAACGACACCGCGCCCACGCGCTACAATGAAGCAGCCGCCAAGCTGGCCTGGAGTCGAACGGTGACGTTTTTGAAAGCGAAACTGGTTTAGGTGCCCCCCTTCGTCGAACCCATTTCGGCTATTTGCCATTGAAATGCCAAAAAGAACCAAAAATTCTGTGAAACGATGGGTTACTATTCTTAACTACCGGCATTAATAGTCAGAAACATAGACTTCACCTCTATTATTTGACAATTATGGCTAAATCTGCATTCTTCCTGCTTTCTTTGATGGCGCTGGCAACGGCTTGCTCAAGCACCAAAACTGAATCAACCGAATCGTCTACGACGGTAACGGATTCTAGCTCGACCATGTCGTCGGATTCATCTTCGATGTCGACCATGTCTAGCGACTCTACGATGGCAACAGACACCACCAAAAAGGATTCGATCAAATAGTCAATCCTATATCGTTACCGGAAAGGCTCTCAGCAATGGGAGCCTTTCTTTTTTTATCCGTACCAAAAGCCAGTCCACATCCCTGATGCCCGATGGCCTGTTCAAACCGATAAGTCGCGCTTTTCGCCAATCAATTTCCACAACAGATTAAGGAGTCTTTACGGGAAAATACGTTTACATGTTTACGGTAGTATCAACCCTGTTCGTCTTTCGTACACTACAATAAACGGAATCATCGTTGACGAAAACTTATGCAGGTACGGCCATCACATTAGTTTAGCGAAATGCTACCGTTTACTCACTTGATTTTGACATCTCATCCCTTATTGGCTTACTTACAAGGAGTTAACTCAATGAACTGTTAACTTATAATCACGCCATATTCATGAATACGCTCGCACCTTCTCTTTACGGGAAAAACCTGTTCCCACCTAAACTTAATAACCGCGAACTTCAATTTCTCGAACTAGCCTGCTCGGACTTAACCTACGTGCAAATCGCCGATCGGATGTGCGTCAGCCCCCGCACCGTCGATGGGTACCGGGAAACGTTATTTGAACGCTTCGAAGTAAAGAGTCGGGTCGGGCTCGCGCTGTGGGCCGTAAAAACGGGGGTTGTCATTTTATAACAACCGCTCTTCCAGATTAGCCATTGCCATAGCCCGCCATCCGTAGCGGGCTATTTCTTTTTCTATCCGAGATGCCTGATCAGTATTGGCGCGATACGCCGATTGGCCAATTCACGGCTGACACCATTTCCCAACAATCCTGTATCTTCGCAGCCAGTTTTCTTCTGTTCCTTTTGCATATGCTCAACCTTGGCTTTGTGTCGGCAATACTGGCCGACTATGATTTGAACGGTGTTCTGAAGTTTGCGGCTGAAAATAAGTTCAGTTGCATTGAATTGATGTGCTGGCCCGGCGGAAACGCCGATGCACGCCGGTATGCGGGTGTAACGCACATCGATGTCGATAACCTGAACGTCGAGCAGGTGCACACATTGACCCGGCTCTATGGGGTTTCAATTTCGGGACTTGGTTACTACCCGAACCCGCTGGACCCCAACCCGGAGCAGGCCGAGTTTTATCGGGAGCATATCAAGAAGATCATCCGGGCAGCGGCTAAACTGGGTGTTCCAGTAGTCAATACATTTATTGGTCGTAACCCATCATTGAGCGTTTCCGACAACCTGAAGTTATACACGGAGCACTGGCCCGCTATCGTGAAGGTGGCAGAAGAACACAACGTAAAGATCGGCATCGAAAACTGTCCGATGTGGTTTACGGACGATGAATGGCCGGGTGGCAAAAACATCGCGACTACGCCCGCCATCTGGGACCGCCTGTTCGAGATCATTCCGTCCCGAATCTTGGGGCTGAACTATGATCCGAGCCACCTGATCTGGCAGATGATGGATGAGGTAAAACCCATTTATGACTACCGCGACCGGCTGCACCATATTCACCTCAAGGACGTTAAGCTTTACCGGGACAAACTGAACCGTGTGGGTATTATGGCGAATCCACTCGAATACCATTCGCCGAAGTTACCCGGCCTGGGCGATGTGCGCTGGGGCCACTTTTTCGCTGCGCTGACCGACGTGCGCTACCGGGGGCCGGTTTGCATTGAAGTCGAAGATAAAGCGTATGAAGGCAGCGCCGAGGATGTTCATACCGCGATTTTAACGGCCCGAAATTACCTGAGCCAGTTCCTGGTTTTGTAACGTTTCGTAAACCGACTTCACCTTGCGCGACGCGATCAATCAATTCGACACGGATCTATTTCTGCGACTTAACGGTATCTACGCATCCTGGCTGGACCCAATCATGATCTTCGCTACGGAACGGAACACCTGGTTTCCGTTCTACGCGTTGCTGATCGGCTGGCTGGTCTTTCGCTATCGGAAACAGGCGATCTGGATGGTATTGACGCTGGTGGCAGCGGTAGCGATCAGCGACCAGACAGCATCGGCACTGCTCAAACCACTCACGCTCCGATTACGGCCCTGTCACGTTCCGGCCTTGCAAAGACTGATCCACCCCGTGCTGGAGTGTGGGGGGCCATACGGATTTGCCTCTTCACACGCAGCCAATACGTTCGCACTGGCAACAGGGGTCTGGTTGCTTGTCGGCAGGCAGTACCCGTGGACGAAATGGATTTTCCTCTGGGCCATTTTTGTTTCCTACAGCCGGATTTACGTAGCTGCTCATTACCCGCTCGATGTGATGGCTGGCGCTGGCATTGGCGTGCTGGCAGCGACACTATGCGTCTTTATCTATCGTTCGCTCGGAGCGAAACGAACCCGTCAGGACATAGCTTAACACGCCCCAATTCGTCACCATTGGCATAGTTTTTCGGCTTCCACGCCCGTTCAGGTAACAATCATAGGGTTATCCGGTTGTCATCATACCTTACGGATATATGTGAGCGATCAAGGCGTAATCGACCCTATGCAAACTGAAATTGACGATGCCCCAGAACATCTGATTGTAAGTCCCTTTTTGTTTCCTGAGCTATCCTCTCCCTTACTGCAACTGACTGTCATTGTGCCAGTTCGCAACGAAGCACATCATTTGACCCAAACCCTGGATGCGCTTCGCAATCAGTTGGATTGTACGGGCAAACTACTCAGTTCTACCCTGTATGAAGTACTGCTCCTGGCCAATAACTGCACCGATCAATCGTACAAAGTGGCTAGTCAGTACCAGCGAAATTACCCCGACTTTCCGCTGCATATTGCTCAGATACAACTCCCGCCTAATAAAGCAAACATCGGCACTGTTCGTCGGCTTCTTATGGATGAAGCACACCGGCGGTTGACAAGCACCGGAAACGCGGGTGGTATTATCGCATCTACCGATGGCGACACGATTGTCGATAAACACTGGGTTTATTACATCATGCTCGAGATTGCGAACGGAAACGACGCCGTTGGTGGCCGAATTCTGACCCATCCTGAATCGAGTAAGGTACGCTTGTATCACCTGCGCAACGTGATGTATCGAACGCTGATCGCCAAAGCCGAAGCCATGATTGATCCGTGCCCGAACGATCCGTGGCCCCGCCATTTCCAACATTTTGGCGCTAGTATTGCCGTTACCTGCCAGATGTACGAACAGGCGGGCCGTTTGCCGGAGAAACCATTTCTGGAAGATGAAGCGTTCTACAAAGCACTCCTGAGAACCGATGCGAGGGTGAGGCAAAGTCCACACGTAAAGGTATTTACGTCTACCCGCACAAATGGTCGCGTAGCGGTTGGTTTTTCGGAGCAGCTGCGCTATTGGGCGGCTTTGGATCAGTCGGGAAACGAGCAGTTGGTTGAGCCCGTTGAAGCGATACTTTCTAAATTCCGGAATCGTCAGAAGTTGCGTCTGTGGTGGCAAGCTCAGGGGCAGCTATCCCGTCCAGATGATATTGTGCAGATTGCCCAGGATCTGTTAGTGGATGCCAACTGGCTCATGACCGAGATCGAGAAGAGTCGTTTTTTCGGTCAGCTATGGGAGAAAGTGGAAGAAGCGATAGCCAGAGGACCGTGGGCCGAGCAATGGACACCAGTACCCATCACGGCTGCCATTCAGGATCTGCGCACGTTCGTCAGATCCTAATTTTCTACGTAGAGACGCAATCCCTTGCGTCTCATTCGCGTTAGCAATCGTGCGTCTCATTCGCGTCAGCAATCATTGGCAGCCATCCGGTCAGGAGACGCAAGGGATGCCGCACCGGCGGTGATGCGGCATCCCGACCGGTCTCTACATGGATTTCCCAAATAGGTCTAACCGGTATTTGTCCGTGCGCTGCCCGAGCAGATGAATCAGCGGTTTTCCTGCTCCGGTGGATTCCAGAAAAAGCTCGTGTACCTGATCGCCGGTGAGCGGATAATCATGTACGAAAGGTGTCCAGTGGACCAATAGCAACTGTCCGTTGGTCTCCAGATGATCAATCAGCAATTGCCTTACCTGTTTCAGATCGTCCAGCGCCAGGTAATAACCGACCTCAGACATCAGGATAAGATCGAACGGCTGGTCCGGAAATTCGTTGGGAATGCTCATCTGGCTGATCGTCACCTGCGGGTAGGCAGCCAGTCGCTGACGAGCGGTTTTGAGCGGCAACTCACTCGCATCGACAGCCAGCAGTTTACCACAGCGTTGCGCCAGCATTTCGCTCAACACACCGATCGAGCAGCCGATTTCGAACGCACTTTTATAATGATCATTCGGTAAAGCGGCCATTGTCGCTTCGTATTTGGCTCGTTCGTATGGGCTGGTTTCAAAGGCCCAGGGGTCTTCATTAGCCCGGTAGACATCATCGAAATAAGTGGTTGGCAGACTTGGCATACGTTGTCAATAATTAGGGTAAATGGCTTCCAGAAATAACTCGCGGGGCGTTTCGAAGTGGGTCAAGAGTTCCGGCGACAGATAAAAAGCAGTCGGGTCATCGCTGATCAACCGGCTCACCTGCGAGCGATGAGCCGCAATGGCTTGCCTGCGCTGATTCATCACCGACTCGATGGGTACGCACCAGACGTTCATCTCGTCATGACGGGGCATATCGGTTTCGTTGCCCAGCTCCCACAGCCAGATCAAATATTCCAGTACGCGCGGCTTCGTCGAACTACGAGCCAACGCGCCCATCAGAATCTGCCACGATGCCCGATGGTCGCGGTGCGGGTCCCGACGCCAGGGCACCAGTATCGTTTGGGGCTTAACCCGATCAATAAGGTCATGCATGAAGGCAACCGCTTCGTCGAAACCTGACTTATCTGGCACAGCGACCTGCGTGTCTTTCTGGCGCATAAATGTGCAATCATGTGGCGACACACCCAGAATAGCCAGTGCTTCCAACGCTTCTGATTCGCGTAGCTGGCGAAGCCGTTCGGCTGGGTAACTGGGCGAATTGGGGTGTGACATGCTTCCATCGCTCACGAACAGAACGTGCACCGCATATCCCTGTTCACGCAGCAACGCAATCGTACCGCCACACCCCAGCGATTCGTCGTCAGGATGCGGGGCTATTACCAGCGTATCACCAAGTTGCTCAAGGCGTTGGGGGTCAACTGGCACTGCCAGTCCATCCAGAAAATGGGCCTTATCAACGCCAGAGATCATGCGCTTTTGGTTGATTTGTGAGCACAAAATGACCAATATCAGCGAGGGTAGCATCCGGAGCCGGTTGACGAAGATAGAAGGTCAGATCGCGGTGGATACGCTCGAATGGGAGCGGTCGCATCAGGCCCCTTGCTCCTACCGATCGTTCGGCCAACTGCATCACGCGCAGACAGATTTCTTCAATGGCGGTTCGAGTCATGTTGGCGTATGCCACGATCTTATCCGTCTCCCCCCCGCGCGTTATCCACTCGTCGGCTTTTGTACCTGATGATGCAAGCCACTGGTTTCCAGACTCAATGAGGTAAGCCATTTCAGCCAAGCGCGTTTTCTGCGCCTGATCGTCAATCCGATTCATCGACGCCAGAAATGAGCGGGTCTCGTTAAAGACCGCTTCGGCTCCACCTAGCTGCACAGCCGCAAACCGAATGGCTCCGCCACTGAAGTAAGGTTGCCGGAAGTAATCACCCGGCTCACCCAGCAGGTCGGCATCAGTTAGTTCAACGCCCGTAAAGTCGAGCTTGTAACTGACCGATGCCCGCATACCCAGCGGCTGCCAGAAACGCGTATCCTGCGGAATCGGCTGTACGCGTTCGGTGGGAATAATGCACATCTGCCAGCCTTTTTTTTCCGCACCGATCAGTTCACCGGTTACGAGCGGACGGTGAATCCAGCCCGCGCCTGAGCAGAACGTTTTCGATCCTTCCAGGCGATACCGGCCATCGCCGATCGCATGAATCCGAACACCGTCGCCAGCCTGCGTGTTCCAGACACTAAACAATCGATCATATTTCCGCACGTCATCAGCCCAGACTCGTTTTTGGTCTGAGTTAGCGTATAAATCAATCAGGTTCAGCGCATTGATGTGGCCTTCGTAAATTCGTCCGACCGCCAAATTTCCCGTGCCGATTCGTTTCAATAAGTTCAGCAGCTGATCAGTAACGGGCAACCGGTTATCCAATTCCTGACCGGGAAGGGTAACGGCCAGCAGTCCGGCTTCCGTCAGCCAGCCGAAGGCCGTTTCCGGAAAGGTGCCGTCCTCATCCGTCTGGGCCGCAACGCTGGCGATTCGACTAATCAGTCCATCCATTTTTCCGGCATCGGATAGCCACAATGTACTTGGTCGTGGTGTGGTCGTAGCGGTGTCTATCATACGTACAGAATCGACTGAAAGGCGAATTGTTTGGCTTTCGCGTACGATCCATAGGGTAAGTTATCAATAGGTACGACCGGCAGGCAGTAACTCCGTTTTTTGTCACTCCCCTAATAAACTCTGCGGAACAGGGTTTCCTCTACTTATTTTTTTCGTACCTTTGCGGGAAATTTGTCAGGTACTAATGGCTTCGTTCAATCCGGTTAAGATTTTTTCAGGGAGTCAATCCACTTACTTAGCCGAAAAAATCGCGCACTACTACGGGAAAGACCTGGGCGGCTATACGTGTCGGCGTTTTAGCGACGGTGAAATGTCGCCTAGCTTTGAAGAGTCGGTTCGTGGCTGCGATGTGTTCTTAATTCAGTCGACGCCCCCTCCCGGCGATAATCTGATGGAATTGCTGCTGATGGTCGATGCCGCCCGTCGGGCTTCAGCACACTACGTCACCGTTGTCATTCCGTATTTTGGGTACGCCCGTCAAGATCGTAAAGACAAACCCAGGGTATCGATTGCGGCCAAATTAGTCGCTAATATGCTGGCGGCATCGGGCGTTGACCGATTGATGACGATTGATCTACATGCCGGACAAATTCAGGGTTTTTTCGACTTCCCCGTCGACCATCTGGAAGGAACGTCGGTGTTCGTGCCGTACATTAAAAGTTTGAATCTGGAGAATCTGGTCGTTGCGTCGCCGGACGTTGGCGGTGCCAATCGCGCCCGGACGTTCGCCAAGCACTTCAATGCTGATATCGTGCTCTGCGATAAGCACCGGAAACGGGCCAACGAAATTGCGTCGATGCAGGTCATTGGTGACGTTGAAGGAGCCAATGTCGTACTCGTGGACGATTTGATCGACACGGGGGGAACAATGGCAAAGGCGGCCCAGATCATTATGGACAAAGGCGCTGCGTCGGTACGGGCGGTGTGTACGCACCCCATTATGTCAGGCAGAGCCCACGAGAATATTTCCAATTCGATATTGGATGAGCTGGTCGTTGCGGATACACTGCCGATGAAGCAGCCTAACGAAAAAATAAGAGTGCTGTCGGTAGCCGAGCTATTTGCAAAAGCCATTGGACGCATTCGGGATCATGAATCTATTAGTTCACTGTTTATAAAAAACTGAGCCCTCAGGTGATTACGGAATGGAGCTCTATTGGCGCTTTACGGTCATTTACGGCTCACTCACCAATTAATTTTAAGTATCATGAAAAAAATCGAGATTGTAGGGTATCAACGAGCGAATCTCGGCCGTGCGGAGTCACAAGCGATTCGGGCCGAGGGTAATGTTCCGTGCGTGTTATACGGAGGAGATGAGCAGGTGCATTTCTACGCGCCAGCTATCCTGTTCCGCGACCTGCTCTATTCGCCGAACATTTATGAAGTGGCCCTCAACATTGAAGGCGCTGAATACCGGGCGGTTCTTCAGGAATCCCAATTCCACCCAGTGAGCGACGTATTGTTACACGTCGACTTCCTGCAAATCACGGACGGCAAATCAATTAAGGTTGCGGTTCCGGTTCGGTTGGTTGGAACGGCTCCTGGCGTACAAAAAGGGGGTAAACTGGTAACCCGCGTTCGGAAACTGCGCGTGAAGGGCCTTGTTGAAAACATCCCTGATTTCATCGACGTTGACGTATCAGATCTTGATCTGGGCAAATCCGTTCGCGTTGGTCAGATTGTTGTAAAAGACTTCGAACTGCTTGAGCAGGCTTCGAACCCAGTGGCCAGCATTGAAATCCCACGTGCACTGCGTGGTACGGTTTCGGCCAAATAATAGTGCCTTTACGGGTTAGTACAACTAATAGACGTAAAAAAGCCGTTCTGATCAGTCAGAGCGGCTTTTTTATGTCTGTATACGAGCAGGATGGTTCTACTTCTCCGTTACCCGAATCGAAATCCGGCGGTTTTGGGCCTTACCCTCTTCGGTTCCATTCGACGCAACGGGGTGTTCCTGTCCGTATCCCTCGGCCGCCAGACGCTCACTGCCGATACCCAATTTTTCCAGTTCAACCCGCACCGAATTGGCCCGGTCCTGCGAGAGTTTGAGGTTGCTGGCCGCTTTGCCCGTGTTGTCGGTGTAGCCACCAAGCTTCACGTGTACAGCGGGATACGCTTTCAGAATTTCGGCGATGTTTTTCAGCTGTTCCTGCGATTCAGGTTTTAAGGTAGCCGCCCCCGTGTCGAAGGTCAGCCGGTCGAAATCGAACCAGGTCGTTTTATCGACAGGCTTGTCACTTTTGATAAACGTCAGCAGCTTGTTTTCGACCCCAAACTCGGGAATGTTCAGCGCAACACCACTCGTCAGCTTCTGAATGCTGAACGCACCCAGCTTGGCATTCGGGGTGCTAACGTCGTCGTTATCAGCCGCCGTTGACTCTTCCAGCGGAACTTCCGTGCCAGCCGCTACCTTACCTTCCCGATCGTAGCCCGGCGTATCCGACGATTGCACGGCGATGTAGGGCGCAATGACCAGCGACACGATCGACATCAGTTTGATCAGAATGTTCATCGACGGGCCGGATGTATCCTTGAACGGATCGCCGACAGTATCACCCGTCACGGACGCTTTGTGCGGCTCCGATTTCTTGTAGAACATTTCGCCATTGATCAGCACCCCCTTTTCGAACGACTTCTTGGCGTTATCCCACGCGCCACCGGCGTTGTTCATAAAAATACCCATCAACACGCCCGAAACCGTGACCCCCGCTAACAGACCACCCAATACTTCGGGACCAAAAATAAAACCGACGATTACGGGTACGGACAGCGCAATCGCTCCAGGCAACATCATCTCCCGAATTGATGCCTGGGTTGAAATGGCTACGCATTTTTCGTATTCGGGTTTGCCCGTTCCTTCCATAATACCCGGAATATCCCGAAACTGGCGTCGCACTTCTTCCACCATCGCCATGGCCGCCCGACCCACGGCAGCAATCGCCAGCGACGAGAAAATGAACGGAATCATGGCCCCCACGAACAGGCCCGCCAGCACATCAGCCTTGTAAATATCGATGGCCGAAATGCCCGAAAGACCCACGAAAGCAGCGAATAATGCCAACGCTGTCAGCGCAGCCGATGCAATAGCAAACCCTTTTCCGGTTGCCGCAGTCGTATTACCAACGGCATCCAGAATGTCGGTTCGACCCCGAACCTCCTCGGGCAGGTAGCTCATCTCGGCGATTCCCCCCGCGTTATCGGCGATGGGACCGAAGGCATCAATCGCCAGCTGCATGGCCGTTGTAGCCATCATGCCAGCCGCCGAAATAGCTACACCGTACAAGCCGGCAAAGTGATACGACGTGTAGATACCAGCCGCCAGCACCAGAATAGGTAATACGGTCGATTCCATACCCACCGACAAGCCGCCGATAATATTGGTAGCCGCACCCGTTGCTGACTGACGAATGATCGACAATACCGGCCGACGACCCATAGCGGTATAATATTCCGTGATCGACGACATCAGCGCCCCCACGATCAGGCCCGTCACAATGGCGTAAAACACATCCATCCGCGTAAATTCAACACCCCGAATCGTCATCGTAACGTCGGGCAAATAGCTTGTCACCAGAAAATAAGACGCTACCAGTGTCATGCCGATTGATGCCCAGTTGCCCAGGTTCAACGCGCCCTGTACACTGCCGTTGTCGTCTTTCACCCGGACAAAATAAGTAGCGATAATCGAAAAGATTAGTCCTAAACCAGCAATGACCATCGGTAACACGATGGGCGAATGGCCGTAAATATTCAGGTCGGCGGGAATTTTGATTTCGCGGCCAAGCACCATCGTCGCCAGAATGGTCGCCACGTATGAGCCAAACAAGTCAGCCCCCATACCGGCTACGTCCCCCACGTTATCCCCTACGTTATCGGCAATGGTTGCCGGATTTCGGGGATCATCTTCCGGAATACCGGCTTCAACTTTACCAACCAGGTCAGCGCCAACGTCGGCGGCTTTCGTATAAATACCGCCCCCGACACGGGCAAACAACGCGATGGATTCGGCACCAAGCGAGAAACCGGCCAGTACTTCGAGCGTCTTCTCCATTGGCAGGCCATTAACATCGCCATCGGCACCGACGTACAATTTATAGAGAATGATGAATAGCCCGCCAAGGCCCAGCACCGCCAGACCGGCCACGCCAATGCCCATAACCGAACCGCCGGTGAACGAAACCTCGAGCGCACGCTTCAGGCTGGTACGAGCCGCATGGGCCGTCCGGACGTTGGCCTTGGTGGCAATGTTCATACCGATATAGCCGGCCAACGCCGACAGAAAGGCACCCAATATGAACGACAGACCAATGATTGGGCTCGAATTAGGCACGAGAGAACCCATGTAACCCAGTAACAAAGCAACAACAACCCCGAAGTAAGTAAGTACCCGCCACTCGGCTTTAAGAAAGGCAATAGCCCCGTCGGCGATGTATCCGGCAATTTCCTGCATCCGGGCGTCGCCAGCGTCCTGCCGCGAAACCCAGAGAAATTTTGTAAACATCACCAACAGGCCAACAATACCTAACACAGGCGCTAAATAGACGCTGTAATTCATGTGATTGATTGATAAGTTAGAAAATGAATTTAGGAATAGGAATGCTCACAAATATAGAATTTGCCTCTGTATAACAGCGACTTACATTGACTTTTTTTAAGGATAAGTACGTTTTTTTCAGGAGATTTCGGGTCATTACCGGTCAATTCATTCCAGCGCTAGGAAGTGTAAACGCAGCTGTGTAGGTTAAGAAACTGAATCATCAGAACTAACCATCTTACTCGTAATCAGCACGTTGTCCTTCCTCTATGAAATCTATACCTGAACTGATTAACCCGAGAGCAGCCCTTTTTGGCTTAATTCTATTTTTTCTTTTTATAACCCAATTAAAGGCTAACACGATCGACTCAATTCGGGTCACGGTTACGGAAGGTACCAACATGGCGGCCGACCTCTCCCCCGACAAGTCGAAGATCGTCATCGATTTGCAGGGAACCATCTGGATAGTACCCGCAACCGGTGGAGTCGCTAAGCCCATTACCGATAATTTGGGTGACTGTCGCCAGCCAAGCTGGTCGCCCGATGGGAATCAGATTGTGTTCCATGCTTTTTGGGATGGCCGCTATCATATCTGGACCGTTCCGGCAACGGGCGGCAAGCCAAAACAACTAACGTCGGGCATTCAGGATGACCGCGAACCGCAGTGGTCGCCCGATGGAAAACGGATTGTGTTCTCGTCGGATCGTAGCGGCAATTACGACATCTGGCAACTTACGCTGGCCAATGGTCAATTAACCCAACTCACCACCGATTCGGGCAACGATTTCAATCCGGCCTTCTCGCCCGATGGGTCACGGGTTGTCTTCGTTTCCGACCGAACCGATGCGCCGGGAATTTATGTAACAGCACCCGGTGGCTCCGAAAAGATCGTCTCACCGTCGAACGCTAAACTCGCCGGACCAGCCTGGCAGCCGGATGGTTCGCATATTTTTTATAACGCGCTGACTAAATCGCAAAGTGGGCTGGAAACGGTGTCGGTAGCGGACAATAAAACACAAATGCTCACCGAAGTCGCCGACGACGTATTTCCATTCCGGGTAAGCTGGTTCTCATCGGACGAATACCTGTACACGGCGAATGGCCTGCTGAAACGTCGGAAGATTGGCAGCAAAACAGCACAGACGATTCCGTTTCAGGCCATCATCGCGTTACCTCGTAACAGGTATAAGCGCAAGACATACGACTTCGATAGCCAGCAGCCGCAGGTTGTCAAAGGCATCAAGGGAGCAACTATTTCGCCCGATGGCAAGCAGATCGCGTTCGCGGCTCTGGGCGATTTGTGGATACTGGCAAAAGGCACGAAATCACCCGAACGAATAACGCAGGGACCGACTATGGAACTTGAACCGAACTGGTCGCCAGACGGGACAAAACTCGTTTACGTGTCTGATCGCAACGGCAACATGGATGTCTGGATTCGGGATCTGAAAACGGGTCAGGATAAACTTCTGAGCGACATGGCCGACGATCTCCACTACCCGACCTGGTCGCCCGATGGCAGCAAGGTGGCTTTTTACCAAAGCGATGCGCGTAACGCCTGGGGCCGCAGCACCCTCTATACCGCCGATGTGACTTACACTGCTGACGTAACGGTGCCTAAAACGCAAAAAATACACGAGTCGATCTTTGTTCCCAGTCAGGCTACGTGGTCGGCGGATGGCAGAACCATTGCTGTGTCGGCCCTTCACCCCTACTCGTCGCGGTATCGGGAAGGCGTTAGTGAGGTGCTGCTGATTTCGCTCGATGGTAAGAATGATCGGTATGTCTCACCCGCTCTGGCGCACAGCCTCGCTACCCGTGGTCAAAACGGCCCGGTCTGGTCGCCCGATGGCACCAAAATGGCCTACGTTCTCGATGGGTTGTTGTGGCTGACGGACGTAAAACCGGATGGGTCCATCGTGGGAACGCCCCGCCAACTAACCAGCGAACAAGTTGACACGCCCACCTGGACCGGCGATTCAAAGAGTTTGCTCGTTCTGGCTACGGATGTTCTGAAACAGGTCTACGTAGCCGATGGTCGCATCGAAGTAATTCCGATGGATTTGGCCTGGAAAATTAGCCAGCCTACGGGTACCGTCGTGGTCCACGCCGGACGGTTGTTCGACGGAAAATCAGCGACTTACCGTACGAATGTCGATATTCTGATCGATGGTCACCGCATTAAAGCCATCGAGCCCCACAAAGCGGGTCGTACAGGTACGCTGATCGACGCATCGACAAAAACAGTTATTCCAGGGCTGTTCGAGATGCACACGCATCAGCATTCGATGGTTGGGGAGAAGATTGGGCGGCTATGGCTTTCGTTCGGTATCACCTCCATCCGCGAGCCGGGTGCTGACCCCTACGATGCGCTTGAACGGAAGGAATCCTGGGCGAGTGGTGTCCGGCCCGGTCCGCGTCAGTTTTTCACCGGTGGCCTCACCGACGGCACCCGGATCTATTACGGTGCTGCTACTAGCATCAACTCCGACGAGCAACTCGACCGCGAACTAAACCGCTCGGTCCGGCTGGGGTACGACCTGATTAAAACGTACGTTCGGATGCCCGACGCCATGCAGCAACGGATTACGACCTTCGCTCACGCCCACGGTATGCCGGTGTCCTCGCACGAAATTTTCCCGGCTATGCGCTACGACGTGGATGCCGTTGAGCATATCGGCGGAACAAGTCGGCGCGGGTATTCGCCCAAGATTACGGCTATGAACCGGAGCTACCAAGACGTGATTCAGTTACTGGCCAAATCCGGCATGAACATCACACCAACGGCTTCCTTACAGGGCGGCTTTTCAGTCCTGGGTACGAAAGATCCGAGTTTATACGAGAACCGACAATACCGGGCTTTTTATTCGGAAGAGTACAACAACACACTTCAGGCGGGAGCAGCCCAGTACGCCAAGCTCAGTCCGGGGTATCTGACCAATTTCGGCAACTTGCAGAAAGGAGTAAAGGCACTGGTTGATGCGGGGGCGCACGTCACAACCGGCACTGACAGTCCATTTGTTCCCTACGGATTAAGTCTCCATACCGAATTACAATGCTTTGTGGGTGCGGGTCTAACACCTTATCAGGCGCTACGTTCGGCTACACTCTGGGCCGCCGAAACGGTGGGTGTCAGCAAGGATTTAGGCTCCATCGAACCGGGAAAACTCGCCGATCTGGTCATCGTCAACGGTGATCCGCTGACCAAAATAACCGATGCGCTGAACGTTGAGCAAGTCATTAAAAACGGGCAGGTCATGCCCATTGACCGATTGCTGACGCGCCCGTAAGTATTCACCACAACCCCTCTCCTGAAACAAGGAGAGGGGCTTCGTTCAACGATTATCAGAAGCCAGCGGCCTGGCCGTCCTTGCGGGATTCAGTGGCCCCATGATAGACTTTATTTTTGGGGTCGTACATAATGGCCTGATAGCCACCGTAGCCCCCCATGCCGTAACCGACCTTGTGACCCCGGCGCATCAGGTCACGGATCGTTTCGTAGGGATACCCCGATTCCAGCGTTATCAGACCCGAATCCGTCATTTTTTCGCCGGTTGGCTCCGATGACCCCGAATGATCGATCCGGGGCGCATCGCCCGCTTCCTGCGGATTCATCCCGAAATCGATCATGTTCATAACGATCTGAACGTGGCCCAGCGGCTGAAAGCTTCCACCCATCACGCCGAAGCTCATAAACGGTTCCCCATCTTTCGTTATAAACGCGGGAATAATGGTCTGAAAGGGTCGTTTGTGGGGCGCAAAGGTGTTATTCTGTCCGTCGATCAGGCTGTACAACTCACCCCGATCCTGAAGCATAAAGCCAAGGCCATCAGGAACCATACCCGAACCAAATCCACGGTAGTTACTCTGGATCAGCGAGACCATATTTCCTTCGTCGTCGGCAACGGTCAGGTAGATGGTGTCGCCCTGTTTCAACGCCGGATTACCCGCATCCACGCGACTGGCTGCGCGCGTCAGGTCGATGAGCTTACGGCGTTCAGTGGCATACTCCTTCGATACCAGTTCCTTCACGGGGATCTTGGCAAACGCCGGGTCGGCATAGTATTTGGCGCGATCTTCGAACGCCAGCTTCTTCGCTTCGATAAACCGGTGGATGTGTTCGGGACTTCCCCAGGGCGTTTGCGAAAAATCGTATCCTTCAAGAATGTTCAGCATCTGCAACGCAGCGATACCCTGACTATTTGGCGGCAACTCCCACACATCGTAGCCCCGGTAATTGGTCGAGACCGGCTCAACCCATTCCGAGGTATGATCGGCCAGGTCTTTCGCGCTGAGGTAACCGCCCATCTTTTTCATGAACCCATCGATGCTCTGCGCAATATCCCCTTTATAAAACGCATCCCGTCCCCCTTTGGCAATCTTTTCGAGTGTATTGGCCAATGCGGGATTCTTGAACAAATCACCCCGTTTCGGTGCAGCTCCGTTGATGGCGTAGGTTTCCTTCACATTAGGGTATTTACCGAACCGGTTCAACATAGTGGGCCAGTAATAAGCGGCTTCGTCGTGAACCGGGTAGCCTTCGCGGGCGTAGCGAATGGCGTGTGACAGGATTTTAGGCATGGGTGTCCGGCCAAACCGCTTGTGCAGTTCAAACCACCCATCGACACAACCCGGCACCGAAACAGGCAGTGGTCCATCCGACGGAATATGTTTCAAACCCCGCTTTTGCAGTTCGGCCAGCGTCAGGCTATACGGTGACCGTCCTGACGCGTTAAGTCCATACAACTTTTTGGTTTTGGCATCCCAGACGATCGCAAAGAGATCACCACCGATGCCGTTGACGTGCGGTTCAACCAGCCCCTCCATCGCATTGGCCGCAATAGCCGCGTCGATGGCGTTGCCCCCTGACCGAAGTACGTCGACCGCAGCCTGGGTCGAAAGGGGATGTGATGTGCAAGCCATTCCGTGCCGGGCCATCACCACGGCCCGCGTTGCGAAGGTTTTCCCGCTGAGCCGATCCTGCGCGTAGGTCGACGATGCCAAGCCGCCCGCTAAAAGCAAGGCACTGACCAATAAAGGGTGTTTCATGAAAGAGGTTTGTTGATTGAGTTGTATCCGGTTGTACTGAATTACGTGTGCACCTACTTTCTGTCATCCGATGACAAAAGCCGATTCTAAAGGTTTACCCTCACCCCCAACCCCTATCCCATTCTGGGCGAGGGGAGCGCAAATACCAGTTTTTTCTCCCCTCTCCCGTTTTGGGAGAGGGGTTGGGGGTGAGGGTAAACAAGCAGCATCACCACTCACCGTCCGGCACGCTTCTGCAACGCGTCGCGCGACATAACGATCAAATGCCCAATCGGTTTTCCGGCCCGGTACGTGATCACCCGAAGCGTGATCGGTCCTTCCGGTAATTCGACCGCCTGCCTGTACTTCGTCGAAAAGGCGTCGGGCATGGTATCGTCAATCGTGTAGTAGATATCCAGGTTAGGCACCTCACTGTCCAGTTCCAGCACCAGTTTCCCGTTCTTCTGGCTCGTTTTGATAATCGCGTCGTAAACCGCCCGCGAATAATTGACCTGCGCCACATCGGCACGGTCAAAATGAGCTTCCATACGAGGCACAAATTTTTCCCAGTTTTTCGACTCCTTCGGCGACCAGTACACATCGGCCAGTGCCCACCCGCGTGGATAGGTCATGTACTCGGCGTAACGAAGCGTCGGAATCTGTTCCGTCCAGAGATTGGCCTGCCCGCCCAGAATGTGTTTCGCGTCGACACCCTCGGGCACCGGATCAAAACTGTAGCTTTTTTTGGTACGCAGCATCGCATAAATAGGCGGATCGACGTCGCTCTGCTGATAATCGATGTAGGCAAACGTCGATGGGGTCATCACCACGTCATGGCCCATCTGAGCGGCTTCGATGCCGCCCTTAATACCCCGCCAGCTCATCAGCGTTGCTTCCGGCGAAATACCACCTTCCAGAATTTCGTCCCAGCCGAGCAGCTTTTTCCCTTTTGCTTTCAGAATCTTCTCAACGCGGTTCATGAAGTACCCCTGCAAGTCTTCAACGTGCCGAATGTTTAACTGCTTCATCAGCGCCTGACAACCGGGGTCCTGTGCCCAGTAGCCTTTGTAGCACTCATCGCCACCGACGTGGATGTACGGATTCGGAAAAAGGGCCGCTACTTCGGTGAAAACCTTATCCAGAAACTCATACACTTTTTCATCCGACGGATTCAGTGTGTTTTCCTGGAACATCTTGAACGTCCCGTTGCCGTACCAGGTGGCAAAGGCCGTTCCGGGATTGACCATGACCGGCGTTTTGGTGCAACTCAGCTCTGGATAGGCAGCCAGGGCGGCCATACTATGACCGGGAACGTCGATTTCGGGAACGATGGTAACGTTACGATCCTGCGCGAATTTGACAACTTCTTTGATGTCCTCCTGGGTATAAAAACCGCCGTATGGAACAGCTTCGCCCGGTTTAGGGTCGAGTCGGTCGCCAAAATGACCCGACCGCTGAACGCGCCAGGCTCCGACTTCCGTCAGTTTGGGCAATGACTTGATCTCGATTCGCCAGCCGTTATCATCGCTCAGGTGCCAGTGAAAGGTGTTGTATTTCAGCTTAGCAATCTCATCGATGTATTTTTTCACGTCTTCTTTGGAGAAGAAATGGCGACTCACATCGAGCATAATACCCCGCCAAGCAAAGCGCGGGTAATCGGTGATACGAACGGCGGGCAGTGTCCAGGCGGCACTGGCGGGCTTCTTACTTTCAATTTCTTTAGGTAGAAGCTGAATCAGCGACTGCATTCCGTAGAAAAGACCGGCTGGCTCGTTGGCCGTGATAACGACCCCTTTCGACGAGGCATCAAGCGTGTAGCCTTCTTTACCGAGCTTTGGATTCGGTGTTGCGTTCAGATCGAACTGGATCGCACCTTTTTTACCGGATTTTGCGTTTAGTCCAAACCCGGTTGGTGTATTCAGTTGTTGCGCCGTCATGGCGGCTACCGCCTGGGCTTTGGGCTGATTGTAGCTAATCGTTGTGGTTTTGCTGATCGTAAACGTACCCTGTTGCGGTTGCACATCAACGGGCTGAGGAATAAGATGAATGGGCTGTTGCGCACTGGCAACATGCACCAGGAAAAACAGAAATAAACTACCAACGCTTGGTATGTTCATGCGAATAAGGGTTTGACAGGTAATCGACGTTATTTCGGTGCTAATTTAACGATTTGCCAGCCGCGCCAAACCTTATCCACCCAAAGTTAACGACACAGTATCTAGTGTTTGCGTTAAACGACTGCGCGTTTTTAACTACTCATTTTTAGAGTTGACTAGGCATTGTACCGGTAAAGCTCCGGAAAGTTCAACAAGAAAGTCCTGCATAACGTGTAAATTTGGCCGATAGCCTAAAATCGCTTCTTCACCGTGTCTCTACGCAAACGCCTGTCTGCCCTACTTCTTGGTTGTTCCCTTGTGTCAACCCTATTCGCTCAGGTTCCTTACGGCCCAATCAAACCCCCAGCACCCGGCGAAATTTTATCCAACCTGAAAAAATTGAACGTGCTGGGGTCAGTATTGTACATAGCCGCTCACCCCGACGATGAGAATACGCTGATGCTGGCTTATCTGGCCAAGGATCGACTGGTGCGGACGGGTTATCTGTCGCTGACACGGGGCGATGGCGGCCAAAACCTGATCGGTCCGGAACAGGGCGAAAACATTGGCGTCATTCGCACGCAGGAGTTGCTGGCCGCCCGGCGCGTTGATGGGCCCGACCAGTTTTTCAGCCGCGCTTACGACTTCGGTTTTTCTAAATCGACGGACGAAGCCGTTCGGACGTGGGGGCAGGATAAAGTGCTGGCCGACGTTGTCTGGATGATCCGTAAGTACCAGCCAGATGTCATTATCACCCGTTTTCCGCCCGACGCCCGTGCGGGTCACGGTCACCATAGCGCATCCGGCTTTCTAGCCGAGCAGGCATTCAAGATTTCTAACGATCCGACGAAATTTCCCGAACAGCTGACCTACGTGAAGCCCTGGCAGGCCAAGCGCATTCTCTGGAATATGTTTATTCCCGGTGCGTTCATGAGCAATAAAAAACCCGACGAAGCCGGTAACCTGATCGGTATCGAAACGGGTTTGTACAACCCATTGCTGGGCAAATCATACGGTGAGATTGCCTCCGAAAGTCGTAGTCAGCACAAGAGTCAGGGATTTGGGGTAGCTGCTAACCGGAGTGCCCGCATCGACTATCTGCTGCTGAAAGGCGGAGATCCGGTCGAAAAAGATCCACTCGATGGTATTGACCTGACCTGGAAACGGGTGCCTAACAGTGCCGCTGTGCAGGGACAAGTTACCAAACTCATTGCCAGCTTCAAACCCGATCAACCCGATGCGTCGGTGCCCGCGCTGGTCCAGCTATACGGTGCCCTCAACAAACTCGACACCACGTCGATTTACGTCAAGGCCAAGCGACAGGAAGTAGAAACGCTGATTCGGCAATGCCTGGGCCTGTGGTTTGAAACCAATCCAACCGACTTTGCCGCCACGCCCGGCGAAACCATCAAAATAGCAACCAATATCGTCAGCCGGACCGACGTACCCGTTACGCTGGTAAATGTCCGCTACTCGACGGGTAAGGATACGACGCTGAATCTGGCCCTCAAACCAAACGATGTGGTGCTGTTGCCAACGCTCGTGACTATCCCGAAAACGCAGAAAATTTCACAACCCTACTGGCTCGAAAAACCAATCGTTAAAGGCGTATTTCAGGTCGACAATCAACAGCTTATCGGATTACCCGAAAATCCGCCCGCACTAACGGCCAGCTATACGTTCGAGATTAGCGGCCAACGGTTTACCTTCAGCCGGCCGGTTGTATACAAATCAACGGACCCGGTCGATGGCGAGATTTACCGGCCCTTTATCATCCAGCCTGACGTAACGGCTAATATGACAGAACGGGTATATGCGTTCTCGGATGCAACACCTAAAACGGCGGAACTTGTCCTGCGGGCGGGACGGGCCAATGTATCGGGAACCGTAAAAATCAATGCCCCCTCAGGCTGGACAGTTGAACCAGCATCACTGCCTTTCTCGCTGGCGGGTAAGGGAAGTGAGCAACGGGTAACGTTCAAAATTATCCCGACGGCCCAGGCTCAGAATGGCAAACTACAAGCCGTTATGAACACCGGAACACCAGACGGCACATTCACAACCGGGCTGCGCATCATTGCCTACAAGCACATTCCAACGCAAACGCTCTTCCCTCCTGCCGAAGCCAAGCTGGTCAAACTGGACGTAAAAGTAACGGCTAAGAATGTAGGCTACATCGTTGGAGCTGGCGATGAGGTTCCTGCCGCGTTGCAGCAGATGGGCTGTCGCGTCACAATTCTCGGCCCGGCCGAACTAAGCCAGAATCTGTCCGGTTACGATGCGATTGTGGTCGGCATACGGGCATACAATATCAATGATTACCTGGCCAATTATCAGGCTACGCTGATGGAATACGTAAAGAACGGCGGAACGATGGTGGTTCAGTACGTTACGCCGGGCGGATCGGGTTTTATTCAGAACGGGCTCAAGGTTAGCCAGATGGGCCCTTATCCCTTCAAAGTGGTGAACGAGCGCGTAACGGAAGAGGATGCACCGATGACGTTCATCAACCCGCAGCATCCCCTGCTCAATTACCCGAACAAGATCACCGAAGCCGATTTTTCGGGCTGGATTCAGGAGCGCGGCATTTACTTTGCGCAGGATTGGGACAAAGCCTACGAACCCATTTTCTCGTCGCATGATCAGAACGAAGCGCCTAAGCAGGGAAGTCTGATCTACGCCAAGTACGGCAAAGGAAGCTTCATGTACACGGGTCTTGTGTTCTTCCGGGAGTTGCCCGCCGGTGTGCCGGGAGCCTATCGACTCTTTGCCAATCTGATTTCAGCGGGGAAATAATCGGACAGCGTAATCAGTATGTTCACATCAAAAATGAACGTACTGATTACGCTGTATGATCAAGACGATCGATCCCCCGGAACGTCAGCTTTTCTGTTAGCCTGGCGTATCGTGTCATCGGCACCAGTGGATCAACCGCTCAGTTTGGGAATTGCGTTAGTTGGCGAAGGTACAGGTGCTGCAAGAGCATGATCGTTTTACCGTCCATGATCTCACCGCTTTTCATCATCGCCAGCGCCTGTTGAAAAGGCAGTTCCAGAATATCGATCTCTTCTTCATCGATGCCGCCACCGGCATTCCGTTCCGTATCGGCGGTGTATTCGGCGATGTAGAAAAAGAGTTTTTCGGTTACTGAACCGGGGCTCATGTAGGCTTCCATCACTTTCTGCACGGACTGAATCCGATAGCCCGTTTCTTCTTCTGTCTCCCGTCGGATTGCCGTTTCCGGATCGTCGTTGTCCAGCAGACCGGCGCAGGTTTCGATCAACATACCCGACGATGGACCGCCATCGCTATTGCCATTGACGAAGGTTGGCAATCGAAACTGGCGAGTTAGGATGACGGTATCCGCTTGTGGATTGTAGAGCAGAATCGTAGCCCCGTTGCCCCGGTCGTAGGCTTCGCGCTGCTGGGTTGTCCATTTGCCGTTTTTACCAAGGTAATTGAATGTGAACCGCTTCAGCACGTACCAATTATCAGACAACAGTTTCTCTTCCGTTATTTGCACCCGTTCAGTCGTCATATTGTTCAAAATTGTTTGAATTTGTTTATTTTTGAACAAATCAACTGAGTAAAGTATGAATTTCCAAAACCGAAAGCAGCTAATTGTACGAACGGTCGATGAACGCGGCTCCGTCGATGTCGGTGAATTAGCCGAATTACTCCAGACGTCCGAGATGACGGTCCGGCGCGATTTGGTGCAGCTAGCGGCTTCGGGCCTGATTTATCGCACGCGGGGTGGGGCCATGAAAGTGAGTCTGGCGACGGACAAACACACGTTTGCCAACAAAACGGCGACTCATGCGGATCGTAAAGATTATATCTGCCAACTGGCCGCTCAGGAGATTCAGGAGGGCGACGTAATTTTTATGGATTGTGGCAGTACCGTATTCCGACTTTGTCAGTTTATCCGAAACAAGCGGATCACAGTCGTAACGAATTCACTGCCCATTGTCGCGGAGTTGATGGACGCCGAGGTGGCCGTTAATCTGGTCGGTGGCGAAGTAGATAAAGAGCGTCAGGCCATGCACGGGCTGATGGCCGAAGAACACATGATGCGTTACCGTGCCAACCGGGCGTTCATTGGTGTCGATGGTATTTCGCTGGAAAAGGGGTTGAGCGCCAACGGCGAAAAAGAAGCCAGCACGGCCCTGACCATCGCTAAACAGACGGATAAAGTTTACCTCCTCTGCGATTCGTCGAAATTAGAAACCAACAAATACCTCTATTTTGCGCCTTTAAGTCTGTTTGACGTACTGATCACCGACAAGGAAGCGAGTCCCGCTCTGGTAACGGCTTATCGGGAGGCAGGCATTACATTGATCAATTAACCCATGTGGCAAATCTGGATCGACACGGGCGGCACGTTTACCGATGGCCTCGCCCAGGACCCAAACGGACTAATTCACCGCACAAAAGTTTTGAGTAGCAGCCGTCTGCGCGGTCAGTTCATTAACGGCAAACTCGTTGCTCCCTGGCTAACGGCTCCTATTTTTGACGGCTATCAACTACGGGTTATTGAGACAAACGAAGTTTTTACAATCGAATCACTACGTGTTGATGGGAAGATAGAAGTGCGTAACGCGGACATCCTGTCCGCAGATTTCGATACGGACAGGATGTCCGCGTTACGCATCACCGAATTGCAGACGGTTGAACTTTTTACCGGTGAAGAAGCGCCGGTTCTGGCCACGCGGTTGTTGACACAAACACCGCTGAACCAACCATTTCCTCCTTTGGAAATGCGTTTGGGCACAACGAAAGGAACAAATGCCCTGCTTGAACGAAAGGGTGGCCGCGTGACTTTATTGGTTACCCAAGGATTTAAAGACTTGCTTAAAATCGGGACCCAACAGCGTCCAGACCTCTTCCAGCTGGCGATTTCATCCGCTGACGTGCTGTATGATTCGGTGCTGGAAGTGGCCGAACGCATAACGGCCGGCGGGGACATACTGACTCCACTGAGTGACCAAACGATTGAGCACCTTGTTGACCAGCTTCGCCGGATACGACCCGACGCCGTAGCCATATCGCTCCTGAACGCTTACCGGAATCCAACGCACGAACGGCAGCTCCGCGATGCCCTGACAACCACTGGATTCACCTACCTAACGCTGTCAAGCGACGTTTCGGTAGCTCCGCAGTACGTCTCCCGGACGCAAACTACCGTTGTCGACGCTTACCTGACACCCGTCATGCGGTCCTACCTGGACAACGTACAACAGCAACTTGGCTGCAGCCCAACGTCCCGAAATTCGGTGCGTATCATGACCAGTTCGGGCGGCCTGGTTCGGGCAGATCTGTTTCAGCCAAAAGATAGTCTGCTCAGTGGCCCGGCGGGGGGGGTGATTGGTGCGGCCGCGACCAGCCATGACCAACCGGTGCTTACCCTCGACATGGGCGGCACCAGCACCGATGTAGCGCGGGTTCAAACCACCCTGGATTATCGATTCACGACCCGAATCGGCTCCTTCGATCTGCAACTGCCTTCGCTGGCTATCGAAACGGTAGCGGCCGGGGGCGGCTCCATCTGCTGGTTCGAACGTCACGGGGCTTCGTCGGGGCAACTCCGGGTTGGTCCGCACAGCGCGGGGGCCAATCCCGGTCCGGCCTGTTATGGCGCAACAACACCCGACCAGCCGCTACTGCTTACGATTACGGACGTCAATCTGTTACTGGGCAAGTTGCACCCAGATCAGTTCGGCATTCCGGTGTTTCCGGAAAAAGCGCAGACCGCGTTACAGTCGATTATCGAGCAGATTGAGGCCGTAACAGGCCATCGTCCCGACGCGGTGGAGTTGTTACGCGGTTTCGAGCACATTGCGAACGAGACAATGGCCGGAGCCATCCGCAAAATTTCGGTGGCGCGTGGGTTCGATCCCAAAGACTATAGCCTGCTGGTTTTTGGGGGAGCGGGCGGCTTACACGGCTGTGCCATTGCCCGATTGCTCGACATGGAGCGATTGATCCTCCCCTTCGACGGCGGTTTACTGAGCGCCTATGGTATCGGTAAAGCGCAGATTGAGCGAATCGTATCGCGGTCGATTTTACAGCCGCTGGCAACTGTTTCGGACAAGTTACCCGCTCTTTTTGACGAGATTGGCCACCAGGCTATCGACGCGTTACTAACCGACGTTAGTGCAGATGAGCCGGTCGAACTACCATCGGCCCTCATCTATTTGCGTTTGCAGGGCCAGGAATCGTCCGTTGACATTCCTTATCCTTCCTCGCTGTATGCGAATCAGGAGCCGTCAGCCGTTATGGTCCGTACGCATCTGGAAGCTGTCTTTCAACAGAAGTACCAGCAGCTCTATGGTCATTTTCCAGCAGATGCCACTGGTCAACCGCGCCTTGTCGAAGTCGAAAGCATCCGCGTTATCGCCAGTACGATTAATAGCCAAGATCCCACCAGCGGACCGCCCGTCACTCATCGCCATGCGGTTCCGGCTTTCGAAACAGCTGAATTTCCAGCCTACAACTGGACACAGTTACAGGAGGGCGATACCTTTCGCGGGCCGGCTTTACTGCTGAACACAACCTCATCCGCTTTTATTGAAGCCGGTTGGCGGGTAATCGTCCAGGCCGGCAACAATGTGATCGTTGATTATATCGAGGACGTTGATATTGCCCCCCGTTTCTGGAACAGTCAGGCTACCGTTGCGGGAGAGGCCGGAGCAGTCCGCCGGGTCGGTGAGGATAAAGGCAGTCAGGAGGTGATCCAGCTAGAATTGTTTACGCAACGATTCCGGGCCATTGCGGAGGAAATGGGTGCCCAGTTGCAGCGGACAGCGTTTTCGGTCAACGTGAAAGAGCGACTCGATTTTTCCTGTGCGCTACTCGACGCCAATGCCGAACTGGTTGCCAATGCCCCCCATATTCCCGTCCACCTGGGCAGTTTGGGTATTTGTGCCCGGTTGGTCCTCGCGCATATCCAGCTCGAACCGGGGGATGTCGTCATTACCAACCACCCTAAATACGGCGGTTCGCACCTGCCCGATGTGACGCTCCTGAGTGGTGTTTTTACGGACGCGAATGAACTGATCGGCTACGTTATTAACCGGGCGCACCACGCCGAGATTGGCGGAAAAGTGCCGGGCTCCATGCCGCCCGACGCAACGAATCTGACCGAAGAAGGCGTGGTTCTGGAGCCTCAGTACATCGTGAAAGGTGGACAATTTCTGTGGGCGAGCACGGGCAATCAGGATACAGATGGTCTTTCCTCCCGCTTTACCAATGCCCCCTACCCGACCCGCGCCCTGGCCGAAAACCGGGCCGACATCGAAGCCGCACTGGCATCGCTGAAAGCGGGTGAAACAGCCCTGCGAACGCTGGTCAACCAGCATGGTTTATCCACGGTTCATCACTACATGGCACGTCTGCAACAATCGGCTACAGACGCGATCTTATCGGTACTAAAGCCACTGAATGGTAACCAGTTCACGGCCGAAGAATCCCTCGACGATGGTCATACGATTTGCGTTCGTATGGCGATAGACAACGGCCGAATAACGTTCGATTTTTCCGGCACGTCAGGCGTTCATCCGAATAACCTGAACGCGAATATTTCCATTCTGTACAGTGCTATCCTGTACGTTTTACGGCTCTGGTGCAAGTCCGACGAGACACCTGTTGATATCCCGCTCAACGAGGGTCTGATGGCGCCGGTTGACCTGATCCTGCCCGAATCCTCGTTTCTAAACCCTATTTTCCCCGACGATCCTGCCCTGTGTCCGGCCGTAGTGGGCGGCAACACGGAAGTTAGTCAGCGGCTGGTTGACACATTGCTCAAGGCATTGGGTTTGGCGGCTTGCAGTCAGGGTACGATGAACAACTTTTTATTTGGCAAACCGGCCACGACCTCACCGGGTTTCGGGTATTACGAAACGATCGGTGGGGGTACCGGGGCAACCCAGGGCGCAGCTGGTCGCTCGGCGGTTCATCAGCATATGACCAACACGAAGCTCACCGACCCCGAAGAACTCGAACGGCGCTACCCCGTTCGTTTACACCAGTTTAGTATCCGCGAAGGGTCCGGTGGCAACGGCCGATGGCGTGGTGGCGACGGAATTATCCGTGAGATCGAATTTCTAGGACCCGTTCAGGCAACCCTATTGAGTCAGCACCGCGTTGTAGCGCCCTACGGCTTGAACGGGGGTGAACCAGGCGCAACAGGCCGCCAAACGCTGATCTATGCCGATGGACAGGAAGCCGATCTGCCCGGCATTTTCACAAGGGCGATGCAAGCGGGCGAACGGGTCCGGATCGAAACACCGGGAGGTGGGGGCGCTAACGAGCTTTGACGAATCAACGATGTCACGCCAACGGCCTACCGAATGCAGTCCATCTACGAACCCGCGTTTGTTGAGCAGCTTTTTAACCAGATGAGCCTGACTTACGAACGCATGAACACGATCACCTCGTTTGGTTTCTCCAATCGATGGCGTCGCCAATGCGTGTTTGAACTCGACATAAAACCGGGTCAGACGGTGGTCGATTTGATGACCGGCATGGGCGAAACGTGGGATTACATCTGCGAACGAATGGGGCCGGACGGAACACTGATTGGCGTTGACTTTTGCGAGGGCATGCTCCGGTATGCCAGTCAGAAACGGCAGCAAAGCCGGTTTCGACCCTACACCATCGCCATTCATAAGCAAGACGTATTGGCGGGCACGTTGCCTGCCCAATCGGCTGATCATGTGGTCGTTTCTTTTGGCCTAAAAACATTCAACGCGGAGCAGACGAGCCAACTGGCTCATGAGATACGGCGCATTCTCAAACCGGGTGGTCAATTCTCATGCATCGACGTATCCGTACCCAAACCAGCGTTTCTCCGCTTTCTGTATCTGTTTTACTTACGCCGGGTAATTCCTGTTCTGGGTGCTCTGTTTCTGGGTAATCCACAAACGTATCGGATGCTCGGTATTTATTGCACAAATTTCAGGAACACGAAGCAGGTCTTACCCTTCTTCGAGGAAGCCGGATTATCGTGTCGGACAACTACCTATTTTTTCAACTGCGCATCCGGCATCGTCGGTTCCAGGTCAATCGACTAACGCATTTTGTTCAACATGTGCCCCTAGATACGTAATTGGCCGGCAATGGTGCCTATTAAAGTTTGACTTCAGAACAAGGTACAGAGAAGGAATACCCAATCGCAGGAGGGATGGTTGACGCCCCAAAACACGATATGATTTACGTGGCAACGGTACCCAACAGGTTGATCAAATAACGAAACAAACGGTTTGATTCGTGGTTATTGGAGTGAGTAGCCTGCACAAAGCAGTCCACGAACGAATTAACACTATACCAAACTCACGTTATCATGCAACCCAATATTGGTCTTGATGAAGATGTCCTCAAGCAGGACAATACACTACTGAATGAGTTCTTATCTGATCTGCACGTCCTGTACATCAAAACGCGCAAATATCACTGGAACGTTGCCGGACCGAATTTCATGGAATACCATAAATTCTTTGAAAAGCAGTACAAGGCAATAGAAGCCGAAATTGACGAAGTGGCGGAACGAATCCGTCAGCTGGGCGGCAAACCGCTGGCAACGATGGCTGAGTTCATCCACAATACAAGCCTGAAAGAAGATGCCGGTACGCCTGGTAGCACATCCGACATGTTTAAAAACTTGCTGTCCGACCACGAGCAAATCGTTCGTGAACTCCGTGACGATGTTGAAAAATGCGACGAAGAACTGAATGACGCGGGCACCGCCGACTTCCTGACCGGCTTGATGGAAGCTCACGAAGCTATGGCCTGGATGCTCCGGAAATACCTTTCGTAGGCCCGAATAACGCCTAGTATACGCGAATGATGCGTGGTAGATGTGATTTGTAAGGAGTTTTCTTTACATTCATCATTTATCACGCATCATTCGTTTTTCCACTTCGTGCCCAAATCGCTCTCCCTACGTGCCGGACTTGGCAGTGTCTTGTTCTGGTCGGTTATTTCAGCCGCTTTTATCGGTCCCGGATCCGTTACAGCCTGCGCCATTGCCGGATCAAAATACGGATTACAGTTGCTCTGGGTACTTACCTTTGCCACTCTGGGCACCGTCTGGTTGCAGGAAGCTGCCGCCCGGATCACCATCGCTACCGGCAAAGATCTGGGCCAGGTCATCACGCAAACGTACGCGGGAGCAGGCGGACGCCGAATTGCCTGGGCTTTATTTCTGGCTATTTTTCTTGGTTGTGCGGCCTATCAGGCGGGTAATATTCTTGGGGCCGTTGCCGGTCTGGCCTTGCTCACGGGTTTTCCGGTTCCTACGTTGACGATCATCGTCGGACTGGTTTGTACTGCTCTGCTTTGGATAGGTTCGACGCAGGGGTTAGCCAACATGCTGGGCCTGGTTGTCTTTGCCATGGGCGGTGCGTTTATCTACGTAGCGTTTGGCACACCCGTAACTCCGATGGCATTGACTAAGGCCCTCGTTACTCCCTCTTTTCCGGATGGGTCACTCCTGTTGATCAACGGCTTGATCGGAACGACAATTGTTCCTTATAACCTCTTTTTTGGTTCCAGCATCGTTTCTGGTCAGTCGCTCGGCGAAATGAAGCTCGGCATCTGGGTCGCGGTTGTGTTAGGGGGCATTATTTCAGTCGTTCTGCTCCTGGCGGGGCTGCTCATTCCTAACGATTTTTCGTACCCGCACATGGCTCAGGTACTGACCGATCAGCTCGGCACCTGGGCCGGATCGTTGTTTGCGTTTGGGCTATTTGCGGCCGGATTTGCGTCTTCGCTCACCGCTCCCCTCGCGGCATCGGTAACGGCGCAGAGTCTGCTGGGTATTCGTAAGAATTCGCCCGTTTATCGGGGTATATGGCTTACCGTCATGGCCACCGGGCTAACATTCGGCTTATTGAACGTAACGCCAATTCCGGTCATCGTAGCCGTTCAGGCTATCAATGGTATTCTGCTTCCTTTCGTAACGATCTTCTTGTTTGCCGCTGTCAATAACCGGTCGATCCTGGGTGACAACTACTGCAACTCGATGAGCCAGAATCTGGCGATGGGACTCGTGGTCGTCGTAACGGCGGTGCTCGGTCTCTGGAATGTCTGGCTGGCCATTCAGGCTGGGTAGCTTACAATAACGCATACAAAAGCAGTGATCCGCCTGGTCTACAGATTGTACCGGACGGATCACTGCTTTTTTTGTGGGTATGCCAGCAAAGAACGAAATCGGCGCTACCCCAAGTCTGTACCATCCATTGGTAACCTCCTCCGAACAACCGACTCGTCGCTTAACGATACAGCAAATAAGGCAATTAGGCAAAGCACCCTAAGTGACTGCAAATCGAAGTAATAACTGCCTACTCGTTGAGTAGGCAGTTATTATCGAAAGAATATGTATTCATTTTTTCGAATTGTTGTTACTATGTAGTTTACAAATCGTCTATGACCATGGATTAAACATGGGTTTTAGTCCTATGGCTTCTTCCAACCATTTGTGTTAACCGAAAGCGTGCTATGAAAATCAACAACACCCCATTACTAACCTTGTTCCTGGTCACAGCAAACCGTGGAAAAATGGTGCTTGATCTGATTGGAAAACCTGTCTAGCTAACGGATTAATTCACCAGCCAGGCAGTCTCTAATAGCTATACGTACCGATGTATGAACCTTAAACGTTACGCTTACTTCCGGTTATTGAGTACCCTGATCCAGCGACATTTTTGCTTGGTACCAGGTACTATTTTGCTCGTCTGCACTAGTCTTATGGGAGCCGTGACAGGCTGTGTGTCGGCGAAGAAGATCGTTTATTTCCAGGGCGACATGGAGACGGAAAACTTCGTTCGTATGCCGGAGCCTTATGTGCCCCTTATCAAGGCGGGCGATGTACTCTCCATACAGGTAAGCAGTCTTAATGCCGAAGCCGCCACGTTTTTCAACCCATACACCGCAATGGTCATGGCGACCAACGGGCGTATTACCCAACCGACCAACACGAATGGACTTCCCGAAATGTCCGGTTACCTGGTAACGCCCGATGGAAAAATAGACATTCCTATGATCGGGGCCGTAAGGGTAAGTGGGCTGACTACCTCCCAAACCCGCGAAGTGATCCGGGAAAAACTAAAAGTGTACCTAAAAGAACCAACGGTTAATGTACGCAATCTCAATTTTCGGGTTTCAGTGCTCGGTGAGGTCATCAAACCGTCGCTTTTTACCGTTCCCAACGATCAGATAACACTTATCGAGGCCCTAAGCCTGGCGGGTGATGCCACCATTTATGGCCGGCGGGATAACGTACTTGTCATCCGGGAGGAAAACGGTCAGAAGACGTTTGCCAGGCTCGATATTACCAGGCGAACCTTATTCCGCTCTGCTTATTACTACCTCCATCCGAACGACATAGTCTACGTAGAACCGGGTAAGGCCCGCGTATCTAGTGCCGATCGATTTTATCAGGTGATGCCCGCCATTCTGAGCGCGCTGTCGTTTGCGGCCATTATTCTAACCCGTAGCTACTGATCTTATATGGCAACAACGTCATCGAACTATTCCTACGTTCCTTACCAGGTCATGGACGTTGGCAACACCAATCTCCGGGCCACACTGCTGCGTTATATACAGCATTGGTACTGGTTTCTGTTATCGGTTGGGGTCCTGCTTGCCATCGCGTTCGTTTACTTACGCTACCAGCAGCCTATCTACCGAAGTCAGGCAAGTCTGTTGGTGAAAGACGAAAAAAAGGGGCTGGACTCGGAAAGTATGCTCAAAGAGCTGGAAATCTTTGCGCCCAAAAAGGTTGTCGAAAACGAGATTGAAGTTTTGAAGTCCTACACCCTGATGGGACGGGTTGTGAAACAGCTTCACCTCAACGTGTTCTACTATCAGGATACACCGTACGGTAAACGGGAAGTGTATAGCCAGTCGCCCGTTCGCGTGATTGTCGAACAGGCTAGTCCTGGGTTGTATAGCGATGATACTCCCATAAAAATTTCATTCACTAATACCAAGACCGTACAAATCGGCGAACAGTCCTACCCGGTCAACACCAGCATTCAAACGCCGTACGGGCGATTACGCATCTTTCCGCGTCAGGCTATTTCGGCGGCCACTGAGCCCGTCTTTATCCGTGTTCTCCGGGAGCCCAAAGTCGTTAACGGTTACCTGAGGGTACTCAAAGCCGAACCAACCAGCAAAGCCTCCACCGTCATTATGCTTTCGCTGGAAACCGGAACCGCCGATAAGGGGGAAGCTATTCTGAATCGCCTGATCGATGTTTACAACGAGGCTGCGGTGCTGGATAAAAATCGGGTAGCAGCCAACACGCTCAACTTCATCGAAGATCGGTTACGACTGGTAGCGGGTGAGTTGGAATCTGTTGAAAAAGGGGTCGAGCAGTACAAATCCGATAATGGCATAACCGACCTGACCACCCAGGCGCAGGGATTTCTGGAAACGGTTCAGCGGAATGACGCCGAACTCAGTCAGGTTTCCGTTCAATTGGGGGCGCTACGCGAGATCGAAGAGTACATTCGCCAGCAGCCGGGCAATCGAAATGGTACACCCGCCACGCTGGGCCTAAGCGACCCGACACTCATCAATCTGATTCAAACCGCCACTAAACTGGAAGCCCAGCGTAATGACCTGGCGCAGACCGTTCCGGAACAAAATCCGTTGCTACGGACCCTTGATGCGCAAATCAGGAGTGTGAAAGCCCACATGGCCGAGAACGTGAGCACCATGCGGTCTATATTAACCAAAGCCCAGAATCAGTTTCTTCGGACCAACCAGAAAATGGAAGGAACGATCCGAACCATTCCCAGCAAGGAACGCACCCTGCTGAACATTACCCGGCAGCAAGCCATCAAGAACGACCTGTACACGTATCTGCTGCGAAAGCGGGAAGAAACCGCCGTATCCTTTGCGTCTACGATTTCCGACTCCCGCCTGATCGACGTTGCCCGCAGTGACGAAAAACCGACCAAACCGAATCAGCCACTGACCTATTTTTTATTTCTGCTGGTTGGTTTGCTCATTCCTGCGGGTGCTATTGCTACCCGCGACGTGGTTCACAATCGGGTGATCAAACGAACCGACGTAGAAGCACAGACGCAGACACCGATCCTGGGTGAGATCGTTCGTAAACGATCCCCCGAATCGCTGGTCGTGTCGTCACGGATGCATTCGGTCATTGCCGAGCAGATTCGGGCCTTACGCACCAACCTCAGCTTTCTGCGCGAGAACCGCACGAGTAGTCAGGTCCTGCTATTCACATCCAGCATCAACGGCGAGGGAAAATCATTTCTTTCCCTGAATCTTGGCGCTAGCCTTGCCCTGGTCGGATCGCGTACGGTGATTCTGGAAATGGACCTGCGTAAGCCACAACTCCGTAATTCACTGGATCTTGACGACGGGCCCGGTCTAAGCAACTACCTGATTGGCGAAACGACCGTCGATGCCCTGATTCAGCCCATTGAGGATAACGAAAACTACTACATCATCCGGAGCGGCCCGCTCCCGCCTAACCCATCTGAATTGCTGAGCAGCAATCGGCTTGAGAAGTTGATTCTGGAGCTACGGGAACGGTTCAATTACGTCATAATCGATGCGCCACCAATTGGTTTAGTTACTGATGCACAGCTCATTGCCCCCTACGTAGATGCTACGCTTTATGTCGTCCGGCACGATGTAACGCCCCGAAATTACCTCAAACTGATCGAGATGTTACACCGTGAAAAGCGGTTCAACAAGCTCAACATTGTCCTGAATGGCGTAGGCGATGGCGAATCGAACTATTACAGTTACGGCCAGACCGGCAACGCCTACAGCCAGCATGATACCGGCAAAAAAACGCTGTTAAGCCGCTTACTCTCCAATACCTAACGTGTCTTTGCTATGGTTCTAGATCCCCTTCCTATCAAGGCCCGCGTTAAGCCTCCCTTTGTTGTTGGGTCAGCAGCTCATACGGGTAAACGCGCATTTGATCTCGTCGTGGCCAGCCTTGTTACGTTATTACTGCTGAGTTGGCTCATACCACTCATCAGTCTAGCCATTGTACTCACCTCGCGAGGTCCGGCACTATTCATGCAGACCCGCTCGGGCCAGCACGGACGGCACTTTACCTGTTTCAAATTCCGGACGATGCATTGGTCCGATGGTAACGATCCGTTTCGGCAAGCCTCAAGAAACGATACAAGGGTCACCCCGATTGGTCGACTTCTGCGACGCACAAACATTGACGAACTTCCTCAGTTTCTGAACGTTCTGCTCGGCCACATGAGCATTGTCGGGCCCAGGCCCCACCCTATTCAACTTGATGCTGAGTTCTGGTTCAGTATGCCGGACTATCCTTCCCGCTATCAGGTACGACCAGGCATCACAGGGCTGGCACAGGCTAGAGGCTGCCGGGGCGAAACCAGTAGCCCATTGAAAATGAAGCATCGTTTGCTGTATGATCGTTTTTACATTCGAAAGGCATCCGTACTCCTGGATTTTTCCATCTGCCTGCGAACGCTGGTTACCATGCTAACAGGAAATACTGACGCTTTCTGATACCGATGAAAACAGGTTTATTATTCGCTAAATTTACCAGGTCTGGAGGCATCAGTGCCCGCAGTCTGCTTATCTATCAGAATGTGTTCCAGTCCGTTTTTGTAAAAGGGCTGGGTATCGTGATCGGCTTTCTAACCATACCCCTTACGCTCAGTTACGTCAGCGTTGGTGACTTCGGCATCTGGATGACAATCACCTTCATGACCTCCTGGTTCAGCCTGGTTGACGTTAGTTTCGGCAACGGACTACGAAACAGTTTGGTCTTGTTTTTCAGTACCGGAGACACAAAAACGGCCCGAAGCTACGTCAGCACGATCTATTTCTTATCGGGTATAATCGCATTAGTGCTGATTGGTGGGGTTGTACTTATCGGCCATTATCTGAGCTGGACAACGTTACTGACGATTCGTAGTGACAACCCGGACCAGGTCAATAGGATCATTACCTACACCCTTGTTAGCTTCAGCGTTCAGCTTTTCTTCAAGCCAATCAATTCCATTTTACTGGCCGATCAGAAAGCCGCACTGGTTAGCTGGATTTTGCTGATCATCAACCTGCTTACTATCGCTATCATCTATATTGGAGCCAGTTATCTGGACAAATCGTTGGTAACCATTGCGCACATTTACAACCTGATCCCCATTGCGGTATTCAGCCTGATTTCGCTGTATTTTTTCACCCGGACATACGCCGATATTGCTCCCGACTTCGCGTCGGTCGACTTGTCATTAAGCCGGGAGCTATTCAGCATGGGCGGCCAGTTCTTTGTTCTTCAGCTGGTCAGCGTTCTGGTATTCACGTCGGGTGGCCTGTTTATTTCTTACTTTCTGGGGTCAGATCGTGTAGGGCCTTACAGCATCGCCAACAAGTATTTTAGCGTGATAACAGTACTGTACAGTATCATCATTACGCCCTACTGGTCGGCGTTTACCGATGCGTACGTGAAACAGGACAGATTGTGGATACAGCATACCCTTCGCCAGTTGAACCGAATCAGTGCTGGTATGACGGGTCTGGGCGTCTTGATGCTGCTGGCATCCAACACTGTATTCAGCCTCTGGATTGGTCCACGAATCCACATTCCCTACGATCTTTCGGTCTCCCTCCTGTTCTACGTAGCCAGCTTTCTGTTTCTGAGCAATTATAATTCTCTGATTAATGGAACCGGCAAAATTCGCGCCCTGGTGTATGCGTCGGTGGTTGGTGTGGTCCTGTACCTACTTGTAAACGTTGCGCTGTTCCGTTGGCTTGACGTTGGTCCGGCGAGTGTCGTGATTGCGGGTACAATCTGGAACGTTGCTCTGCTTCTGTTGTGCCTGATCGAATACAAAAATTTGATGCGTTCTATGTCGTCGGGACGTATCAACGATCAGGCTCATGCCTAAAAAGACAGCTTCTTCGATCCTCCTTGTTCGCCAGCGTATGCCTATGATTTTCTCCTGTATTCGACTCGCTTTCCGAACCCTTCGCTTTGTGTGGCGACGCTGTCGGCGGATTGTGGGCGCGGTGATAACCCGTATCATTTTTTACCTTAATAACGTCACCTATGGCCCCGGCTTGAGAACCTACGGTATCCCGGTAGTTGACATCAACGATGGGTGCCAGCTGAACATCGGCTCATCGTTCAACGTCAACAGTGGCCGACATTTTAATCGAATCGGGCGGCAGCAACCGAGCTTCTTCATTGCCGATCTGGGCGGCATCATTCAGATTGGCGATCGCGTTGGTATGAGCAGCACGGCGCTAGTTTGTCATCATGCCATTACCATTGGCAACGACGTAACCATTGGGGGTAACACCGTTATCTACGATACAGACTTTCATACGCTGGATTCGATACAACGAACGAATTTTCAGGATAATAACCTGGCGAAGACGGCACCCGTCATCATCCGGGATCGTGTATTTATCGGTTCCCACGTAACCATTCTCAAAGGAGTAACCATCGGTGAAGATGCCGTCATTGCCGCCGGATCAGTCGTCACAAGAAACGTGCCTGACAACCAGCTGTGGGGCGGCAATCCCGCTCAATTGATCAGATCGCTCACTGCCCAACCCGCCTATGAGTAGAAACATACTGATGCTCGTCTGCTGTACGCTCGCCCAACTGACACCGCTTGCCTACAAGTCTATCTTTGGCTACAACGAGTACTACATCTACCCGTCTATGATGAGCCACACGATGCTTATCATCCCAATTGTTGTGCTTTTCCTGCTAAAGAACCGCTACAGCAAAGCCTTTCTGATCATTTGGATCGCCTGGTTGTACGTCGGTGAGCTGAAAATTCTAACCTATTTCGCTATCAACCCGTACTATATTTCCATGGACGAGGGCTGCATCGTGTACACGGTTTTCCTGATCTTTTTGAGCCTGGGCATGCTGTTGCACGATGCCAACACCTACATACCCGTGCTATCGGAGGAGGTTCGGACGGTGGGCAGGCCTTTTTACAACGATCTGGCCTGGTTCGAATACATTATACTCGCATTCCCGCTGATCTGGATTCTTGATTTTGTACGCAATGTAGGCTTTATCCCCATTCTCTCCGGCGGAGACGTAACCGATACCATGTATGGGCTAACCTATGGGTACATCTACAATTTTGGCTTTTTCAACTGCCTGTCAGCCGTTTTGTTATACGATAAATTCCTGAAAAGTACGGGCCGGGGCGGTAAGCTAATCTGGCTGGTCATGCTGGTAATGGCGATGCTTATCATGTCGGCGGATAGCAAGCGGCTGTATCTACTGGTATCACTACTGGCCATCTTCGTCTATGACAAGCTCATGGCGGGCGAACTGACCATCGACCGTAAAACAATCATTATGCTGTTCAGCGGTGTGTTTCTGTATGTGCTGTTGCAGAATATCCGATTAGGGAACGCGACCGAGTCTCCTTTCCAGCGCGATGGGTTTCCGCTGGGAGCCGAATTTCGGGAGTATGTACGAGCGGTCAACGAATTTAAGCCGGGCGAGATTCCGGGTTACGATCTGGCAGCCAGCACGGTAGGGGCTTTTGTCAATTCGTTCCTGCTCCGGCTGGCGGGTTTCGACAAATCGGAATTAGTCCATAAAGACAGTGCTTATTCGTTTATGAAACTCTTCGATGAAGAAAACACCCTGGGTATTCGAACGGGCCTAACCTCCGAACTCTATTTTGCTTACGGCTTCTACGGCTTGATCGTTATCACCTGTTTCGGATGGCTCATCAGCTACCTCTCGTACCGACTGGTGTGGGTGACAAAGAAATCGACACTGGTCTTTTTGAGCACCGTTTATGGGCTACTTGTCTTGACGGTATTCGGTCAAAGCTCAGTAACGGTCGGCTGTCTGTGCGTTTTGCTGTATCTATACGGACTACTGGCACTGGTGAAGCAACTAAGTCGCAGGCTGACAGATACCCAGCCATCAATGCCATGATCTACATCATTATTGCGGTTCATAATCGGCGGGCATTGACGCTGGGATGCCTGACCTGTCTGGCGCAGCAAACGCTAACCGACCAACGGGTCGTTGTCGTAGATGATGGCTCTACTGACGGCACGAGCGAACACATTAGCGCACAGTTTCCGGACGTAGTGGTACTGCCCGGCACCGGGTCACTCTGGTGGGCGGGCGCTACAAACCTCGGCATCCGCTACGTGCTCGATACGTTCAGTCCCGGTGCTGATGATTTTATCCTGACCCTGAACGATGACACGAAAATTCAGCCCGATTATTTAGCCAGTTTATTAACAGCTTACAGGGTGAACGCGCCCTGCCTGGTCGGTTCCGTATCGGTTGATGTCAACGCACCGCAAAGACTGCTCTACGCCGGTACGCACCTGAATTTGCGTTTCCCAAACATTGAGAACTGGGCCGATACCCGCTTCAACAATAGCTACGCGTTGCTGACGAAGACAGGTTCTTATTTTGTGTCAGAAAGTCTTCCGGGACGGGGCATGTTGATTCCTCTACCCGTATTCAATGTGATCGGTCTTTTCGATGAAAGTCATTTTCAGCATCACATGGCCGATCTGGACTTTTCAGTCAGTGCCCGCAAAGCAGGCTTCCAACTGGTGATTTCCGCAGCAAGCGTTGTGCATGAGTACACTGATGCGACGGGGATAAACGTCATGAGACCAATGTCGCTGAACCAATTCTGGCAGGCGCTCTCTGCGACAAGATCACCCATCAATTGGAAGACTCGCTATCATTTTGCGCTGAAGCAGGCCCCCTACACGTACCTCTACTTCGGCCTCGATATGCTTCGAATCATTGGTGGCTATGCTCTTCGGCAAATAAGAGGTCATTTATACGCACTCTGTAATTCCAGTTCGTTCGCAAAAAAGATGAGTCCATGAAACAGAACCTTAAATCGATCGTGAAGAGCAACCAAGCGCTTTACACTCTGGCCCAGCATTGGCTGGCAGTGAAGAACAGACTGGCAAGGCCCATTCGTGGTAATAACAACCGAATCGTCAACAAAGGCGTTTTCGTAGGCGTAAAGATCGATATTGTTGGTCATAACAATCGGGTCGAGGTTGGTCCGGGCACCTGCCTATCGAACATGATGATTTACATCAGGGGTGACAATCACCGGCTACAGATCGGGGCCAACAGTAAGTATAAAGGGGGGAGCGTTTGGTTTGAGGATTCGGACTGCCAGATTAGCATTGGCGACAATACCACCATCGAGTCGGCCCATCTGGCCGTAACGGAGCCCCATAAACGCATCACGATAGGAAACGGTTGCCTGTTTTCAGCGGGCATCGACGTACGAACCGGCGATTCGCACAGTATCCTCAGCACCGAAACTGGACAGCGGATCAATTACGCGCAGAACGTCACGATCGAAGATCACGTCTGGGTAGGATTCAACGCTGTCATTCTCAAGGGGGTAACAATTGGCCATAACTCTATTATCAGTACCAATGCACTTGTCACCCGAAGCATTCCGAGTCATTCCATCGCTGCGGGCGTTCCGGCAAAAGTCATCAAAAGCAACATCGACTGGTTGCAAGAACGCATCTATGATACAGAGTAACTAACTGTTTTCCAACACACTAACCGCTTCATTGACAGTACCAACCAGTTCTTCGTATAAGGCCAGCGTTGCCTTGAACGAGACGGTTTTCGTGTATCGTGTCAGAAACTCATCGTACGCCTGTTGAGCCAGGTGATGAAGATGGTCACTATGCAACGTAAACGTCTGGAGAACCCGGATCAGGTCAGCACTGTCACCCGTCTTGAACAGCAGTCCAGTCTGGCCATTTTTCACAATCTGATTCAGATTCTGCTGGTCCGAGCAAATGACGGGTGTAGCAGACGCGAAGGCCTCCAGAATTACCGTGGGTAGCCCTTCGTACCAAAGCGAGGGAACGATCAGGGCACGGCATTTCTTAAGCGCAGTCAGTACAACTTCACGAGGTTGTTTACCCCGGTATCGAATCGTTGCCGTACGCTCAGTCGCCCGTAAGACGTCATCCATCAGTGGTCCATCACCAATGATGTCAAGCCGAAACCCCTCTTTTTCAGCCGCCTGAAGCAGCACCGAAATACCTTTCTCTGCCGTCAGCCGACCCACGTACAGAAAGAAATCAGCCCGTTCTTCCGGGTTTGTGTACCCCGCATCAGCAACAAAATTTGGCTTGACACACACCTGTTCGGATCGTAGCCTGAGCGATGAACTGAGTATTTTCTGCCGGGCAAAATCAGTAACGACCATGAACCGATCTACACTTTTCCAGATTCCTGTCACCTTATGAAGTAACGTAATGGCCGACAAATGAGCCGACTGTGCCATCGAGCCCCGAAAGCAGGCATTTCGGATACCGGCCAGCGGCACTAATTGAGTCAGACAGGTTTCGCAGGGCGTTATTCCTCCGCGCATCAACAACCCATTGACGCAGACCAGACGGTAGTTATGCAACGTCATTACGACCGGAAGATGCCTTTTTTTGGCCATCCAGATTACCGCTGCCGAGGCCGTATAGAACAGATTATGAATGTGCACAATATCTGGCCGAAACTGGCGAATGACCCGATCCAGCCGACGAGCTGATTGGGTATTATAGAGTGACCTGACCGCCGACAGCGCATTACCTACCAGGGTTCCGTCGAAACTGTCGTTATCAAAAATCAATGTTTCTACGGTAACGCCGTTGTCGCGAAGCAGATTAATCTCCTGCTCGAAGACTGTGTCCTCTCCTCCCCCCTGCTGGTAATAGTTGTGGATCAGTAATACGCGCATGATTCGGCAGGTGTAGTGATTGTGATTGAACAAGTCCTGATAGAGACGGGTACTGACTGGTTTATGACCGCACGCCAACCCGAAAAAACGGTATACTATAGGTCAGCAGTTTATTCCATGCCCGCACCGGAACGCTGAATTTCCACCGAAAGCGTCGATCGTAAGTGGGGTGAGGCTGTACCTGTTTTGGAAGCGTAAACTGCGTTTGCTGCCCGCTGTCCAAAACAGGTCGATAGCGGTCATAGACGATTTCCGTGGTTGAGTCGGGTGAGTCAATGCCAATGTTGAGCACTTTGGAAACTGTCGGATAAATCGTCAGTCCCCCGGCCTTGAACGCACTGTAACACAGTCGAATATCCCAGGCATCAATCTCCCGACTTTTCGCCCGTTGCAACATTCGGACCCGATCGCTTCCACCGGCATTAAACTGTCGTCGGGCAATGGGATCAGCCATAAAATCGTCAAAATCAGTCAGTGCCCAATCGACACCTTGCCAGCGATCGGCCCAGATAGCCCATCCCCATGCGCAGGTTCTTGGAAAAAAATACCCGTCGACGGCATAATCGTCCGGTTGCCTGAAGGGGAACGTATAGCCTCCTATGGAAAAAACGTTCGGTACGCCGGCGTAGTGACCGAGGCACTGGTTCATAAAATTCAGGAAATTAGGCGTTGTCACAATGTCGTCTTCGAGGACAATCACCGTCGAATGATGCTGTAGAATCTGCGTTACCCCGGCAATGATCGAGTCGGCACAACCGATGTTGCTTCTGCTGTAAAACCGATGAATCGTTTTGAACCCGCGAATAGTGTCCACGACAGCCCGAACCGCTTCGACCTTACCTACCTCGTGAGCATACCGGGGCCCATCGACAAAAACATAGAGTTCAGTCTGGGCAGCCAGGTAATTAGCTTGCAGTGCAGCAAGCGTCCGTTGCAGTTCGTGAGCACGTTTAAAGGCAAAGAGAATAACCGGAGCAGGCATGAGAGCAGGGAGCAGCAGGTGAGGTAGATCGGATTGTGAATTTCTGTAAGTTCATGACCGACCAGGCTGCCGGGCAAGTTGGCGCAGGAAATAATAGATAAACCATAGATTCGTAACGACGTATCGTTTCACTAACCGGTGTGGCTCCTGACCAAGCCGAAAAAGCCATTCTAAACCCCACTGCTGCATCCAGTGGGGAGCCCGCCTGAAATCACCGATCAGCACGGGCAAGGCTCCACCAATGCCCAGCAGTACGGCTGGTATTTGGGCAGACATGGCAGCCATCCATTTCTCCTGTTTTGGGCACCCGAGGGAGACAAACACCAACGCAGCCCCGGAAGCTGTAATTTCGTCGACTACGCGTTGCTCTTCGTCGGGATGCAGGGGCCGGAAGGGTGGAGCATAATGGCCCACGATGCGTAAGGTCGGATGATGGTTTGCGCAGAAGGCCGCACATCGCGTCAACACATCCGATGAACTACCATAGAAGTACACCGGCAACTGCTGCCGTGCCGCTTCAGCAAGCAACGTGGGGAGTACATCAAGCCCTGTAATACGCTCCTGTTTAATTCCGTAGAAAGCCCGCAGCGCCCAACGCAACGGAACGCCGTCGGGCGTTATCCAGGTAGCCTTGTTCACCTGTTGCGCAAACGTTCTGTCGTGCCTAGCCTCCACCAGCATGTGTACGTTGGCAAAGCAACAGTAGGCTGATTTACGCAGACGGGCAACTCGTAAAACATCCTGAATGAACGCGTCATATGTCTGAAGGGTAAGATTGAGACTGATTACTGACTCCCGCAGTAAGACCGACGCTGATTTATGAAGCCTTTCGTCCTGATTGGCTGTCATAGAAGACCATTGCTGGGTATTAACGGACATACGATGCACGGGAAAAAAGATAGAGTTAGCGACGAAATAGCCCGATCGAACTCCCCATTCACTTCGCTCTCCGCTTAGACGCGCATCAAAAAAGGCAAGTAACTTTTATTACACGAACAGCTAATTATAGCTACACCAATAGTAGATTTCTAATTGCTTTATTAACTATGAACTGAGTCGATGTGATTGGCGCTGGTACGCGTCCGAAGGAGGTTAATTTGTCAGCTTACCCCTAGCTATTCTATCTTTTCTACTCAACGGTCGTATTGATTGACAGCCGGTAAAAAGTAAATTTGGTTTAGACAGTACGAAACCATTCTGCTATGTAACTTTACGGCTGGCAAAATACTTTTTATGGCTTAAACTTTCTGGCTATGAGGCATCTTTCCACTTTTAATGCGGTGATCGTCGTCGGCTTTCTCGTCGGCTCACTGAGCAGTTGTGCCCCAACGATCACGACGTCTTACGATCTCAAACCCGTTTCGGGCGATGTTGCCATGATTGATGGTCGCCCAGTTACGAAGGCTGAGCAAAATGGTGTGGGCGTTGTGGCTTCCTTCGAGCGGGAAGACATGGAATTCATCACCCTGGATATTGAAGTTAAGAACCGCACCGATCATCCAATTCAAGTTAATCCAGCCGATTTTCACTTTGTTGGGCTTGGTGCAGCCCAGGATACCCTCCCTGACCCCAACAACACCGGTCTTGCCCTTACCCGCACAGCCGCCGACCCGGCGTATGAGGCCGGTCGGGTAAAGCTAAAGCGGAAACAGGAAGAGCAACGTCTGAAGCGAGCTAAGATTTTCAATACGGTCCTAATGGTAGCCGCTATCGCTTCCGATGTGTCGTCATCCGGTAGCAGCCGGTCTTATCGGGAGTTTGCCAACAATCGGGCTGGACACTACCTGGCCTATCAGGGAATTGCGGTCAAACGCGCCATCGATCACAGCACCTTTGCCGATCGGATGCAACGTTACGACTACGAAGACTACCGCTGGCGGGAATTAGCCCTGAAAGCAAACACGCTCGCACCCGGTGAATCCGTTCGGGGTTTTGTTTTTATGCCTAAGGTGGCAAAGGCAACTTATCTGGCCATGACGTATGAACTACCTGAACAGCAGACAACAGTACCGATTCTGTTCAAGCAGGCATTCATTACGCAAACAAAACGTAACCGACGTTGACGTCTCAATACAGATTTTAAAAACAATGCCGCAGCTATCCATAGTTGCGGCATTGTTTTTACCTGTTATTCTTCGTCATCGTCAAACGCCTGTTGCGCCCGTTGCAACTCCTGAAGGGTTTTCTGGTTAGTCTGCTTCCGAGCCAGGTTGATGCCTTTTTCGTATAGCGCTGCGGCTTTGTCCCGTTTATCAAGATCAGCGTATAAGGCTGCTGCATGATAATACGTCGGCAAATAATCCGGATGTTCAGCCAGTAATTGATCGAAATAAATTCTTGCCTGATCAGGTTTACTGCCTAGAAATTCCATAGCCAGCGCATAAATATTAAATGGCTCATTAGGTTCTTCCTGCACAAATCGAATTAATTGTTGGATACGTTCGTTGTTCATTCGTCAATAAAAAAATAGTATGCTTGCATACTTTTAGTGAAGACTGTTTGTAATTTAGCCGCCAAGTTAGGAATTTGGTTGTGGTTCATCAGGTAATCGAGCGAGTAAGTTTGTATTCCTTGTTAGTTTCGGAAGTGCCCAGTTACCTGATTGCACCATAGCCACGGCTATCCAAAGTACCTTCAACAAAACCCCAATTAGCATGAAAATTTTAGTGTGCGTGACGAGTGTTCCCGACACCACCACCAAGATTGCCTTCACGGACAATAACACCAAATTGAACAAGGCAGGGGTGACATTCATCACCGGCCCCTATGACGACTATGCGCTGGCACGGGCCGTTGAACTGAAAGAAAAAATGGGCGCGTCGGTAACCGTTCTCAACGTGGGCGAAGCGGATGCCGAGCCGGTTATCCGGAAATGTCTGGCCATCGGTGCCGACGATGCCATTCGGGTGAACGCCGAACCAACCGACGCTTATTTCGTAGCCGAACAAATCGCGGCAATCGCCAAAGAAACAAGCTATGACCTGATTCTGATGGGCCGTGAATCCATCGATTACAATGGTGGACAGGTACACGGTATCGTGGGTGAAATGCTGGGTATACCGTCTATTTCGCCCGTTATGCAACTGGACATCGATGGCGATACCGCGAAGATCACCCGTGAGATTGAGGGTGGAAAGGAGCAGCTGGAAGCGAAACTGCCGCTGGTTTTGGGTTGTCAGGAGCCAATTGCCGAATGGAAGATCCCCAACATGCGGGGCATTATGACCGCACGGACAAAACCCCTTAGATTGGTTGAACCAACGGGTACCGACAAACTCACTACGGTTGCCAGCTATGAACTTCCGGCACCACGGGGTGCGGTCAAAATGATCAAGGCCGACGAAGCCGAAACGCTTATTCAACTCCTGCGTACCGAAGCAAAAATCATCTAATATCAGGCGGTACACGTTTCGACTCGCCTGGTCGTGACGTCGCTTGTATTCCTATTGCAACGACGTTCTGACAGCTAGTTACTGTGTACAGCTTCTAACTCCTACGAACATGTCTGTCCTCATATTTGCTGAATTAGACGAAGGTAAAATCAAGAAATCGTCTCAGGAAGCCCTATTTTATGGTGCTAAAGTTGCTGAGCAAACCGGCACATCGGCAACCGCCATCATCATCGGTGCTGCCGACGATAGCGAATTGGCATCGGCTGGGCGCTTCGGTGCTACCAAAGTACTTCACGCAGCCGATGCCAGGCTCAACGAGCCCAATGGCATGGCCTATGCTACCGTTGTAGCCGCAGCCGCTCAGCAGGAAAGTTCGACGGTGATTGTGCTGGCAAAATCGTCACTGGCCGATGCCATGACGGCCCGTCTGGCCGGAAAATTGAAGGCGGGTCTGGCAGCGAATGTTATCGAATTACCTGATCTGTCAAACGGATTCCGGGTGAAGAGCAGCATTTACACCGGCAAAGCGTTCGCCTTTAATGAGCTGAAAGCTGACATAAAAATTCTGGCAATCCGCAAGAACACGATCACGCCCGAAGAAACAGAAGCAACAGCTCCGGTTGACTCATTCAGCCCATCGCTAAACGACGCTGATTTTGCTATTTCCGTCAAAAGTACCGAAAAAGCGTCGGGCGATGTGTTGCTTCCCGAAGCGGATCTGGTTGTATCGGCAGGTCGTGGTCTTAAAGGACCCGAAAATTGGGGCATCGTGGAAGAGTTGGCACAGGCTCTGCACGCGGCTACAGCTTGTTCAAAACCCGTTTCGGATCTGGATTGGCGCCCACACGCTGAACACGTTGGACAAACTGGCCTGAAAATCAGTCCAAATCTGTACATAGCTTGTGGTATTTCGGGCGCGATACAACACCTGGCGGGCGTAAACTCCTCGAAGGTAATCGTTGTTATCAATAAAGATCCCGAAGCACCGTTCTTCAAATCAGCGGATTATGGCATCGTCGGCGACGTATTCGATGTACTGCCACGCCTGACAAAAGCGGTGAAGGCGTTGTAGGTTAGGGCCATTTGTGGTTCGTCGTGACTGATCAAAAGTCACTGGTGAATAGTTTTCTTAAAAACTTACGATTACTGACGGCTTTTGACAGACGACAGACGCCTAAAAATTGCTAAATTCGCACCGTGGATAAGATTAAGCTGGAAATATTAGGACTTTCACCCAGCCAGTCGCAATCGGGCTCGTTTGCTTTGGTACTAGGTGAAGAATACGGTAACCGACGGTTACCGATCATTATTGGCATGTTTGAAGCGCAGGCTATTGCCATCGAAATCGAGAAGATTGTGCCAAACCGGCCGATGACGCACGACTTGTTCAAGCAGTTTGCCGAGCAATTCAAATTTACGGTACGTGAGATCGTAATTTCTGATTTGCGCGAAGGCATCTTCTTCGCAAAGATAGTTTGCTTCGACGGTGTTCGTGAATCGGTTATTGATGCTCGCCCGTCCGATGCCATTGCAATCGGCATTCGGTTCGACGTACCTATTTATACGAACGAGTCGATCTTATCCGAAGCCGGTATTACTGCCAGTTCGAACGATGAGGAGGAAGAACAGGAAGAACTAGTTCGTTCATCGAGTCGCTCGTCAGCCCGCTCGTTTGGTGATCAGCTGAAAAACGCATCGTCCGAAGAACTACAGCGTATGCTTGAAGAAGCCTTAGGCAACGAAGAATACGAACGTGCCGCCAAGATTCGGGACGAAATGAGTAAGCGCAACTAATCAAAGTACATACAGAACAAAAGCCATCTTGCGGGATGGCTTTTGTCGTTAACAGGGGTACTTATTTTTTCCTGCGTTTTTTCACTACCAGTTCCTTGTAACCAAAGGCCGGGTCCGTTTCCCGGACGTAATCCAGATCAGCCATCACCCCAATCACCAGTTCAGCGGTCGTGTAGATTTTACATCCTTCCAGCAAATGTCCGCCAAGTGTTCGGCCCGTCGAATCCGAAACTGACATATGGATGTGGCTGCCGTTCAACGAAAGCGTCCCCACGAGCGATACAATTTCGAAATGACCCTTCCAGACGGTTGGCCCCTCCTGGTTCGCCAACCGTAACGTTACATCCGTCAGGCTGCCAACACAGGTCAACAGTGCCCCGGCACCGATCCGCTCTCGTTGCACCAACGCGTCTAATTCCTTCTTCAGATCCTGACCGGGTCTCAGACGAAACGAGTAGGTAAACATGGTGCTGCTAACGGCGGCAATAGTAGACGGAACAGGTTGCGATTGTGCATCAGGTATTAGCATAAACCAATAGAAAACGATCAGCAATAAAAAACTTCGCATTTGTGTTATCAACGTGTGAGACAGAATCGAGGTATGCAAAATTACACAATTCGGTCACGGCGGTTTGCTACCGGCATGGCCCTTTTCCTTTTATTTTTCAGCACGGCTCTAACAGTTCCCAGTCAACCCGGACCGGGTATTCCGCGGCCATCAAAATTTGTTGCTATTGACTATAGCACAATTGACAGGTACGCACAGAACGCCCCCGAGTCCGCAGCCAAGAATCTGAACACGCTGAGTGATTATTTGACATCACCCGCGAAGACGGAATTGGCAAAAGCGCGCTCGGTATACGCCTGGATTACATCCCATGTTCGTTACGATGAATCGACGTTCAGCGGTCGTAAATATTCATCAGAAGTGGAGTATGCCAATCGGGTCTTACGAGACCGTAAAGGCGTGTGTACGGGTTTTTCGCTCCTGTTCAAACACCTATTAGGTCGCACCGGCATTCCGGTCGTTACCATAAAAGGGTACTCACGAACCAATGACAGCGAGGCAGGCCAGCCTATTCAGCGTGTCGATCACGAGTGGAACGCGGTTAATCTCGACGGCGAGTGGTATCTGCTCGATATTGCCTGGGCACAAACAACGGCGAAACCGGGTCCCGATGGCGAACTTCGCCCCAACGATTTTTTCTTTCTAACCGAACCAGCTGCTTTTGCCGCTAACCATTTTCCGACTGATCCACGTTGGCAGCTGTTAAATCCGACTGTTAGTAAAACACAGTTTGATCAGTTCCCTAAGGTGTACGATGCTTATTTTCGGCTGGGATTCGATCCGGACTTTCCCAAAACAGGATTAATTCGTACCAATGACGTTCTTACTGTATCGCTGCAAAATGACAGCGAGGTTGAGTTCTTATGTTCCATGGGTCGGCAGGGTGGCTCAACGGCTACTGATCTCCCTGTCACTATCCGTCGGTCAGGCAGTACTTATCAGCTATCCGTTCCCGTTTCGCAACGGGGAAACTCTACATTGTACATTTTCGCTAAGTCGAAAGGCCCCCGTTCAGAACGCGTAAAATCGTACGAAGGGATTGCTTCGTTTACAGTAGTTAAAAGCTAGCTTGTTTGCTGTAAGTAATCCACCGACAAGGGGATTATCTCATCTGTACAAAAGACCCCGATAGAACAAATTCGCGATCGCGTTGATGTTCTATCGGGGTCTTTTGTTTGCTGACCTTGTGACTAGTACGTTAAGAGTTCTGGCAGAACGAATGGTATTTGTATTTAATACGCCGAATCCGGGAAATAAGGCCTATTAAATGCAAACAACACCTGCTCGTTCTTACCTCCTAAACACAGAAGCCAGATCAAGCTGAACTCGGATAGTGAGGCTGCCATCAACGAGCGTATGAATACCTTCTTCTGTCCTTTCGATCTAGTGACTGATTTTAGTTCACTGTTAAACCAAAAAAGCCGGAAGCGTTGGCTCCCGGCTTTTTTGGTTTTAGTGCTTTGACTATTCTACACCGAACATTGCATCTGAACGACGTCCGCTGTTACCAGCCCGACGACGGGTTGCTTTTTTCTTAACGGGTGCAGGAGGAGCAAGCAATTTCGCTTTCTGCTCATCCGTCAGTGGCTTCAAGTCAGTGATCGAGTAGCTGTTGTCGCTAATCGTCGTGTTGAAGCTACCCACTGGTTGCTCAGGCTGACCGTTGCAAGGCAGTTTCGTGACAGTGAATACGGCGCGGAAGTACTGAACCTGTGGACGTACCCGGCGACCCTTGTAGCGAATTGCGTTACCGCTTTCAATTTTAGCTTTTTCAGCCTGTAGCTGCTGAGCCAGACCACCTGGCAGATCACGCAGGTTCAAGATAACGGTGTTCGTATCGAACTCGATTGCGCTGCCTGCTAGACGACGGTTCAGACCACGGTAGCGTAAGCGGGTAACGGTGTCACCAACTGATGTGATCGTTCCGTTACAGTAGCAAACATTAGCCACTTCACGTGTGTACGGCGTACGGTAGTATACTTCCAGACGCTCCAGTTTGTGACGGTATTCGCACTCAGCAATAGTGTTTTTCGGACGAATAACTGAGAAGCTTGTTGTTGCTACCTCACTCATGCAGGAACCACACTTAGCCGTTTGACGATTGTGAACCGTTACGTAGTAGAACCCTGGGTTTGCCTGACCATTCGAGAAGTAAGTGGTCGGGAACGTCAGCGTTGTGTCGGTCGTGTTCTCTAACTGAGCGATCACCTGATCCGATGCACCAGCAACTACCGAATCCGGACGATAGTACAAACGAGCCGTAAAGGTTTCGTTCTTTGGGTTCGGTGTCGTACTACGCCAGCTGATAACAGGAGCGGTTGCTGAAGTATTAACTGGAGGCAGTTGCTGAGCGTTCGTGCTATCAACATAGGCCAGCGATACACCTTTGAGCGAGTTGCCGTTGAACTGTACGCGTAGTTCTGGAATAGAATCGCAAGTTGGACAAACCGTTGGTGTTTTTGGGATCAGCTTTTTCTGAACAAATCCTTTACGAACTGCCAGACCAGCACTGAACCCACCGTGGGTACGCTTGAACTCATACAATACATCCTGCTGACCGTTTACGATCAGGTAGTTCAGCTTGGTGATGAAACCCTGTCCCTGAATACCGATGTTCCAATTGTTCCGTCCAATCGGGAAGAAGATGGCCAGATTTCCGATCGCACCTAAGTGGTACAGATTAGAACTAGGGTTAACAGAGCGAATCAGTCTACCACCTTCTACAAGTGGTCCGCTTTGAATAACCCCACCCTGCGATGGAATGAACGCAGAGATCGTAGCCGCTTCGGTACGGAATAAACCACCACGGGCACCCGCTTCGATAAACGTCGTTGCATCTGGATTCTTGCGGCTCCGGGCTATCGTGAATGTCACAACGGGTCCAACCGTTAGGAACATATCCTCAGAAGCACGCTGGCGAATCGTAACCTGATCACGATTGATACCCTGTGCTGCTGCCAGCCCATAGAGATAATCGCGATAGATGCCGCGTGTAACATAGTTCTGGTAGCCAAAAGCAGTTCCCACACCGATACGGAACCGACGGGTAGCCGGCGTAAAGAAGTAATCGATGTTGGCTGTAATGTTGAAACCAGCTCCGTTATACAGCGTGTTATCGCGTTTGGTAGGACCAAACGTATTTTCCCACGTACCGCAATAGGCGAAGTTTGGTCCAGCATACAAGCCGACACGCCAGGGCGAGAGTCGGCGTACTAGAACAAAGGTTTGGAATGTGGTATCGCAATCGTCCAGCTCAGCAACATCGCTAGCCTGAGCCTTGAATTCGTCCCGACGTAACGTGTCAGTAAAAACTCCTTTGCCCAGGCGATAGATATTCTCTCGCGGATAAGATTGATTCGTTGTTGTCCCGGAGGTAGTCCGGACAGTGTCAGCCTGTTGGGCCTGTGTGCCAAAAGGGGCAGCAAAACTCAGCAACACGAGTCCAGCCAGCATCCGCAGGGGGTGTCGTTGGATAAATGTTCGCATAGGTACGTAATTAATTTTGACGCAATGTTTCAAACTAAACTTTAATTCTCCCAAAAGCCATTAAAGAAACTTATGGAACGGTCTGACTGCTTTTCTAGCAGGTTTACTACTTCTTTGGCCAAGTGCCTAGGCTACAATATTCTGTAAGTGGTTCTGAGACGAATAAAGACTTCGTTTGCCACACAAAACTATCATAACTTTATCACAAAGACCGCCGAATTCACTTTAAATCACTATCTTTTCCTTGTGACACTTTCTTTCGAGTAAGCAATATTTGCTCAAGCGTCTTTCAGTCAGTCTATTGCTTTATGATTCCTAAGAAGCCTTGTCCGTTGGAACACTGCTACAAATTGGTGTGGGATGGTCCGCTCAAAAGTGATAGCTGATTTTTCCTATTTTACAGGCTTACTCAACTATGTGTATCGGCTAAATGTAGATGTTATTTTTGAATAACAGTCTATTGTATTTGACCGGCCAATTATAGGTATTAACTGGTAATTCCCCAACAAAAGGTTTCATATAACACTAACTTTCCTAGCTTCTTCCCAATTCTTCTAGGATTTCTTCCATATTACGATCATTTTCAATCGGTTGTTGGATAGCTTCCAGCTCCTGCTGCACCATCCGAAGGATACGCGCCACGTAATCTGCATGCCAGCGCTGTCGTACGTATGCCTGTTCGGGTGTCGGCTCGAAGCGTTCAATTTCTTCCTGAGCCAACACACCTTTGGTAAGCAACAATCGTTCCAGGGTATCCAGTCGCTCGTGTGTAACAGCCAGTTCGCCAGCCACTGCCATCGTGATGTTCAGCACTCGCTCCACTGCCCTGTCATCAAAAAAGTAGGGACGCTGACCTTTAGCTTTATTGCCCGAAAGCAGGATGTCATTAATCATAAGTTCTTTTTATGATTATTGTTTTTTGAGTGACTAGAAAAACTGTGCCTATCATTATTTTATTTTTTCCAGGCTCCAAATACGTTTTGTTTTACCGGCAATCGATCCGTGTTTGTATCATTCTCAGGCAGGATGCCAAATTGCAGTAAATCACGCTCCTGAAAACCGGCCGATTTCATCCAGTCTGCTTTGTTCATCCTGTGCATAACTCCCTCAAAAGGCTGGTTGTTATTGAATGTGTCCCAGTCCTGCGTAAACTCGTCGAAGAGTGAAGTGCCGGGGGTATATTGTGCCTGTTCGATATGAAGCATGAGACCGTTCGGTGACAGTACCCGATAGAGTTCCTGAATGATCGTCTGCATAGCACTGATTGACGTTTCATGGAGCACCATCGTCGATTGAACCCAATCAAACGAATCGTCCTCGAAAGGCAGTTCTTCTCCGTTAGCCTGTATAAACTGCACATTCGTCACGCCCAGCGATACCGAACGGGCATGACCGTAGCGCAGCATTGGCGCACTAACATCGAGACCGATCACGGTAGCCTCCGGATACATGATCGCCAGTGGCAGCGTGTTGTGACCAACGCCACAGCCTATATCAAGAATTCGTTTCGGCTTAAAGTCAGGATAGTTGGCCGTCAACCATGTGGCCAGGGCTTTTCCCTTTCCATCGGAATAGGGTCCAGACTTGCCGCCAGTGGCCACAAACGTGATTGCATCACTGGCGGCAGCATTGGCGACATCGTCAGGAATATAAGCGGTATAGTAACTACCGGGCAAACCACCATGGTCGACCATGCGCAGATAACTGGGTATTTCTAGAGCCGGGTCAAGCTGAAGTGTTTCGGGACGCTGACTAGTATAGTATCGGGTCTTATCAGCAAGGCTTTCAATCTGACGCAACACCAGCGAACGAGCCGCCTGCTGGGCCATTTCCTGAGCAGAACGTTTCAGAGATCCCCACATCTGATAATGCGGGTCCTGGTTCATTGCTGCTCTAACCTCATTCACAGTACCGAAATCACGACCTTTGGCAGATTGAAACAGGGGCTTTATCCGCTTGTCAAACGCTATTTTGTTACCCGGCTTGACAACAGCGTCAAGATGACGGTTCAAGCTTGTCAGAAAATTAAAACGCGCCGTTTCATCGTGGGCAACTTCAGGAAAAACACCGTGCTTGTCGACGTGATTATAGACCGGAGGCAGGTTAAAAACTTGAGCCTTCTCGTCAGATCCATTCATTACCGTGTTCCATTTTTCTTGATGCTGCTTGATTAACTGCCTGTTATCCGAAAGGTTTAATACTATTTTATTTCGTCAAATAACTACAATTTTCCTTCAATTCGATCAATAAATCCGATTCGAAAGACGCCATTTTCGGGCTTACATCCATCTTTCTCTTGGTTCAACGTCCTTTCATGAAATCACCAGCGGCTGACTTCAGAAGCCCCGCGAAGGAATTCAGGCACAATAATACACCTCGATCGATCAAGGCTTTTGCCTGATCGCCGGTAGCAGCGGTAGTCCCCGCAATCAATCCGGCCTTCCGGATTTTCTCCACAATGCCAGCAATGGTCCGCTTTACTTCATCATGACCAGGGCCATCGTAATAGCCCATCGACATAGCCAGATCACGTGGCCCAATCACAAACCCATCGACACCCTCAACGGCGAGTAGTTCATCCAGGTTATCGATGGCCTCCCGGTCTTCAATCTGTGGTAAAATCAGCGTATGTTCGTTGGCAAATGCCACGTATTCGCCCTGGTTCATGGCACCCAGCAAATAGTCCGACGAGCGCGTCGGGGCAAACCCTCGTCTACCCAATGGCGGGTATTTTGTGGCTTGCACCAGCGCTTCGGCTTCGGCAGCGGTATTGACTCCCGGCATCATAATACCCATCACGCCTGAATCCAGATATTGGAGAATCAGCTTGGGGTCATTGCTGCGGACACGGGCCAATGGGGTAATCCCGCTCAACTCACAGGCACGCACGATATCCAGCACCTGCGCCGTCGTAACCGGACTATGCTCGCCATCGATCATATAGAAGTCTAGCCCCGAAAAGCCACAGAGTTCAGCGACGGTCGGATCGGGACTATTCGACAGAACCCCCAGTACGGGCTGGCCATTTTTCAGCCGGGTTTTAACGATATTTTGTTTCATAGTGGTTCAAATCGAACGTTATCATACGCTCCGGCAAATAATCATTGGTGATCACGCACGAACGGTTTGCGAAAAATAAGTATAACGATACCGTGTCCCGTTCGTGCCAGCAAGATACGACCGAATCAATTCCGAATACATAACTTCCGTCCGGACGCGGCAAACGTCATCCCGATACAAAAGTCGCGCGTTGGCAATAATACCGGGTTCCGGGTATTCATAAACTCCTCATTCCCGCTTAGCTTTATCGTTCCTTTGTTTGTCTGTTATGCGCTGGCTATTCATCCTCTTTCTCGTTGTAACGCAATCCGGACTGGCGCAGCAGCCGTTCGCCATTCGTCACCTGACAACGGCTGACGGTTTATCACAAGGATCGTGTTTTTATATCCGGAAAGGTTCGCGCGGATTCGTCTGGGCAAGCAGTCAGAATGGTCTGAACCGATTCGACGGCGCACGATTCACCAAGTACCAGTTCAATGACCGCGATTCGACAACGATCGGCAAAGGCGAAGTACGCGGCATCGTCGAAGCACCTTCCGGCGACCTCTGGGTAGGAACAGAAGAATGCCTGAATCAGTACGTTCGACGAACCAATTCGTTCCGGCGCATCTACGCCACCGATCGCCAGGGTCGCCGTCAGCCAGCCCTCCAGGAACCTTTTTTTGCCGATGACTCAACCGTTTGGTATGCCAGCAATCGGGAGGGGATTATGCGCCTGAATTACCGCACCGGTCGTAAAACGTGCATTAACCCGTCCATAAAACCAAAATTCAGCGTTACGACCGATTGGATTGAACACCTGCCTGATCAGCAGAGTCTCCTATACCTGCTGCCAATGGGGTTTGCCCGTTATAATTACAAAACCCACCAGATAAGCACATTTCTGACCGGTCAGTCTACCGATCAGTCCGTTACCAATCGTTCTTCCGGGCGCTTTCAGCCGGAATACCTGTTTCAGTCCATTCACCGATGCCACGTCCGGGGGTCACACTACGGCAATTACTGCCTGACTGGTCCACAGGGCATTTTCGAGTTCGATGCCAGTTTGAGCCGATTGATTCGCCACCACCCATTGCGGTCGGGCACGTCTGTGTTTCGTTTTGTGAGTATGGATGACGATGCGCAGGGGCGCTGGTGGATCGGCGTCGAAGGATCGGGCGTGTGGTTATATGACCCGGATAAGATGACGCTGCTTCGTGAAATAACGCCAGGAGCGGCTAAAAGCAGTTCACTATTAACCAATCAGGTAGCCGAAGTGTACGTTGACGATCTGGGCCTTGTCTGGGTCAACAGCGACCCGTTTGGCATCGACCTGATTTACCCCAATGCCTCTACCATCTCAACCTTACCGGATGATCCCACTGACATGACGGACCTCAACAATCATCCGATTCGGGGTTTGTACGAAGATCCACAGGGGAGCATCTGGATAGGCACTACGGATGGTGGCATTCGCCATTATGACCCGGCCACCGGCGCGATGAAGGCTTATACGGCCCAGCAGGGCGTTACCACGGAGGGAAATGTTCGGGAAATTATTCGTACGCGCAACGGCCGACTGCTCGTTGCCAATTTACAGGGGCTGCTTCAATACGATAAAAAACAGGATCGATTCACCCAGATTCCCAATGCGCTCTGTACCGATCCTGATTGCCGCTTTGCCAGAGGCATCCTCGAATTACCCGACGGCAATTTCGTGGTCACTACGTTTGGTGGCCTATTCCTGTTAAGTCCTGATCTGAAGCCGATTGACCGCATTGATCGTGAGGGTACTTATTTTGGGGCCTCTTATTTCGACCCGGCAACCAATTTGCTGTATACGGGCCGGCGGGATCAGGACCTGATCGTCTACAAGTATCAAAAAAATAAGCTGGTACAACAGTACGTGACGCTGGCCGGCCATAACATTATGGATTTTTACGCCGATCCATCGCGGCATTGTTTATGGCTTTGCACCGACCGGGGACTGGTTCAGTTCGACCCTGCCACCAGAAAGACGATCCGTACGTATACGATTCGGGATGGTCTGCCCGACGATGTTGTCTACGGTTTGTTACCGGACCGGAAAGGACTTTTCTGGGTAAGCACAAACGACGGACTCGCCAAATTCTTTCCGGATAAGGGAAGTGCCAGCCCCGTTGTGTCGACAAAAGGACGTGAGTATAATAGTCACGCAGCCCTGATCAGCTCCGATAGTGTTTTCTATTTTGGTGGTGTACATGGTCTCGATCGGTTTCTTCCCGATCAGCTGGATAAGTATAAGGCCAATGTACCGGTGCGGATTATAAACTTTCTGGTCAACGACCAGCCTTACCAGGCCGACGGATTTGTTGGCGAGACGGGCATTGTCAACCTCAATCACCGGCAGAACACCTTTTCGATCAGTCTGGCGGCCTTAGATTATTTCAGCAATGGAAAAAATCAATTTCTCTATAGTTTATCTACCGTCGATAAAGGATGGGTGCCCCTCACGAATGCCAATCAGGTTCGCTATGCTGACCTGTCTCCCGGTGAGTATGTTTTTCGGGCGAAGGCGATCGATGCCCGTGGTCAGGTTACGCCCGTAACCGAGCTGCACATTTCTATTCAGCCGCCGTTTTGGCAACGCTGGTGGTTCTGGCTGCTTAGTTTTCTGCTCGTTGCGTCACTTATTACATTTCTGGTCATCAATTATAACCGTCGGAAACTTGCCAGCCAACGGCGGCTGCTCCAGAATTCACTGGCTACGCAGGAAGACGAACGTCGGCGTATTGCGCGTGATCTGCATGACGATGTAGGCAACACGCTGGCCGCCATAAAAGGTATACTTGGGCTAGCCAAAGAACGTATAGACGTCACCGCTGAAGTGCCCGAAGTGACGCGTGCCTACGAGCTTCTGGATAAAGCCAGCCAGGATCTTCGGACCATCACGCACAATCTGATGCCCATCGAGTTCGAGAAGTATGCCTTGTCGGATGTTGTCTCGCAGCTGGTAGACCGGGCCAACCGCTCGTCAAAAACCGACTTTGAATTTATTCTTTTTGGCGATGTTCGTCGGTTAGAGCCGGAGCGGGAACTGGTCACGTACCGCATCATTGCCGAGCTGGTCCAAAATGCGCTTAAGCATGGTGGACAGGGACTTGCCATTGTTCAGTTGGGGTATCTTCCACACCAGTTAAGCATACTTATTGAAACGCCACTGGATGCAAAACAGGATAACTTTGCTTTTTCTGACCGAACAACGACGGGAATCGGGCAAAAAAATATAACTTATCGGGCTGAATACCTGCATGCGCAACTAACGACGGATAGTAACGACCAGAGTTATACCGTCATGCTCGACGTTCCCTATGATACAGTCGGCTCAACATCCTATTAGTCTTTTAATCATTGACGACCACCGTCTGTTCAATGATGGCTTGAGGCTAATGCTTACCGATGTACCCGACCTGCATATCGTAGGCCAGTTATACCACAGCCGTGAAGCCATTGAGCAGGTGCGTCTACTCCAGCCGGACCTGTTGATTATCGACTTCAATATGCCCGACATAGACGGCCTCGAACTCACCCGCCAACTGACCGCTACCCTCGGACCGCAACGTATCCTGATCGTGAGCATGTACGGTGAAAATCGTCATATCGAAGAGTTTCGCAGAGCAGGCGCGTCGGGTTATATGTTGAAAACATCCAGCAAAGACGAACTGCTGACGGCGATCCGGTCAGTAGCCCGGCGAACGCCTTATTTTGATCCTAAACTAGCCGACGAGAAGCAGTTCAGTAATCACGCCGACGATGTCTTTCTGAAGAAGTACAAGCTGTCGCCCCGCGAGGTCGAAATCATCCGTCATATCAAAATGGGGCTGAGTAGTCCGCAGATAGCCGAAAAAATAAACCTTAGTCAGCATACCGTCGATACGCATCGTAAGAACATTCACGCCAAACTCGGTATCAGTACGGTTGCGGAACTTGTACGATTTGCAATAGAAATGAACCTATAGTCGGCTAAACGGATAAATATACCCGGATTCGGGTATTGCCCACGTCACGAGCGGAGCGTAGTTTTGTTTACTTTCTATCCATACTATACGGAATCGCCCTCCTTCTTATCGGTCGTCTCGTTCATACGGGACGACCGTTTTTGTTTTGCGGTCAGAAAAATCGATCGGAAGCTACCCGAAAGGTGTTGCAGTGCGCTTCTACGATATCGGTCAGGCGGGGCGAATACCCGCCACCCATCGAAACCGTGATCGGCAAACCGAAGTGAATAGCCTGGTCAAATACGAAGGTATCACGCGTCTTGCACCCCTCCCGACTTACACCCAGCTTGCCCAGACGATCCGACTCCAGAATATCCACGCCCGATACGTAGAATAGGAAATCAGGCTGTTCGCGTCGGATCAGGCCGGGTAGTGTTTCGTAGAGTTTGTTCAGATAGGCCTCATCAGCCATACCCGTTGGCAGTTCAATATCCAGATCGGATTGTTCCTTTTTGAGCGGGTAATTGTCTTTCCCGTGCATACTGAACGTGAACACGCGCGGCTCCTGCTGAAACAGTACGGCGGTACCATTTCCCTGATGCACGTCCAGATCGATGACCAGAATCTTTTTCGACTGTCCGGTTTCGAGTAAATAGTGGGCTGCCACGCCAACGTCATTGAGCATACAGAACCCTTCGCCCCGGTCCGGAAAGGCATGGTGCGTACCACCCGCAACGTTCATGGCAACCCCATCGCGGTAAGCAATCCGGGTGCAGTCGATCGTGCCCTGCGTAATGATCCACTCCCGTTCGACAAGTTCGGGCGTCAGCGGAAACCCAATCCGGCGCACCATGGCCGGGGCCACCGTGAGGGTTTTCAACGCGTTTACGTAATCGGCGGTATGTACGCCCAGCACCCAGCGGTCGTCAACGGGTGACGGTGCAAAAAAATTGTCATCGGTACAGGTGCCTTCGTAGAGCAGTTGCTCATGAATCAATTCATACTTAAGCATCGGAAAGCGGTGTCCCTCAGGCAATCGGAGCCGATAAACCGGCGAAAAAGCGATTTGAAGCATGTAAATAACCGAATCCCGTTCGATAAGGATACGGCTTAGTTAACCCCGCGTTGTCCGATTGTGTTACCAAACCGCGTAGTTTGAGCGTTTCTAGGGTTTATCTAACATCTATGAAAACAGCGATCATTACGGGCGGGGGCCAGGGCATTGGCCGGGTTATTACGCAATATTTACTGACACACGGCTATCGGGTTGCCATCTGGGAAGCCGACACCGACGCGCTGGCCGAACTCCGCGAAGCCTTCAAAGCATCTTATGCCCAAATTTTGTTCGTCTCCTGTGATGTATCAAGTGAAGTGAACGTTCGCAAGGCCGCCGAGCAAACCATTTCTCACTTTGGCCAGATCGATGCGCTGATCAATAATGCCGCCATCATGATCGAAAAACCACTCGATAAGTTAACGCTTGATGAATGGAACCGGGTCATCGGCACCAACCTGACCGGGGCGTTCCTGTGCGCGAAACACATCGCTCCGTACCTCGCTTTGCAGAAAGGAACGATCATTAATATGTGTTCGACGCGGGCGTTCCAATCTGAGCCCGACACCTTCCCCTATTCCGCCAGTAAAGGTGGATTATTGGCCCTGACTCACTCGCTGGCGGTTAGCCTCGGGCCGGACGTTCGGGTGAACGCCATCAGTCCGGGCTGGATTGACGTTTCGGCGCTGAAGAAAAAAGCCAAAGCAAAGCCCGACGAACTTCGGCCTGAAGATCATGAACAGCATCCAGCCGGTCGCGTCGGTCACGCCGACGACATTGCCCGCATGGTTCTGTTCCTGATCGCGCCGGAAAATAATTTTATCACCGGACAGAACTTCATCGTAGACGGTGGCATGACCAAGAAGATGATCTATGTGTAGACAAGACCAAACAACCCCTACCTTTGTCTGGTTACTATCACACATTATTCATCATCGCCCTCTATGAACATTGAGTTCTCTACTGCATCTGATATTGCTCCGCTTGAAGTACTCGATTTGCAGGTAACAACCGGCCCGGCATCGGGAAAATCGCGCTTGTCCCTGAGTCTTCTGCTGCGCAACGAACGAAGCACGAATCATCTGCACATACCAACGCTATCGTGGTTTGATGCGAACCAATTACAGCGTTTTTCAAAGGAGCTGGCCGTTGCTCAGTACCCCGAAACGTGTGAAGTAGAGTTGATCGATGCGGGTATCCGGCTGTCGGGGTCTGTCCGTCGCCTGGCAGGCCGCTGGACAACGGGTCGGACCATTCGCATTGAGCCGTTGCCCTCATCAGCCAATCAGTTTGCTGTTTTTACCATACACACCTCGAACACGGACATCAAAACGTACGCAGGCAAATTGAACAACCGGCTCTGGGAAGTATTCACGAGGGGTTAACAGGAACCAGCATCCGGTAAGCCAAACGCTGGTTCAGTGAACCGGATGCGACAAACTTTTTTCAGACAAAACCACATGGAAAACACGAATCAGGATGCGATGCTGAACGAGCAGGGACAAACGTTCCGGCCCGACACCGGTGGCCCGATCCAAACGCCCGATCAGGGAACAATGCTGAATAACGAGTATGACCCGACCGATTTATCGGGTGATGCTCATTCAGCCCCTACTACGCCCACCGACGAAGAGGAAGCTGCAACCGGCAATGACGGCACTGGGGCTGTTTCGGGCAGTCCCAATATGGAGCCTGACAATTCGAATTACGGAAACGGGGATACCCTTGGCAACAATGACGGTACGGAAGACAGTCCGGAAGAAACCGATTATTCCAATTAGTCGGCTTCGTCAATAAACGAGTCACAGTAAAAAGCGGTACGCTCAATTTGGGCGTACCGCTTTTTACTGTGACTCGTTTCCGTACACAGACCTATAAACTGAAAGTACTTCCTGACGTGTCGGTACGGCCATAGCCCAGGGTAGACGAAGTACCGGCAGCACTGTTATCGGAATAGCGGGTGCCATCGGAGTTAACTACACTGCCACGACTTACGCCATCGGTATACTCATCATTACGGTCCAAGCCATTATCACTGTCATGATCCGACTCCGAAGCGGCACGGCTGTTGATAAATGACTCCGCGAGAGTCGTGAGTTTCTTATCGGTGTTCTTCTCCTCATCCAGCGTCTGCTGAAGAAGTCGGGCGGCTTCCGTGTAGCCAAGTACTTTTGCTAATGTGACCGCCGAACCGTACGAAGCGATCTCGTGATGCTCTATTTTCTGACTGGCAATGATCAGCCCGGCATCACGGGTCAACGAGCCCGATCCTGTGTTCGAAACAACGCGTTGCGCGTCGTCAACCAAGCCGTCGATTGCATCACAGGAGCCTTCTTCTACGTCGATGCCTATACTACCGAACACCTGTTCCAAACGTGATACCTGATTCCGGGTTTCGTTCTGGTGTTGCAAAAATGCGTTCCGAACTTCATCCGTTGTGGCGGCATCAGCCTGCTCACCCAAGGCGTCTACGGCCTGTTTTTCAGCGTAATATATATTTTTTAGCTCAGTGGTGAACAAACCGTGAAGTCCTTCCTTCGTCTCCAGATCATTACCACCAAAAAAATTCGCGATGCTTTCTCCAAACGTTGCCATGATTGCTGTGGTTTTGCGTTTAACTAGTTTGCTTTGCCTCCTTTTCGACCAATATCATGCCAACCGCTGATACTCTGCTCGTTATAGTTTTATCATAAAATATTGTGTTTATCTTTTTCTACAAATTCTGTGGATTATAAAGATAATTACCCATACCAGCCGATATTCCGCAATGTCGGATAAGAGCAAACGGTAACAGAAGGATAATACTGGGCTGCTCACCTCAACAACTTCGTCACCGCATCGTCGCCCACCACGGCACTGGCCGGTCGTGGGTGATCGACGGAAAAGACCTGTAAAGCGGCAGGCTCAAGCAGCGTAGTCGGGGTCTCGTCAATCTGCCCATTTTTCAGAACTCGGTTCAAATCCAGTTTGAGGTGCTTGGCCAGAAATCGGTAGGCGGCTTCGCGTTTGCTGGGCCCGTAGTCGTGACCTTCGTTGGGCAGGTGCACGTTTTCGAGCCGGTCTGTGGCTCCGTAATAGTCGTAAATTTTCCGGATGTAGGGAAACTCCACGTCAGGCGTGTTTTTTGTCCAATCCTTTCCATCAGAAACGAGCAACATCGGTCGGGGTGCAGCCAGGGCGGCTATTTCAACATTACTCGTCTGGTGCGTAGGCCGTTTGTGGATCGGCATACCGCTTTCGCAGACGCACCCGCCAAAAAAGTGAGCGGACACCATCACAACGGGAATTGATACCGCTATCCGCTGATCGAGCGCTGTAAGCAAAAACGTCTGCGTTCCCCCACCCGATTCGCCCGACATCCCAATCCGTTTTGCATCAACATCGGGTAAACTAAGCAGAAAATCCAGCGCCCGGATGCCGTTCAGGGTTTGCAGTTTCAGCGCCTGCGGTAGTTTATGCGCGCTTTGCTTCGAATCGCCGTAGCCCACCATGTCGTAGATGAACACGACCGCTCCCATGCGGGCCATTGTGGCACACCGTTGCTGCGATTGTTCGACAAAGCGCGCGTCCAGCTTAGGGGTATGCCCATGCGGACAGATAATTCCCGGCGATTTTCCGACCGGATTTAGTGGCCGATACAGATTGCCCGTTACCCAAAAGCCCGGTAAGCTCTCGAACGCTACATTTTCAACAGTGTAGCCATTCAGTTTTTTCAGGCTGTGGTAAATGGGTTTGAGCGGTGCAAACTGCGGCTTGTCCGGCAAGCCCATCCCCTCGCGGATTCCCCGTCGGATCAGCGAAGCACGCGTCTCCCACGTTGCACGATCCTGGTAGGTGCCGGCAAACGTGCGCAGGGCCTCAGCACCCTGTGCCTCGGTAAAATACGCACCCTGGCACAAATCGGGTCGCTCCGGATTGGGTTGGGCCGTCGCACTTAGGGTTACGAAAATACTGGCAACCGCAATAAGCTGTCGGATTTGCATGGTTGATCGATCGTAAAATCGTTTGCAGAAGATAAACCGGTTACTGACCTGGTTTTTCCAGATCGGCCAGTGTCCAGGCCTGCGTCCGGCCTGCGGTTTCCTGCCGTATCTTCTTCACCTCATCGGCTTGCACGAACGGCTTAAAATTACGTCGTTTCAGGACTTCGGGTGGAACGTCTCCATTGGCAGGTCGTGGCGTAGTGGATGGCGGACTGGGGGGAAAATTACCGGTATATCCAAACTCATAACGGATATAGCTCAGTACGGAAGCAATCCATTCGTCGTCGTTGGCGGCCATCGACGGCATCACATCCGGGTAGTTTTTCTCATCGACCGGACCATGCAGACCGTGCAGCAGAATTTTGATCAGCACATCTTTGTCACCAACGATCCGTTTTGAGCCGAACAAAGGCGGAGCGACCATACTGCTGCCACCAACCGCCAGTCCTTTCCCATCGGGACCATGACAGGTTGCGCAGAGCGTCTTGAACGTGGACGCTCCACCCATAACCAGCTTCCGATCCGCATCGTCCAGACGGCCCAGACGAAGTCCGTACGTTTTAACCGCATCATTTTTGAGCTGACTTTTTCGGACGCCAACCAGCATGTCGTTGGTAGCGTTCTGTGCCATGATTTCGCCGTTGAGCGTTCTACCCGCTGCCAATTTGCTATCGTGCGTTGACAGTAAGAGCTGCGTACGAACGTCAAAATCGGGGTCGTTTTTCAGGTCGCTCAGCTTGCCAAGTACCTGCTCGTCGCCCTGCTTTAGGTAGCGTTCACTAATCCAGACAGCCGCCCGTCGGAGTTGCGGATTCTCGTCCGTCATCATTGAAAAGAGCATGTCCTTATCAATGGCATCCAGCCCTTCCAGCGTCCACAAGGCATGGAGCCGTCCCAGGGCCGATGGCTTTTTGTTCGATGCTCCCGGCTGCCCCATTGCCAGCTGTTTCAGTGCCGGAACGACCGATTTGTCGCCCAGGATGACGAGTTGTTTTTGAGCGTTATCGCGCCACCAACCATTCGGATGATCGAGGTACGTCACTAGTTTATTGCTGGGTTCATCGAGCATATGCGGTTGCGGACCCGGTTTCATGCCATCGTGTACCAGTCGGTAAATGCGGCCGTGCTGTACGTTCTTGTCCAGTCCCAGCCGCTGAATCTGCGGACGCAGGTAACTCCCTTTTGGCGTCCACTGCGACTCCTGAATGATACCCCGGTTCATATCGACAATGTACAGGCAACCATCGGGCCCGGTGTAGGTATTGACGGGCCGGAAGTTCATATCTGTCGACGCGATGAACTCCTGTTGTTTATAGGCATTCTCCAGTGTCAGCTTTCCATTGGTGTTGATCACTTTGGCGCGACGGATGATCCGGGCTACGGGCTCGCCAACGAGATAATCGCCAACAAGATCGGCAGGGAGCTTATCACCTCTGAAAATAGATTGTCCGTTACTGGCCGTGAAGTGGTTAAGTGTACTGTCGGGGAGCCGCAGCCGCCGTAAGCCACCCTGAATATCAGGCGTCGCGATAATGGGCCAGACCGCCGTAAACTCCTCACTGTATTGATCCGGAAATTCGAGCCCCCCATAAACGGGATTGATCTGAAAGCCCGACGCCGGGATTTCACCACCCGCCCGGGAGAAGAACAGACGGCCATAATTATCATGCGTCAATCCCCACTGCCCGTTCGAGCCGCTGGTCAGCGAATCGACTTTCAGCATTCCGTTGGTATACCGAAACCGCACCGGATCGACCGTAACGTAAATCCAGTTATCCAGATTCCAGTCCAGACCGCTCCGCTGGTGCTCCAGATTGCCGGGTGCTTTTTTACCAACCTGGTAAACGATCCGCTTGGCATCGGCGACACCATCGCCGTTCGTGTCTTTGTAACTCCAGATATCGTACGTATCGGTTTCGTTGACCAGCAATTCGTGATTGACACACAAGATCATCCGGGGCAGGAGCAGCTTATCGATGAAGACCGAACTCTTGTCCATTTTGCCGTCGTTGTCGGTGTCTTCCAACAGCATGATGCGACTAACCGGATCGTGTTCATTGGACCCGTCAACGTCCTGCATGTACGTATCCATCTCGGCCACATACATTCGGGCATTGCCATCCCAGGCAATCGCGACGGGCTCCTTGATCATAGGATCACTGGCCACCAGTTCCATGTGGTAGCCTTTGGGCACCCGGAACGAACGTAAACTTTGCTCGGGTGTCAGCTGCTCCGGCGACGGATTTGACGTAAAAGCAGGGACCGTATCGGGCGGGGCGGCTTGCTGAGCGATTGCTTGATCAGCCGTCGTTGCTGTTTTCTGGGCGACCCGACAGGTAACGACCAGCATGGAGAACGCAATCAGACTCACGATCGGGAGCTTACGTTTCATTGAGTATGTGTTTAGGACATACGCAAAAGGAAATTATCCTATGCTCTTACTTACTCAACAGTGACCGCCCTCGGTAAAATCGTCGTTCGTCGGGTGCTTACCACTCGGAGTGCGATAAGGAATACCGACCAAAACCGGCCACGGCGTTTCCCAAAGAGGCAGGGACAGGTTCTGAGAAGCAAAGCGTGGTATTTGAGCCGTTCCGCTTGACTAGCTGTGCGAACAGATCTATTCCCACAAAGGCACAACGGCAATAAAGTATAATTATCTAAAAATCATCACCTTACTCTACACTTTTGCCTATTATCCGTGTTCAACCCAAAATTCAATCTCATTCACTTCATAGGTACTTTAGAGGCAGCGGCAAATAGCCCTAACCAGGATAGCAGACCAGTAACAAAGCAGCCAGACTAAAAAGCGTTGAGGAGTACTTTCAACGCCTGTCAAAGCTTCGTTGCGAATGGGCAGATTGAACGAGGCATGGCCAATTGATGTACACCTATGGACAGCACGTTCTATCAATAACTAGGCAGTGTGTCTAAATAGGTCAGTTTTACAAAAAAAGTAGCTTGAACCACTGGCACTGAACACGCAACTTGGGCTGCGTTTGGTACTTTTATAGACGTGAAGATATCCGGACTAACATCGTTGTTAGGCTCACTTAAGATGAAGCAACTACGTCAGGTAGGTATGAAACAACTCATTTATGTAGTCAGTCTGCTGACGCTTGTCAATTGCTCGACGAAAGAAAAATCAACCCATTCCGTTGTCAACGACACGACCCAGGTACCGATCAATGCCAGCGATGTACGCGCTGCTAACGCTTCGGTGAGTCAGGCTCAGGCAACGACCACTCTCGCTGTTGGTGCCCAGAAATGGATCTACCAACGAACGAACGATAACGTCGGTCAGCCCGTCTATAAGGCCTTAATTACGTCGTCCAATCGGCTCGAATTTCCTTTTCCGTACGGAGGTGGATCATCGGCGACCTTGACCATTCGAAAACGCAGCAGTGGTACGAACGTATATCTGGAAGTATCGAAGGGTCAATTCAACCGAAGTTTTCAGGGCGGAAATGCGCGCATCCGCTTCGACAACAAGCCCGCTGGTTCTTACGCTTTTTCGGCGGCTGAGAACGGCAGAGGGAACATCATCTTCTTCGATGCAGAGCAAAAACTGATCAGTCAGCTGAAAGCCGCCCGACAAACGATCATCGACGTAGGGTTCGATGGGCAGGGCTCGCGCGAGATCACGTTCCGAACGGCTGATCTGCGCTGGGATCACTGATCCTGTGAGTCACAAAAAAGGCGCAGAGGGCGTAACGATCAATTCGCCGTGTTCTCTGCGCCTTTGATTTTCGTGTCCTGAACGTTACACTTTCCTGAAAACAACGATACTGTTATGTCCCCCGAAGCCAAACGTGTTGCTCATGGCAATAGCCACGTTGGCAGGTAGTGCTTCTTTGGTCACGATGGTCAGATTATCCGGAATGGCCGGGTCCAGCACCGTCGTGTTTATTGTGGGTGGAATAACGCTGTCACGCATCGACAACAGACAGATGATCGCTTCGATGGCTCCGGCGGCTCCCAGCAAATGGCCCGTTATCGACTTGGTCGCACTGATTTTAAGTTTCGTCTTTTCGGTTCCGGTCAGGCTCAGCACCGCTTTGATCTCCGACAAGTCACCGACCGACGTTGATGTGGCATGAGCGTTCAGGTAATCGACATCCGCCATCGTGATGTTCGCTTCCGTCAGCGCCAGTTGCATCGCTTTGGCTGCCCCAATACCTTCGGGATGGGTAGCGGTCATGTGGTAGGCATCGGCAGTCATCGATGCACCCGTGATCTCACCGTAGATATGCGCGCCCCGCTGAACGGCATGATCATACTCTTCAAGTACCAGCGCACCGGCCCCTTCGGCCATCACGAAGCCGTCGCGGTCTACGTCGAACGGGCGCGAGGCAGCCGCAGGATCGCTGTTCCGCGCCGACATCGCCTTCAAGGCACTGAACCCACCGAACGAAGCGGGCGTCAGCGGAGCCTCACTACCACCACTGATAATGATTTTCGCTTTGCCAACCCGGATGTAATTGAAGGCATCCATAATGGCCGTGTTCGACGTTGCGCAGGCTGAAACCGTCGTGTAATTGATGCCCATGTACCCATTGCGAATCGAGATCATGCCCGACGCCATGTTGGCCAGTAGCTTGGGAATAAAAAACGGACTGAACCGGGGCTGGCCATTACCCAACGCGTATTCATTAACCTGTTCTTCAAAGGTTTCCATTCCTCCCTGACCCGTGCCCCAGATAACACCAACATCGAACGGGTCCATCTTATCGAAGTCAAAACCAGCGTCTTTAATGGCCTCATCCGACGCGATTAGGGCGTATTGCGTGAACAAATCCGTCCGCTTGATGTCGGCTCGGCTCAGGTAGTTGGTGGCATCGTACCCCTTGAGTTCACTGGCAAATTGCGTGCGAAACAGGGATGCGTCGAAACGGGTGATCGTGGCCGCGCTACTCTGCCCGTTTACAACATGTTGCCAGAATGTCTGCACATCGTGACCAACGGGAGTCAAAGCTCCCACACCCGTAATAACAACTCGGCGTAACATTTCTTTTTTTGATTAATGACTCATCGATTGCACATCCAACAGTCGCCTGCTTTGAAAAGCATCGCCTAAAAATGCGTGGCAAATGTAGGAACATTTAATACCATTCGGTATATTTATACGATCAAATTAGTTGAGCAATAAGTTCAGCGGATCGCCGTAAATCAGCAATTACCAGTTAACCAGCCCCGTTGGGCCTGCCGGGAACGATCTGGCGTGCTAGTATCAACCAGCCCATATGCTTCATGTAGTACCGAAACGTATCGTTGACCTATGACAAATAAAGTATCCAAGGCCGAACGAACCCGCCAGTTCATTATCGAAACGACGGCAACTATTTTCAACACGAAAGGGTACGCCGGCACGTCGTTGGCCGATCTGACCGAAGCCACCGGGTTGACGAAAGGCAGTATTTACGGCAACTTTGACAGCAAAGAGGACGTGGCGCTGGCGGTTTTCGATCACAACTTAGCCAAAGTCAAACTGGCCGTTCAGCAGCGTATGGAGAAGGCAACGTCGAACGCCGAGAAATTACTCGTTTATGCCGACGTGTACCGAAGCTTTATTCGCACGTCATTTCTGCCCGGCGGGTGCCCCATCCTAAACACCGCTACCGAAGCCGATGACACGAACAGTCTGCTGAAAGATAGAGCGGCAAAAGCCATTCTGGACTGGAAGAAAACCAATATCGACCTCTTGAAAGCAGGCATTAAAAGCGGAGAATTTCACGACACCACAGAAACCGAGCGGATTGCCTTGTCCATTATCGCGCTGATTGAAGGCGGTGTTATGATCGCTCGGGTTACCAACAACCCCGCCAGCCTGGACAAAGTACTGAAAACGGTCGAACTGCTGATCAGACAGGCACAGGTAGTCAACGAATAGGCAGCTGTGCAACGCAAAGATGCGATAAGTATTCAGCGCGTTCCTCAACAACAAATCATCATTGGTAATAGTAATCCGTTGCTGTCCAGAAATAAGGTTTCCCCTGATTGTACCACGAATCCTGATGATACTCGATCTGCCGGGTCATTCGCTCCTGCGAGTCGTACTCGTTCCGGTAGGTATAGGTAGTTGAACGAACGCCGGTAGCATAGGAATAATCGAGTGTCTTCATTGTAAGCAAGGCATTTCGGTTGGTTTCGCCCAGAAAAGTAAACGGGGCGGCTGGTGCCCTGTGGCCAGTATCATAGGTGAACTCGGTGACCATTTCCAACGTACCCGTTCGGGTGCTAAATTGCTCAATACGAACAACATTGCCATTTTCGATCGTAAACACCTGGCGATTCCCCTGTTTCTCGACGGTCGTCAACATACCTTCAGAAGAGTACTGTCTCAACGTGTCCACGTCAATGTAGGAACCACGCCTTTTCGTCCGATTCAATACCCGACGTTGTGCGTTGTCAAGACTGAATTCGAAACGGGAGCCTGTCCCTCCTTCCAGTTCCTGAAAGCGTCCGTTGTTGTACGAGAATAGACTTTTCTGGGTTCCGTTCGTAAACGGTCCCATAGCAGTAGCGGTATATTGCGTTCGGTTATAGCTGACTAATCGGTCCTCGGCGTCGTACTGAAAACGCAGGCTATCCTTACTGGACAGCGCCTGCACTACGCCATCGATTTGCACCGTATCCAGCGAAGGTTCCTGATCAAGAATCCGCACATACTGGATCGACTGGCTGGTTATCCGCTGGCTTGGTGTAGCTACGGGAGCAAGGTCGGTAGTCTTATCCCGACAGGTTGTCAGGCTGCCAATCACCATAAAGCAGAGTAGTAAATTTCGCATAAACGTCAGGCAGAGCTGTCTCTATAGTATGGTACAACCTCGTCGTAAAGTCCGGTGTTCACTGTAGCTCCGAATTCACGTTAACTATACTGTTCTTTACAGGCACTCAAACAGAAATGCTCGTCACCGTGAACGTGATTGGTGGACCGAATAAACCACTGAAACTGCTTTTCATCAAGTCGACCCTTCACCGATTTCGCCGGTTGGCTGTTTGCTTTTTTACGATACAGAAAGCCAGCGAACCGCTTAGGCCAGGTTTTCTTTTAATCACTTCTATAAACATTCGTGAACGATATAATGTACTGTTCTTGAAAAACAAGCTCTGTTGCATAACAAGTTTGTTTTGGTGTGGATAGAAGCAGAAAGCCCGGTTCATGTTGAAACCGGGCTTTTTTTGTTATCAAGGTCCGCACCAATTGAGAAATAAAGCTTATTCCTGACTTATAAAGGTCAGCTAGAGCGACGTTGTCAACCAACTTTGCTGTGACGGTTTTTCCGGAAATCAGTCCTATAAATGAAATAAAGGTAAACACTACTCACTAAGCCAGACTCACCTTGAAGTCTGGTTTTTTAGTTCAGCGATACCCTGGCAAGTTGACCAGATGTTATTGAGAAGTCAGGGGTGATTCACCGAGATGTTCCAGATAATAAGACAGGGCATCCTGAGCGGTCAGGCCACGTTGCTGGGCAATGATAAGGATTCGGTACGTGATGCTACAGACTTCGGGCAAGGCACAGAAATGCTTCCAGACGTAGTAGGTATCGTTATAGTTTTGACCAGTCAAACTCATGATGTGAGTCAGTCCGGTTTTTTGGTGACAACTTACTTTCATAGTGCATGTGAAATTGGCGGAAAAATGCACAAGTATACCGTTGCGTTTACCTCAACAAATTAAGGAATAATTAAATCGACTGTGAAAGCGTCTGACGCGACCAAATCTCCCCGATCGGGTTGTTTTGTCGTCGCTTCTTCACTGATAGACAAGCCATAGGCAGTAAAACAAGAATACCCACCAGCAAACGCGAGTGGGTATTCGAATTATCCTTTTCAACTTTTATTAGCTACTCAACGTATTGTTGTGATCGGAGTATATGAGACCGGATGGCTCTTCTTAGCGCGGCTAAAGGCGATTCGGCTTATTGTGTTTTCTTAGAAAATGATGCTTACAATTCCAACTGCCCACAAAACCGAGATAGCCACTATAGATAGCCAGGTGATGGCGTTGGTTGGATCGAAGGTGTTTGTTTTAGCAGTCATGGTGATCATTGCTGGTTGAACGGGTATGCACGTCCTGATCGACAAGACAAAGTAAAGCAATCGCCATTAAAACTGGCTTATTACTTAAGTAATTATAACCATTTTTTAACCTCTATAAAAATACGATTAAAATGATATAATCACCAGTACGTCCGAAAGTTCAATAACTTTACTGGCGCTACTTAAAACTGAATCAGCGGATAAACGACTAGTTATATAAACAACTAACAATCTCAACAGCAACAATATAGTACTCAAAACAAGCAATGCATCTTTTCAAGGCCTTTCTTATCCCCTGCCAAACTAGCTACTGATTAATTTGTACTTTACCCCTATCTTGTTACTACTATTATAGCCTAAATTAACAGGCAGTATACGGTGAGAAATAACCATTAAATCGAAACGTGTTTCGAACTGCTGATTTCGGCAAACAGATGGACTTCCTAACTGAAGGAAGCTACCACGTTTATGCGGCAAGCCGAGCCTCAACAGTAAAAAGCTATCTATTTTACTGACCGAAATCGATCGGGCTCGGGACCCCTATAACCGCAGTATTATACCGGTTGGACACAGTTGTAAGGTCGCAGTTGAACCGGCGCTAAACTAGCTTGTTCATGAATGGTAAACTCCATTTTCGCTCGTTTACGGACCCAAACAATATTTTATCCGATTAGCCAATTGAAGCCTGATCGCTCGAAAGCCTAACTTACGATCGAGTCATCCAATGATACCGGTTCGATAGCAAGTCGTACCATTACACCCAGCTCATTCCAGTACAGTGCGATCAAGCCATCGGGCCGCTCAGCCAGCAGCGTAAACCCATTGGAATCAGCATAGTGCCGACGGGCGGCCAGCATGTCCCGTTCAGCATCATCGACCAGTAGCGTTCGTTTTACGCCGAAAGGCATGTTTGTGGGCCAACTTTGAGAACTTATCTGACTCTTCATAATAATTGCTTATTGGTTGAGAAAGTAGACCCTAAAGGCACTGGTTGAGTTGGAAAGGGTCAGCAAATTGATTGCCTTCTGTTAACATTCAACAGTCCTCCTGCCCTTGAATGTGTCGTGTGGCCACTGTTCTGCCCTACAAGTCGGCAGTTGACCCTTATTGGTGGGGAACGAGTGCTTCCAATCGGACTATGCACTCACGCTGGCGTCGACGTTTTCGACAAGCTGAATTACGAACGCCCTACATCAGATAAGGTCTCAAGGTACTGATTTTACTCAGTCTACCACAATATATTCCACGAGTGGACGAAAGAACACAGATACGGGTTTAAGCTGATGGGCGATTCAGTGCGCTAAATACCACGTTAGAAGCCTAGTGGCTATATTTGCAGACTACCGTATCAATTCCATCGGCTGCAATGCGTCTGCTCTACGTCCTGATTTTCGCTTTGGTTGTTCTGGTCTTTTATCTGAGCTGGATTCCTAATCCGAGATTAAACGATGTCTGGTTCATTCCCGGCTGGTTGGCGCGCTGGACAGATACGCCCGCTAATGAGGATATCCGAACGGCTGTTCCTTTTGTATTTTTAGGGCTGTGCACAGGTGTTTTATTGCCTACCCCCGGCCGATCGTACTACCGCTGGTTCATCGCGTGGCTGCTTCTCGTAGGTGTTGTTGCACTGGCCGAAGCGGGTCAGTTGTTACTTCCGCGCCGGGCGTTCCGATTGGCTGACATTGCCTGGGGTGCTGTTGGCGCGCTCGTCGGTATGCTCGCGGCTTTTGCGCTGATCAGCCTCAAAAACCGGTTCAAGGCTTAATCTTTACACTAAAAAAGGCATCCAGCGAACGAAAAGTCGCTGGATGCCTTGCTTTTGCTCGACTTATCTAGCGGAATCGCTGAATACTGAAGTCCCGCGCATTACCAACTTCACCAATGCGGGCGTTGAGCGTATAGATCTGGTTATTGACGGCCACACTCGTTGTGGCACCGGTATATACATCGGCGTCGTATTTGACAATAGTAGCCGTTTGCCAATTGTCCGTACTGCGCACTTGAGCCACCCGATTACCACCAGTCACAACGTATAGGTCATTGTTGAGAAATGTCAGACCATCACCGGGTAGCGCCCCCGTACCACCGACTTCCGTAATGGCATTACCATTCTGTAAATCCACTTTGTATAACTTCCCCTGTCCCGTGTTTGCCACGATGAGATAACCGTTCGGGTGGTAAGCAATGCCATTTAGGCCGAACGTCGGGCTGGCGAACCGCACATCATCGCGCACCAGAACGCTGGCAGTCCCACTTGCGGTAACTTTGTAGATCACGGGCGAAAACGAATCCGTCACGTAGGCCGTACCATCCGGCGCAATCGTCACGTCATTCGCGAAGTTCGGTTCGGCAGCCGGGATCAACGCAGCCAGATCGGTCCGGCGTTCCAGCTGGCGAGTGCTCAAATTGAAAACCAGCAACTCTGCCGTTTGACGCGTGGTGGCAGTGGTACTCTTGACCGAGCGACCCTGATCACTGTTGCAGACAAACACGCGACCATCGGCGACTTTCATACCGATACCGGCAATGAATCCGGGAGCGGTCAGCAAATCTTCGTAACGCCCATCAGTATCGACCGTACCCACTTTACCCAGCGGAATCGACGTGACCAAAAATTTTGCCAGTTGCGACGAGTAAGCAATACCTTCCGGATATTGACGGTCGGCAACAAAATTAATCCGCTCCGGGAAAGGTGCATTTGGACTGTTGCGATGATCTTCGCAGGCGGTTAACCACACAGCGGGCAGCACAAGCAGTGCACAAGACATAGACGATACGTTCATAACAAAAATTTTTACTTGGTTAGTTAACTGATTAGCTGTCAATAGATCATTATCGACATTACTATAGGAAGTATCGTTTACGCAATTTGTTCAGTCCTCCGACCGGATTGGCTATATTCTTATTTACCGACGGCTAAACTCGCTGCTTATGGACGCTACGATCAACATAAACTATCCGTTACAGCGCTGATCAATTTGTGCGCGTGAACCCGCTCGCACTGCCATTTACTCAGTTCACCGGATAAGAAAAGGATTTTCGGACCCGTATGTCGTTAACGATGAAAACGCCTGTAGCCGAACCAGGAATTGCCGTCATCACTGGCCGTTTTTACCGGCCTGAATGAGTCTCATTTAACGGAGCAAATCAATGAACCAGCACCAGACAAACCGCCATTGGTGGCAGGAAGGAATCATTTACCAAATATATCCCCGATCTTTTCAGGACAGTAACAACGATGGCATTGGCGATATACAGGGCATTTTACAACGGCTCGATTACCTGAACGATCTTGGCATTTCGGCCATATGGCTTTCGCCCATCTACCCGTCGCCCATGGCCGACTTCGGCTACGATATTGCTGACTATCAGAATATTGACCCGCTATTTGGCACACTGAACGACTTCGATACGTTGGTAGCAGCTGTCCATTCACGCGGTCTAAAGCTGATCCTGGATTTTGTCCCAAATCACACCTCCGATCAGCACCCCTGGTTTCTGGAATCCCGCTCCTCACGCGACAACCCCAAGCGCGACTGGTATCTGTGGCAGGACAAACGGTCCGATGAATCGGTGCCCAATAACTGGCTCAGCGCGTTTGGCGGCAGCGCGTGGGAATGGGACGAACTCACCCAGCAGTACTACTACCATGCTTTTCTGAAAGAACAACCCGACCTGAACTGGCGAAACCCGGATGTGCAGAAAGCCATGCTCAATGTCATGCGCTTCTGGCTGGACAAAGGCGTCGATGGTTTTCGGGTGGATGTCATGTGGCACCTGATCAAGGACATACAACTGCGCGATAACCCGGTCAATCCTGATTATCAGCCGCACATGGCCACCTACGATCAGCTTCTCCCCTTGTACTCTACCGACCAGCCGGAGGTTCACGATCTGGTCAGGCAGATGCGGCAGGTTCTGGATAGCTATCCGGATCGGATGATGGTCGGCGAGATTTATTTACCCATTCAGCAGCTGGTTACCTACTATGGTATCGACGGCAACGAAGCTCATTTGCCGTTCAACTTTCAGCTGCTGCTGCTGCCGTGGGAGGCCCGTCCGATTGCTACAGCCATCGATCAGTACGAAACTGCCTTACCGGCTGGAGGCTGGCCAAACTGGGTACTTGGCAACCACGATCAGCCACGAATTACGAGTCGGGTTGGTAAAGAGCAGGCGTGGGTGGCGGCTATGCTGCTGCTGACCCTTCGCGGTACACCTACCCTCTACTACGGAGATGAAATTGGCATGCGGGATGTTCCGATTCCGTTCGACGAAGTGCAGGACCCACAGGGCCTGAACATGCCGGATAAGAACCTGAGCCGGGACCCCGAGCGCACGCCGATGCAGTGGAACGAAAATCTGAATGCAGGCTTCACGGAAGGAAAGCCGTGGCTCCGACTGGCGAGAGACGTTGTGCGCGAGAACGTCCGGCACCAGCAGGAAGATACTTATTCCATGCTGTCGTTTTACAAGCGCCTGATCAAATTGCGGCAACAGGAACCTTCACTCATGGTTGGTGACTACATACCCGTTCATGCCGATACGCAGCTTATTGCCTACATCCGGCAATTCGATACGGATTCGCGTTTCCTGATTGTCTTGAACCTCAGCCATCGTCCCGGTTTTTTCAAGGCGAAGGATAGTTCTCTCAAGGGCGTTGTCGAAATCGCAACAACCCCCGAATGGGAAGGTAATCCAGTTGGCAGCACAATCGGTTTGCGTGGGGACGAAGGGATTCTGGTGCGTTTAGACGATTGAGTACAAGAGCGAGATAGCGGCAAATGACCCCACGCGCAACGGTATCGTTCGGACTATTTAAGAGCCGTGACCCACTCATCACTCCCACACGTCGTGCAGGTGTCGGTTGCCCGGTGAGGATCCGGCTGTGCATTGCCGCACCGATTACACACACGCTGATCGGGCGCTTTTTCCTGCTGACCGACGAAATCAGTATCCCAGATGGGCAGAATTGAAAGCCCCGGTTTAGGCTCGTCTTCCTTGATCAGCGTAAACGCGCCATTAGCCTCTAAATAAAGCCGTTTTACGTATCCCAAATGAACCAATCCACCTGATCTGAGCTGCGCAAAAAGTAATTCACGGCTTATACGGGCGCTTTCCATATTCGCCAGTTGAATGACTGAATTTTCCACAAGAGTGCTTCGGTCCCCCTGCGACAGGGCCTCGAACGATTCACGTTTGGCGGCCCAATAGGACACGATCCGCTGCGTGAATACGACAACAAGCGCAATAATGTAAGCTGGCAGCAAACCCCGGCTGGCATCCAGAATGGGTATCCCGATCGCAGCCGCCAGCGAAACCATCGCGGCCATTTCATTACGACTTAGCTGAGAAGCCATCCGTCTGCCCATCAGACGCATCGCCAGAACCAGCAGCAGATAGATCGCAGCCGCCCGAATAAGAATTTCGACGTAAAAGATTCCCGGCACTTCACCGACGAGAATCCGTTGCCAGTCGTATAAATTGATGTCTTCTTTTTTCATGATTGACTACAAGATCGCGTCTGACCACTGATTGGTCCGGCAAACAGAGCAAGGCCCCGGTTTAGGTTGGGCGGGAACGGTTTTCCCACAATTGGTACAGGCAAGGATTTTTTCGTCGGGATACCCGTGGATCGATTGAATTTCAGCATCGGAGGGCGGTAAGACGGACAAGCCAGGTTTGCCTTTTTCGTCCTCGTAGATACTGAACATCCCGTACGCTTCCAGGTACAGGCGCTTCACGTTGCCCAGGTTATAGACATTCTTACTGCGCAAGGCCGCGTAGATCTGCTGGTGCGACAATCGGTTTTTGGCCATTGCCTCCAACTGGATAATGCCGTCTTTGACGACAACCGTTTCCGTTCCCTGAATTAATTTCTCGACGTTAGTGCTTTTGAATCCAAGCCAGTTGGTGCCCCGTAGAAACACGAGCGCACAGAGTAAGGCCAGCATTCCCGACAGCAGACCACGGTCTGGTATCTGCATAGCCGGAGAGATCAGGGCTCCCATTGTCAGCATAACGGCCAGCTCCAGATTAGTAAGCTGCCCGTTCATTCGTTTACCGAGCAACCGCATCACAACCAGAAGAGCCAGATAAATCAGGAGCGTACGGACAAACACCTCTACCAAAAATCCGACGGGAGCATCACCGATCAAAATCCGTTGCCAATCCTCTAAATGGATTTCTTCCTTTTTCATGCTTGCCTAACTTTTCGTTACCCCGAATTGATTACTCATACCGAAAAAATCTAACTGTATCCCTGATGGATGGTAAATACTGACGAGGGAAAGGCCCGGCAATGAAGAAAAGGATGCGAATGCCAACAGGAGGCTCCCCAAACGTGTTGGATTTGACAGGTAGTTATCCGCTCAACTCATAGTCATGAAACCACTTATTCTTATGCTGTGCCTTGGCCTCCTTGCGTCCTGCCAGCAGAATACGTCCGAAACTGAATCAGAAAAAGTACCGCCCGCTCCCACGCCAACTGATTTTATGAACGAGTTATGGTACAAAAATACCCTCATCTATAGCGTTGATGTTGAGGTGTTCCAGGATTCTGACGGCAACGGAATTGGTGACTTCACGGGTCTCACCCAACGGCTGGATTATCTGAAGCAGTTAGGCGTTGGTACGATTTGGCTGGCTCCGTTTCAGCCTACCCCGAACAGGGACGACGGGTATGACATCGCTGATTTTTACGGCGTTGACCCGAATCTGGGCACACCGCAGGATTTCGACAAATTTATTCGTCAGGCCAATCAGCAGGGCATTCGTGTCATGATGGATCTGGTCACCAATCACACGTCCGATCAGCATCCGTGGTTCAGGCAGGCCAGACAACGTACCGATTCACCCTATCGTTCGTGGTACGTCTGGGCCAAAGAAAGGCCGGAGAAATGGAACAAGGGCATGGTATTTCCGGGTGTTCAACAGGCGATCTGGACATTCGACAAGCAGGCTGGCGAGTACTATTATCACCGTTTCTATGACTTTCAGCCCGACCTGAATATGCAGAATCCGGCTGTGCAGCGGGAAATGCGCAAAATTGTCCGCTACTGGCTGGACAAAGGCGTTGCCGGCTTCCGCGTCGATGCCGTTCCTTTCCTGATCGAGATAGCGGATGCTAACTTCGACCCGGAAAAACCAAGCCATCAGTTCGACATCATTACGCAGCTGCACCAGTATATTCAATGGCATAAGCGCGATGCCATTCTGCTGGGCGAAGCCAACGTTGATCCGAAAGAACAGGAACCTTATTTTGGTAAGGACGGCCAGAACATGCAGATGATGTTCAACTTTTTTGCCAACCAGCACCTCTTCTACGCGCTCGCAACGGCGGAGACTGCGTCGTTGAAGAAAGCGCTGAACGAAACCAAAGCCATTCCGCCAACGGCCCAGTGGGCCCAGTTCCTGAGAAACCACGACGAAATTGATTTAGGACGACTCAGCGATTCCGAACGGAGCAAGGTATACGCCAAATTCGGCCCTGACACGACCATGCAACTCTACGACCGGGGTATTCGTCGCCGACTGGCTCCTATGTTGGGTGATCCCCGTTTGATTGAGTTAGCGTATAGCCTGCTGTTTTCGCTGCCCAGCATGCCGGTCATTCGCTACGGCGAAGAAATTGGCATGGGTGATGACCTTACGTTGCAGGAACGTCTGTCAGTTCGGACACCCATGCAGTGGTCGACCAGTACAAACGCCGGTTTTTCGACGGGGACGAAGATGGTACGTCCGGTGATCAGTCAGGGACCATACGGGTATTCGAAGGTCAATGTGGCTACCCAGCGTTCAGACTCCGCTTCACTCCTGAATCGAGTGTCCCGATTTGCCCGTTTGCGCAAACAATGCCCCGAAATAGGTTTGGGTGCCTGGAAAGTACTTGATACAAAATCGGACCATGTACTGGCTATCCAATACAACTGGCAGGGTCGTACCTTAGTCATAGTCCACAACTTTAGCCCCGAGCCGCAACAGTGCGCCATCAATGCGACCACTAAAGGTCAACGCAAGCTGGTCAATCTGCTCGATAACCAGTCGAGTGCAGTCGGCGCCACTGGTATCTACACCGCTCAGCTACCGGCCTATGGTTATACGTGGTATCGGCTGTCCAGTTAAAAAGATCCTGTTATCAACTACCGGGCGCTGAATGATCTACTACGCGTTAACACCAGACTTTCGGCTGGACGTTGCATCGTGACTGCTTCTTCAAATGCCTGGAGACACTGATCAATGCGAGCGCCAAGTACTTTTTCTGTCGTAACGAACACGTTGATTGATCAGTCAAGAAACCCAGGCGGGCAGGCAACCGCGAGTGAAGTGAAGCCGACCCTTCCTGTTTGGGGCCACCCGGAACAAAAAATAGTAACCGAAGTAAATCAGAATGAATGTACTAACCCGCAATCGAAAAGGGACATCCCGTACGCGGAAACGAAAAAGACGTTCTACGAAGCGACAGTATAACGGAAGTCTATTTAGCCGAAGCCTTATCAACCGTTGTTTCCGTTTAGTCAGACGCTTGCTGCGCATTATCGGCAGCTACCTGATTTATACAACCTGAACCGTCAGCAGATCGTGACAGCGGCTTGCTTGTATGGCACCAACTGCTACAAATCGGCTTCAGCGCAACGTCCGACCCGCTATTTTATGCTCAACTGATTGCCTTACAACCCGACTCCAGCGTCATCGATGCGCAGTGGTGTAGCGAATTAAAACCCGATTCTCCAGACCAATTACACGACGGCATCACACGTTCGTACCCCCGGGCGATGGTCGCCACAACCAGTCTGTTTTCGTGCAACTACCGAATTCATGGGTCGATTTGCCTTACCTGAACCGTTAAGTTACAGACTGCGTAACAATCATCGGAACGACACAACGTTCTCTATAAGACAGCGTATATACGGACGCGTGAATTGCTGAACGGAACGTTACCCGCAGAAGGGTATATTTCTTGATTGACTTGCATTAACTAGCTGTCAGATAGCTTAGTTACAGATTGTCAGCCCGACCGATCAGCCAGATTCGTACGGTTGATTTGTCAGGCGATCGAGCGATCAGTGTGAACTATACAGGATTCGCCAGCTGTTGCTAAATTCCGTCCACTGGTAAGGGTATGTCGAAGTAATAATTTCTACTTCTATCCAGCATGGTATATACTGAATTTATTATTATCTACCTTTGTGTTATAAACATAAGCAAACCACTATGCCTACAGGCAATCTACCTACTCAACCCGCTTTTACGATTACCGCACAGGCAGCCAGTAACAAACAGGGTATTATTAACGTGCCCGCCAGTGTTGATTCGTACTTTGGTGAACATGGTAAAATTGTCGTAATAACCCTACCCGACGATCAGCGTATCCATTGCACCATCGAGCGCAGAAATACGGCCAAAAGTGGAGCGCGGTTATCGCACCCCTTACTCAAGGAGTACTTCGGTAATAAGTCCCAGCGAGGATGGGAGTATCGGGCCAAAATTGTTGGTACCAACGCAATCAGCATACGACCCATTGAACCGGCTACGGAACCTGTGGATGAATTGGTTGGTGACCCCGCTGATGAGTCGATCACCAAGTCCATCGATGAGTCCGTGGCTGAACCGACTAATGAGTCTGTGGCTGAACCTGCTGACGAATCGGTCGTTGAACCCGTTGACGGATCTCAAAAGTAGTCATTGACAGGATTTATAGCCCAATTCCTGCACAACGCATCGCCCGTTCAGCCAAAGTACGTTCAGTAGTGAGCCTGATCAAAGCGTAACTGTTGTCAGACTTTGCGGCTGAGTTTACCATCGAAATCAATTTGTAAAAGTCAGTAGCGGCTGATCTATCTGTATAATCGATCGATCAGCCGCTACTGACTTTTATGGCTATTATGGTTCACAATCCGGACCATTCACTGCCCCATTTAAGCGGTTCGGATCGACCCGACGAACTGTCAATTTTTACTCGCTCGGTATAGTAACCCACCCGAAGTAGCTCCACGTTTCCCCGTGAGTCGCCTTACGATATCTGCTTACAAGTTGTTTTGGGCTAAAACAGGTACTTTCTTTAGCGACTTCATTTTTGGACGAGAATCGTAAACAAGCCGGGAAGGCTCTGTTAGCTCAATTACCTGATAGGTCCCAACCTGATGCTTTTTCTTTACGGAGCCTGTAGATAAGAGATTTTGTGTGTAGCCCAAATTAGAAATTATACACGAATACGAGTCCGTTAACCGGTTGTAATCAAGCTGGTTAAGTACAGCAGGGAAATAGACATAGTTGATGGTGACAGGCTGGTTAAGCGCATTTTTCGTCAATGTCCATAATGGGTAAACAAGATCTGGCCCTTCGATCATGATTCCAATGGATGTATGATTTCCTTTTTTCAGAATCGCCACGATTTGATCCCATTCCGATTTTTTCGATTCAGTCAGTACGAAGAAGAAGTCCTGCCGTTTTTTTACAGTCCATATGCTGGGCTCACTGGGCGGTAGATAGCCTATTTCTTCGAGCAGTGCGTATGCAGGATGTTCGTTTAGCTTACAATCATACCAGTCGGGGTCAACAGGATTGGGTTTATAGCCAATTTCAGCCAGCTTTTGCGTCAGCCTTTCTCTGGACAGATACGACGGAAAACTGGCCGAACTAACCGACGCCGGCGAATAACCGACAATCTGTTTAACCAGCGATCGAACAGGAATTATATTTTTTCCATTGTTGCTGTAAATGTAGGGCAGTGCCGTAACCAGCAACACTACACTAAGGAAACTTATCCAGCGTGAATGATTTGTCAGTTGACTGGCTACTACCTGTGCAGTGAAGGGAGCCGCTAACAGAAAGAGTGGTAGTTGTGTCCGGGAGTGAAAGTATTGCCATTTGAAACCAGCCGAGTACATCAATAAACCGCCTACAAGGCAAAGTCCGTATGTACGAATCACGCGGTCTGTAGGACGTACGCAAACGATTATCCCGGATACGATGGCCAGGAGCAGATGAAGGCAGTTCGTCGATGTATCCTCATTGATTGTGAACGTGAGTTTGTAGTCTCCCATCGTCGTTGCCGGATCGCTTATATTAATGCCTAGGTAGCGATGGAAGGAATACATCCCAGACAGTAGCGCATCGTTGTAATTCTGGCTGGGCAAGGCCAGATGCATAACCAGATTTTTGCTTAGACTGGACAGTAAACTTTGCCCGGTTAAGCGCTCATTACTGTAGCTATCCAGAAATAGCGGAGAGTCAGAAGAAGGGCTCAAAATAGAGCCTAATACCTGGTAGTTTCGGTACCAGAAGGGGCCATATATAGCGAGTAAAACGAGTAAACACACGACTGCTAAGTTGACTCCTGCCCACCACCCATAGCGATAGATGTATTCAATACCAAACCAGGCAACAAAAGGAAAAGCAATCAGGAAAAAGGAATATTTGGTGAAGCCCCCGAGAGCGATTGCCAAGGCTAAATAGCCTATATAGGCTTTCTGATGAGGACCACGTCTGATTAAACGAATACCCAGATAAATAGCGGATAAGGTAAAATAGCCGGTCAAATAGTCATTCTGTGTCGTCGTACTTTGCAAAATACCCATCGGCAATGTAAGCACGAGTACTGCTGTTAGCCATTGTCCACGCGTTGTAGCTCCTAACTCTTGTGCAATCAGTGATGCGGCCAGTAATGAGCTTAGCATAGCCAAACACTGGATGGAATTCATAAAATAGTCTGAACCGCTCAGTAATTGACTATGCAGAATAGTGTACTCCGACAAGACATTGTAGTAATTCTGAACAGTGAAGTTCGTCGGATAATAGGAGACATTTTTGTTCTGAATCCAATGCTGTATTCGCACAAGATGATAACTAAGTCCATCCTGATTATTGGGCATACAGTAGAGGGCAAGAACTATAAGGGGCAACACCCATGTGACAACAATTAGTAAAAAGCCAGGAGGTAACTGCTTATAGCGGAGAGAAATGCTGGATGGAAACGTAAATTTTCTTTTTCTATACAGTGCAGTGGCGAGTACGCTCACTAATAACGCCCAGCTTACACACACCGCACTACTGGTGAGCGAGTGACTGACAGACAATAATTCTGTTGACAGTGCCGTGTATAAAACAAGCAAGAGTGTTGCCTGTAGATAACTTATACGCCAGTCAATTTCACGGTTCCGTAGAAGACAGAACAGGCAGTACAAGCCAATCATGGGTAATAGTATACACATAAAAAGAGCAGATTATACCTTGATGAATAACGATTATGGGGAATCGAAACCCTTCAGCAAGGTATAATCTGCTCTTTGGTCGTGCTTTTCAATTTGGGACAACTTATTGTCAGTTTGAGACATTATAAAACTTTAACTGGTAAAACAGCTCTGTTTTAAATCAATAAGTTGTCGATTGGCAATCTGTATATATTCCACAGTAGTATAATGGTAAAAAACCTATTGTGGAAAGTCTAGCCCACAGCTTCAGAAGGGACACATCAGCATGATGTATGCGCGGATGTGGACGGAACGCTTTTTGACGGGAACGGGTAAAAACACAAAACCCGCTTTATGGGCGGGTTTTGTGGAGCTGTATACTCTGTTAGTGACCGATACGGGAATCGAACCCGTGTTACCGCCGTGAAAGGGCGATGTCCTAACCGCTAGACGAATCGGCCATCTTGTGTCCAAGACCCAACGTTTTTGCGTTACCGCTGCTTCGTTGTCGAATCGTGGTGCAAAGGTAAAGCGATGTTTTAATAATGCAATACCTATCGCCAAAATTTTTTCAAAAAAAGCGTTCCTCCGCGATTTACTGCTATTTTTGAGGACGTTAGCTTTTTTATTTTTTTCAACCTGATTCATGAAACACCTTTTGCTGCTGGCGGGCCTTCTGGTCGCGTCGCTGTCAGCGTCATCGCAAACGACCAGCCCGGCCTCCTCCCGGCTGGATTCACCCGCTCAATTTCTCGGCTACAAGATCGGTGAACGGTTTACACCGCACTACCGGGTCCTGGCTTACGCTGAACAAGTTGCCCGACAAATGCCCACCCGCGTTAAACTCCTCCCCTACGGCACAACGCACGAGGGACGCCAGTTGATGGCGGTGGCCGTTGCTTCGGAAGCGAATCTGGCCCGGCTCGAGGAGATTCGGACGAACAACCTGAAACGCATCGGTATGGTCGATGGCCAGCCCTCAAACGCGACTCAGCCCCCGATTGCGTGGCTCAGCTACAACGTTCACGGCAATGAGGCTGTCAGCTCAGAAGCGTTTATGGAGGTGTTGTATCGCCTGTTGAACACATCCGATCCGGTCTCACAGAAAATTATGAATACGTCGGTTGTCATTCTCGATCCCGGCCTGAATCCTGATGGGCACGACCGGTACGTGAACTGGTACAATCAGATGATGGGCCAGAATCCGGACCCTACGCCGTTTGCCCGCGAACACAACGAACCCTGGCCGGGCGGTCGCTATACGCACTACCTGTTCGATCCAAACCGCGACTGGGCCTGGCAAACGCAGGAAATTACGCAGCAGCGCATGGCGCTCTATCAGCAATGGATGCCGCACCTACACGGTGACTTCCACGAAATGGGCGTTGAAAGTCCGTATTATTTTGCGCCATCGGCTAAGCCGTATCACGAAGACATTACGCCATTTCAGCGGCAGTTCCAGCAAACGATCGGTCAGTATTGCAGTCGTTATTTCGATAAAAATGGCTGGCTGTATTACACACGTGAACGCTTCGACCTGTTTTACCCAAGCTACGGGGATACCTATCCAACCTATAATGGGGCCATCGGCATGACCTACGAGCAGGGTGGCAACACCCGCGCGGGACTCGCTATCGAGAAACGAGACGGGGATACGCTGACCCTTCGCCAACGCATCGACCACCATTATGTGGCCAGCATTGCCACGCTCGAATCCGTGGCCGACCGTCCGGCGGAAGTCGTGAAAGAGTTTGGTCAGTTTTTCGACAAGTCGCGCAACTCGCCCGTCGGCCCATACAAAAGCTATGTCGTCAAATCGAATGGCGACGCTGGACGACTAAAGGCGCTTCAGCAACTACTGGATCGCAACAAGATTACGTATGGCTATGCCGGAAAGGGGCAAACGCTGACCGGATTCAACTATACGAGTCAGAAAAACGAAAAAAGTGTATCAGTCGCTGCCGAAGACATGGTCATCAGCGCGTATCAGCCGAAATCGACGCTGCTCAAAATTCTGTTCGAGCCAAATTCGGCACTGGAAGATTCGGCGACGTATGACATTACGGCCTGGTCTCTACCCTACGCCTTTGGCCTGCAAACGTATGGCCTAACGACCCGATTAACGCCCACCACCTCGCAGTCGGCAACGACCAGCGCACCCGCGTCTACCACGATTACGAAGCCGTATGCCTATGTGGCCCGGTGGCAGTCGCTGCCAGCCGTACAGTTGCTGGCTGGCCTGCTGAAACAAAAGGTACGGGTCAGGGCCGCCGAAAAACCGTTCGAGTTGGAAAATAAGACCTATCCATCGGGAACCCTGATCGTGACGCGGGCCGGTAACGAGCGGTTCGGGGATCGTTTCGACGCGCTTATTCGGGCCGAAGCCACCAAAGTAGGGGCCGACATAACGCCCGTACAGACCGGTTTCGTCACTAAGGGCTCTGACTTCGGATCTGATTTTGTAACGGGCCTGAAAGCGCCCCGCGTGGCTGTTGTTGTGGGTGAAGGTACTCCTCCTCCGGCAGCGGGTGAAGTCTGGCATTTTTTCGATCAGGAACTCAACTACCCCATCACCCTGCTTGATGGCAATTCGCTGGCAACGGCCGAATGGAATAAACTCGATGTGCTGATCCTGCCAACGAACTACAATTACGCTCGCTTTCTGAATGATAAAGTACTGACTTCGATCAGGGAATGGATTCGGGCCGGGGGTAAGCTCATCGCACTGGAACGGGCTACGTCGTTTCTAGCGGGTAAAGAAGGGTTCGATCTGAAAGAAAAAGAGGATAAGGGCGGCAAGGACAAGCCTAAAGACAAAGGGAATCAGGCCGATTCGCTGAAACTGTACGGCGATCGCGAACGGGCAACAATTTCCGACGAAACACCGGGTAGTATTTACCGCGTTAACATCGACACCACCCACCCGCTGGGCTTTGGTCTGACGGGCGGTTATTATACACTCGTTCAGAACACATTGAATTACGATTTCCTGAAAGACGGCTGGAACGTTGGCTACCTGAAAGCGGACAATTACGTAGCTGGCTTTTCGGGAAAAAATGCGAAAGACAAGCTGAAAAATACACTGCTGATGGGCGTTCAGTCGTATGGCCGGGGCAGCGTAGTTTATCTGGCCGACGACCCACTTTTCCGAGGCTTCTGGTACAACGGCAAACTGCTCTTTGGCAATGCCGTGTTTATGGTTGGTAACTAAACAAATTAATTGAGCCACGAAGAGCATCCATAGGGGTGCTCTTCGTGCTTCGTGGCTTACCTACCTGTTACTTCACGGGAATAGGTTTCTCCAGATCGGCCTTCATGTCTGTAGGCAATTGAAAAACCGCACCGTTCTGATCGCAGAAATAAAGAAACGATGCTGATGGCTGACGGGCATTTCCATCGGCCCAGAAGGCATAAAACCCAGGATGCACATCAACCGGACGCCGGGGGTAAGTTTGATTCCGGACGGTGTTGGCCGTGATAGCTTTCGTCTTTGTCCAGCGTTTTCCCTGATCGCGGCTTTCCAGCAGGACCAGATTACCACCCGTGCCATAGGGTTGCGGACCTGCTTCGGCGGGGCCAATAATTCGCCAGGTATTGCCTTCCACATAAAGCGAACCCATGTCGTAGTTGTGATCTGACTGAACCACGTCATAAATACCCCATTGGCTCCCCGTCCAGTGAGCTACGTGCCAGACAAATGGCCCATTCGCAGGACCAGGTTCGGGCCCTTTACTGGTGATGTAGAGAATGATCGGTCGCCCGGCGCTATCATACGCTACGTCGCTGATGTACGCATTCAAGCCCATACTTTTGTAGTCCTTTACCAAGGCCGGATTGCTAATTTCTGCCAGTGGCAGCTGGACCGATTTACCATTCGCCGAATGCCAGGTTTTGCCAAAATCGTCTGTTTCGACGTAATACACGTTCGTGCGGTAATCCAGGCCAGCACCTACTTTGGTGTTTGGGTGGTAATTGAAAGCGCTACCTATCTTGTTTTTCCAGTATCCACTGGTCTGGTAGTGCCCTTCTTCGATCGTCGCCAGATCGTGCCATGCCGACCAGGTGACTCCATCCGGACTCGTGATGAACGCGATCGTTCGACGGGGTTTGTTGGCTCCGTATACCAGCACATTGCGGTCGTAATGGGTCATCAGGTTGAGGAATCCCCTTCCTTTCTGGTAGTAGGTTTGCAGGTACGAAAAGTTGTCGAACGGAATCCGCTGCCCTTTCTCATCAAGGCGCGTCGCCGGAATCGACTCGAAGGCGCTTATGTCGTACGGTTTACGGCTACGATGGATGAACGAGGGTCGTTCGGTACCATGTGAAGTTGAAAACACCCAGACATAACCCTGCCCGTCGAGTTGAATAACTGGGTTATCGTGGGCGTCGTCAGTCCCTTTTTTCAGCAGAAGCGTAGGTCGGCAAACCAGCCCTGTCTTATGATCGAAGTAGCCAACCATGTGGTACAGCTCACGGGATGTCGAATCTGTTACGCCACCGTAGCAGAAGAACGTTCGGTCGACCGCTGGTGCATAGACCGAAAACGGGTAGTGATTCGCCGGATACGTCCCTAACCCTCCGCTGTATTTGTAGGCATACTCATTTTTGGTTGCCCCGATAAAATACCAGATACCGCGATAGCCAGTGGCCTTTTCATTGAGCGTCTGCGCGTAATCCGTACGTGGTAGAGACAGACACAATACGATCAGGATTATACGTATCATTCGGAAAGATAAAGTAAACCAGTTTTCGTGTTCACAAAGCGGTTTATTGGATCGCTTCTACCCAAATAAAGAGAGCGGTTGCCTACCTTTACGCCGTTTGTATCCTAGTAACTTCTTTTGGTATGCCACGCATCATCGACCTGTCTAAGCCGATTCGTTACAACGCAACTGACCCGTGGTTTATGAAGGTCAAGATCAAGCATAAACCCCACCACAAGGCCAAATGGCTGATCCGGCTGCTGGGGCTCCCCTTCCGCCTGTTTCCCAAAGACTTCATGGGTTGGGCCGACGACACGATCCAATCAATGGGCGTTCATTCGACGACACACCTGGATGCACCCTGGCACTACGCGCCCACGGTGGCTGGACAACCGGCTAAAACGATTGATCAGGTGCCGCTTGACTGGTGCTACGGCGATGGCGTTGTCATCGATATGAGCCATAAAGCGGATTTTGACCCGATCACCGTCGCCGACCTACAAGATGCGCTTCAAAAGGCAGAAACGGTTCTTAAACCGGCGATGATCGTCCTGATCCGCACGGGTCGCGACAAATTGAACGGCACGAAAGAATTCCCGGAAAAGGGAACCGGCATGAGTTCGGAGGCTACCCGCTGGTTGATCGATCAGGGCATTCGGGTGATGGGCATCGATCAATGGGGCTGGGACTTACCGCTTCCTTACATGATCAAACAGGCGAAACAAAGTGGCGACTCCGAACTATTCTGGCAGGCGCATCTGGTTGGCCGGGAGCAGGAATACTGCCACATGGAGCAGCTCGTCAATCTGGATGCCTTACCCGCTTCTGGTTTTAAGGTTTGTGTGTTTCCGCTCAATATCGTTGGGGCCTCGGCCGCTCCTGCCCGCGTGGTAGCCCTATTGGATGAGTAAGTCGAAACGCACTATTAGCGACCTTTGTTGATACGCGTCCGATTGGATTTGGTGGGTGTATTTGTTGTGGTACTACTACCACCCGTCTGATCCGGCAGCCGCGATGTAACGGGAGACCGCCAATCGGGTAGTTCGTCCCGGGTGATGACATCGGCGTCAGTAAATACCGCTTTGAGTAAATCAGGTGACTGTTTTTTGATATAATCCGTTCCTGTCCAGGCCGAAAACCAGGCCCAGTACGTCTTGAAACCACGAATTTTTTCCGGGTTAGGCAGATTTCCCGTCTCCGATAGCGTCACAAGCTTCTTCCCGTTTAGTTGGGCTTGTGCGCTGGCCCAGCTTCCGCTCATGTTGGCCGTTGAGTCGGCGTAAATATCCATCCCAACAATATCGACATACTGATCGCCGGGATACCAGTCAGCGTTAAATGTATCCGTAGCCGTATACACCCAAATTAGGTTATGCAGCTGGTGGTACTTGGTAAGCCGGTTGTATACAATGTGCCAGAGTTCTTTGTAGGGCCCGGCTCCTTTAGCCCCCCACCAGAACCACCCCCCCGGCGCTTCGTGGAGCGGTCGCCACAGGACCGGCACATCGGCCGCCTGAAACTTCTTTAGTTGCACCGCAATCGTGTCAATATCCCGTACTAAAAGCTGATACTGCTCTGCGTTCGTATCAGCCAGCACAGCCGCGAGGTCGAAAGTCGTCGCGTCGGTATAAAAACCGCGCCACCATAGTTTACCCGGAGCCTGATTGATTAGATCGGCCGGAGCGTTCCAGTGCCACAACAGGCTAACGATACCCCGACCGTCCCCTTTTTTCGCCCAGTCGATGATGGCTTCGCTGGTTCGCTGGGGTTTGACGCCGTGTTGAATACGCGTCGGCGAGTAGTCCATCAGATCGAACGAACCGATGGCCGGTTCTTTACCCGTTTTTTCCACAATGTATTCTACATCATCCTGTTGACCGGCGATAGTCTTATTGCCATACTGATCAACCAAAAATGAAAATAAACCCTTGGTCGACAGCGTGGCTTGAGCATCAACGAGCGCCTTTGGTGGCTTGGCGGGCAAGGTAGCCGTCGTGGGCGTCAATTGAATGTAGTCGACGTCGAAATGACCCCACCCGCGATAGATCGTGATGGTATTTAACCCATCGTGCAGCAGCACTTTACCCAGTTCGTTCGCCTGAAAACCGGTCGAAGTTTGCCGGAGCGTCCCCTGTCCTTTTTCGTCATTGATCTGAAAATTGACACCTTTATTGCCACGGGGAGACGCGTAACCGATGGTCAGCTCATAAAGGCCAGCCGACGCACTGAACGTCATACGTAACTTATCCGTCAGACTATCGATACCCGTTACATAGCCGGTTCCCGAAAAGCCGGGATTTGCAAAGGCCACCTCGACACCGGTCAGATCACCTAATTCAGCCTCAGCCCGACCGTTTACTAACGGAATAACCGTAGGTGATTTCCTAGCCGGGGTCCTCGAATAACCGTTTCCCGACGAGTCGGATAACGCCTGTACGGCCTGAACGGGGCTGAATTCTTTATGCTGACTGGTTTCGGTGTCGATTCGAATTGGGTTAGTCGCAAAGCCGGTCGAGGCAGCAGTCAGGCATGAAGCCAGGGCGAACGCCCGCGTTTGCCAGCAGGCGCGAACCGTTTGCCGTAACCAGGTACGTAAACTGATAAGCATAAAAAAGTAAGATAAAGCAGTAGCTGGAAAGCTGCGAAACACAGCCTCTAAACTACCCACTAAGACGTACTATTGGATCAATTCGCGCGGTGAAGTCAGCGAAACTAGGTGGAGAGGTATACTAACGCGAGAGGCAAGTTTTACCTGCCTCTCGCGTTGACTACTTTTTATTTAACCAACATGATGTCGTCGAAATAGAACGTTTCATCCTGGTTGTTCGGTCCCTGGATTCGGAAGCCAACCTGCGTCAGGTTTTTGCCGGGTATCCAGAAATCGATGTCGGAGATCTTGAATTTGAAGTAGGTCCAGGTCCCCGCCTTTACGTCGATCTTATTCTTGTCATTGAAATCGCCGAAACCGCCTTTGCCTGCATCCGTTGTCAGGTAGAGCGAATAATCAGCCGAACCGCCCTTGATCCAGCCCGTTACGTACGTGTAATCGGCCGAATACGGAATGGCTGATGACCAGTTGGCAAAGGCGATCAGGTGCCAGTTGCCCTTCTGGAAGTTTTTGCCAATCGAAGCCTTCCCGGTTTTGAACTCCTTAGTCGATACGACAGCCGCATCGCCCCACGAACCGTCCTGGAAGCCAGCACCGTAGGCATCCGTAAAGATTGTATACGCCTTGTCGATGTTCACAAACTCCTGTTTAGTACGCATACGCCCGGTGCTGTTCGTTATGGTCAGCGTAGCACGGCTCAGCGTGGAAGCTGGCATTTTGACAACCAGTTGTTTTTGACTCTTGGACACAATCGTAACCGGGTCCGAAATACCCTTGACCGAATCGGACAGCATCACCGCGCTGACATCGCTCAGGTTATTGCCGGTGAGCGTAATCTCGGTTCCCGCCGAGAAATTGTAGTTCGTCGCATCGGCAACGGTTGGGTAGGCCAGTGCTCGGAACGGAACGGTCAGCGTTCGTCCGGCACTGTTGGTGAACACAATGTTCTGCGCACCGCCCACCACTTCGTTAGGAACCCGGAACATGATCGCATTATCGGTGTTCAGTGTCGACTGAAACCCAGCCGGTACGTTCTGTTTATCGAACATGATCGTACGCATATCGCCCAGCCCCGAACCGGTGAGCGTAATCAGGGTTCCGCCCGATGCCGAGTCGGGAGAGAGTGCAGTGGCCACCGGATTACCCGGCGCAATCTGCGGGCTTCCATCCGTATCTTTTTCGCAGGCGCTTATCACAAAACCGGTCAGTACCGTCAGTACCGATAAGCTCGCTATTCGCGTGAATCTATTGACTTTCATTTGTTTGTTTCGTTGGGTGATTGATTACGTGGGGGTTAAGACGACCTATTTGTAATAGGGAACAGGCTCTTTACCCAATTCTGGGTCCTGCACGATCTCACCGGACGGAATGGGCAGATACATCTTGTCTTCGGTGAAGTTGGTGATGTAATTAGCCCCGGTCACGGTGCCCCGGTTCTGTTTCTCGATCATCGTTTTTGCCTTCGCAAAACCCTGACGCTGAATGTCGTACCAGTAATCCCCTTCGAATGCAAACTCAACCCGGCGTTCGTGCAGAATATCGTCAAGTGTAAACGCCGTTTTAGCTGTCAGGCCAGCGCGGGTCCGCACTTTATTCAACGCATCGAGCGCTTTGGCGTCACTGGTCGACTGTCCGCCCGCCAGCGTTGCTTCGGCGTAGATCAGCAAAATATCGGCGTACCGCAGCAGCACCACGTTGTTTCCTGAACTTTGACCCAGAACGGCCTCACTACCAAAACTTTTACCGGGACCGGCGAAGTACTTGGCAATGTTGGAGCGGGTAGCGTTCAGGTTACCACCATCTTCGGTAGGCTGTAGGGTATCGTATTTGAATCCATTGGCCATGAACGCATTGTACTTCGGTGCATTGGCCCGTTGTGGTTTCCAGTTCGGATTAGTCCAGCCGTGTTCCATCACTGACCATTTCCGACGCAGATCACCAAACTCGTATTCTTTCAGGATGTCGAGCGACGGCACATACATCTCCCACGCATCGGCTTCAGCAGTGCGCAGATTGCCCGCGCCCCGGTCCGGATTCTTCAAGTTGCCGGTTCCCCAGGGGTCAGAGGCCAACTGATGCTGAATCGAGAATAACGACTCTGAGTTGTTGTTCATGCTCATTTTCGTGAACATGCCGTTGTAGTCACTAACCAGACTGTACCGCCCGGAGCTGATTACTTCATCGGCTTTCGTTTTGGCATTCGCGTAGTCTTTGCTGTACAGATACAGTTTCGACATCATCCCTTTAGCCGAATATTTTGTCAGCCGTCCTGCCGCATCCGACTCGGGCAAACCCGTTTCGGCCAGTTTCAACTCCTCCAGAGCAAACCGCAACACGTCTTTTTGCAGATAACGCGGGATGTTGAAATTACCCGACAGGGCCGTTTCACCAGGATCGGTAATAATGGGAGCCGCGCCCCAGGTCCGGGCAATGTAGAAATAGACCGTACCGCGAATGAAATGACACTCCGCAATGGCCGGGTCCAGATAAGCCGCGCTACCACCCGCAGCTTTCTTTTCTTCAAACGTTTTGATCATCACGTTGGCATAGCCAATGATCTTGTAAAACGCACCCCAGGCGGCACCGATTCGCTCGGAAGCCGACGAAACCGTGAAGTTCAGGTATTCGACGTCGGTATACGTAAACATGTTGCCCGACATCACGTCGCCAATGGCGTCCTGCGCCCGGCTTTCGTAGTTGCGCCAGGGCAGACCGCTGTAGAGCGTACTGGTTGCAGCCCGTACCTCTTCCGCGTTAGTATAATAGTTTCCGGTTGTGGTGCCGGACAGCGAAGGCCGCTCGATGTACTCTTTCGAGCACGCCGACAACAAAGCTGCCGGAATCATCAACGCATATAGTGGCTTGAGTTTCATCTTTTAAAAAGTGAAAGAGTGAATGAGCGAACGAGTGAACCCGTCTATGGTGAAATAGGTCCGGCGCAATAAAGCGTTGTGCTTCAGCCCGCTCTTTCACCCTTTCGCTCACTAATTTTAGAATTGCAGGTTAGCGCCTACGGTAAACGTACGCGGGTTTGGATAGTGACCCGTGTCCACGTTCATCAGTTTGATGCTGTTGTTGAATGCACCGATCTCAGGGTCGTAGCCAGAGTATTTCGTGAATGTTTTCAGGTTCTGAATCGATCCGTAGATACGCAGGTTAGACACTTTCACTTTGTTCAACAGCGTTTTCGGTAGCCGATAGCCAAGCGTGATGTTCTGAATGCGCGCATACGACGCATCTTCCACGTAGCGATCTGACATGGCGATGTTGTTCTTGTTGGTATTCGTAAAGCGGGGCAGTGATCCGTTTGGGTTCGACTCAGTGTAGCGATCCGTTACAGTTTTGAGCTGGTTGGTGTACGCGTTGTTCAACCCTTCCAGCTGCCAGCGCAGGAAGTTGTACGCTTTTCCGCCCTGACTGCCCTGTAGGAACACCGAGAAGTCGAAATCGCCATAGTTCAGCGTGTTGGTAAAGCCCCACGTAAACTTGGGTATCGGGCTACCGATAAAGGTCAGGTCCTGCGCATCGATTTTCCCGTCGCCGTTGATGTCTTTATAGCGAATATCGCCCAGCCACGTTTCGTTCTGATTGACTTTGTAGCCAAATTGGGGCAGACTAGCGTCCAGATCAGCCTGTGTACGGAACAACCCGTCCGTTACCAGTCCCCAGAACGAGCCAACCGGCCGGCCGGGTGTTGTGTGCGTAATCAGGTAATTGTTGTAATACACTTTACCATCCAGCGCCGAAGCTGCACTAGCGGCCTTTTCGTAACGGTTGGTGAATTGGGTAAATACAACGTTCGTTTTCCAGCTGAAGTTACCTTTCTTGATGTTGGTGCTTGTCAGGCCAATATCAACCCCGGTGTTCGTCATCTGACCGGCGTTCCCCAGCGGAGCTTTCAGGTCATCCCACTGATCGCCGACGCCAATCAGGTTTGGTCCCGTCAGGAAGATGATCATATCGGACGTTACTTTCCGGTACACGTCGATGGTCGCGTCGACACGGCCATTCAGGAAGCCCAGGTCAACCCCGGCGTTGGCCGTTTTGACGGACTCCCATTTCAGGTTCGGATTCGGAATGCCATTGATCATGTTGGACGAGCCAAAGCCGACCGGACCCGAGAAGAACTGAACCGCACCTACATACGCTGGATTGGGTGCGCCACCCGGAAAGTTCTGATTCCCCACAATTCCGTAGCCTACCCGAAGTTTTGCGTAACTCACCACTTTCGACACATCACCTTTCATGAACTTCTCATTCGACAATGTCCAGCCAGCCGATACGCCGGGAAAATAACCCCACCGGTTGTTGGGTCCGAAGTTCGACGAACCGTCCGTCCGGAAGCTGGCCGAAAGCGAGAAGCGATCATCGTAGGTATAGTTGGCGCGGGCAAAATACGACTCCATCGCCCACTGGCCTTTACCGCCACTCAGTCCCCAGGTCGTCTGATCAGCACTACCCGTGTTCAGGTCAAAAATGTTGGCCTGCAAATCGACTTTAGTACCCGAAATCGACTGGTAGTATGAATTTTGAACCTGATGACCCAGCGTTGCCTGAATGCCGTGCTTTTTGATGTACTTATTGTAGTTCAGGTAGTTGGTGATCGAGTAGTAGTAGTTATCGGACCGCGAATCGATCAGTTTGCTACGAAACGATGTGCCGCCTACATTACCCGCTTTCTGAAAGGCGACGTTGTTATCCTGCCCCAGCGTGTACGACAACTCATTGCGCAACGACAGGTCTTTGGTCAGTTGCAGTTCGGCGTACAAACTGCCAAAAATGTTGTTGGTCGTTTTCGTATTACCCCGGTACTGGCTGTTGCCGACCAGGTTGGCGTTGTTGTATTGCACACCACCCACCGTCTGACCGCCACCCCAGGTGCCGTCCAGGTTTTTGACCGGAATAAGCGGACTGGTCGAGGCACCCCACCAGATCGTTCCTTCGGCGGCATCGGCCAGCGACACGTTCTGAATGCTGCGCGATACGTTAGCACTGATGCCGACTTTCACCCAGTTCTTCAACTGTGTGTCCAGGCTAAAGCGAGACGCGTACCGCTTGAAGTCCGAACCCAGCAGAATCCCTTTGTTATCGAAGTAGTTTAGCGACAGGTAGTACGTCGTCTTATCCCGACCACCCGAAAAACTCAGCTGGTGGTTATTGATAGCTCCGCGCTGAAACATAGCCTCCTGCCAGTCGGTCCCCGTTCCTAACAGATCCGGATTTTTAAATTCGTCAGCCACCGGATTACCGATGATCGGCAGCACCTCGTTCTGGTATTTGGCAAAGTCCCGCAGATTCATCAAATCTAGTCGGCGGGCCACTTCCGATACGCCCGTGTAGGTCTCGTAGTTGATCTTGCCTTCGCCCTGTTTGCCTTTCTTGGTGGTGATCATGATGACCCCGTTGGCCGCCTGCGAACCATAAATTGCCTGCGCCGACGCGTCTTTCAACACGTCGATAGACTCGATATCATTCGGGTTCAGCATGGCCATCACCGAGTTGCCGGTCTGTCCGTCGCCACCGCCAAGTCCGGCATAACCCGTGCTTGACGAGGTATTGCCCCCCACAAACGGCACCCCGTCGATCACGAACAATGGGTCGTTGCTGTTGATAGACGTTACGCCACGAACCTTCACCGACACGCCACCGCCGGGCTGTCCGCCGTTGCTGGTAACGGTTACGCCAGCGGCTTTCCCCTGAAGCAATTGGTCGATACCTGCCGCCGGAATGTCCTTTAAGTCACTCGCCTTCACCGTCGTGATCGACGAGGTAACGTCCGACCGCTTTGCCGTGCCGTAGCCAATGACCACCACTTCATCCAGTGACTGATCACCGGTTGCCAGCGTGATGTTCAGCGTAGTACGCGTACCGACTTCAACTTCCTGCGTTTTCATGCCGATAAACGAGAAGACCAGCGTTTTGGCCCCAGCAGGCATGTTAATCGAAAAGCGTCCTTCGACATCGGTCGTCGTACCGAGCTGCGTTCCCTTGACGGATACCGTTGCGCCGGGTAAGGTGTTTCCCTTTTCATCGGACACAACCCCTTTGATGAGCGCTTTTACGTCCGATGAGGTGTTGATGCTCGTTTTAGCATCTTTGGCCGTAGCCAGAATGGGCCGGTTTTTTTCGGAACCGATTCGGGTAGTGGTTCGATCCTGAGCAGAGACAGCTAGCCAGCTACTCAGGACGAACACGCCTGAAAGCATATGTTTAATCATAAAGGAAAGTTAAAAAGTCAACTAAGTTTATAGAAGTAGTAGGAAATTTCGAGTGTACTGATCTATGACCGGCGGATGGTTTACTAAATTACACGACGGCTTCGGCTGGTTGGGGTTGTTTTTGGGTGGGTAACGAAATCATTACGGAGGTGCCTTTGCCTGCTTCGCTTTGCCACATTACCTGACCACCGAGGTAAGCAATCCGTGAGCGAATATTAGCGATGCCGTTGCCTCTTGCCGGTGTAGTATCAAAATCGCCACCTTTCCCATCATCGTCCACACTGATCAATGTTGTTTCATCACTGGCCATAATCTGAACCGTAATCATCTGGGCACTAGCATGTTTGAGCGCATTGTTCAGCAGCTCCTGCACAACCCGGTAGATCATTACAGAGGCTTCGTCGTCCAGCGCCGGTATCTCCCCGTAATGGTCCAAAATCAGCGTCGTCTGATTGACGAGGTTTAACTTCTGAATCAGATCCTCCAGCGCCGGAATGAATCCGAACGTGGAGAGCGCATAGGGTCTTAGGTCATTGGAGATCAGGCGGGTTTCGGTACAGGCTTCATCTAAAAACTGGTTTAAGGGTTCCTTGACGGACAAGGGCAATTGTTCCTGGTGCGCTTCCACAAACAGTTTGATCCGCGACAATTGAATACCTAGTCCGTCGTGCAGATCACGGGCAATGCGGGTGCGTTCGCCTTCCTGCCCTTCGATCATCGCCCGCAGCGACTTCAGTTCCAGCTGTCGAATCTGCTGCTGGGCAATGACGGTTTGCTGGTGCGCAATTACTTTTTGCTGACGTCGTAGGTAAACCAGTGTACCAACCCCTAATACGCTGATGGTCAATCCAATTGCCAGCATTAGATTCAGCACGTGCTGACTTCGGCTCTGCGCTTCTACCAACTGCTTTTCCACGGCCAGGGTCTTGATCTGACTGTCCAACGCCTGCAACCGGATACTTTTTGTCTGTTCGGACGAATAAAACTGACGCTCGAAATCCAGCGTTTTTAGGGAAGCCACATACGCATTTTTATAATCATTTATTCGCGAGTAGCTATCAGCCGTATGCCGCGATAATTCGCGAAGCATAGACAGGTTATTTTCCGCTTTCGCTATATCGAAACTCCGCTGATAGTCGGCAATTGCTTCTTTCGATTGATTCCTAAACTGTTTGACAATGCCCAGATAAAAGTAATTCAGGGCAATCAACCAGTTGACATTCAACTGCCGGGACATGACCAGACTCTTGTTGGCGAAATAATCAGCAGAATCCGGCTTTTTAACCCGCGAATACGTATTGGCCAGCAAATTTAGCGCGTAAGCCTGCGAATAGGCCTGTTTGTAGCGCGCGCTCAACCGTTCAGTTTCACGCAATTGCGTCAGCAGATCCGCCGGAATAGGTGCTTTATTTTGTGCGATGTTGGCAAATCCCAGTCGGCACTCAATGACCTTGGGCATATTGCGGGTCCGCTCAAAAAACTGCTGTGCCTTCCGTAAATATTTCTCCGCGTAGGGCTGCATGAAGTAGTCATGCGTATAGTAGTCCCCAATCACAATGTGCTCGTTGTAATACCCCAGCGAATCGCCCATCAAACTGTAGTATTTCAAACTGTTGAAGTAGGAATCCATTGTGTATTTGTTGTACCCATACCGCTGGTGGTACCACCACCCTAGCTTTTCGTACGACTTGGCCGCTTGATCATAGTTCTTATCCTGAACCAAACGCTTGATCTGCCGTTTCAGACTATCAACCGGCGATGGTTCCGACAACGCCATGACCGACTGGACATAGCCGCCTGCGCCAATGAGCAGGATAGCCAGCATCCATCCCCTAAACCGTATGGAAAGCGTAACGCAAGCGTTCATCTGTACATCGTAAAATCCGGCATCGATCAATCGATATAATGCATTTCCATGGCGGTCTTAATCAGCAGGGCCGTATTCGGAACGCTAAACTTCATGAGCAGACTACTTCGGTGAAATTCAACGGCTTTGGCACTCACGAATAACTGGTTAGCCATTTGCTGCGTCGTAAGCCCCTGCGCAATAAGGATCAGCACTTCTGATTCGCGGGGCGTCAGGTTGGGCTTCACGCCCATGCCAGCGGTCGACTTCCGGGTTCTCGGTCCATCGTTCAGCAGAATTTGCGTAATCGTTTCATTAAAGTATTGCTTCTCGTGATGCACCGTCTGAATCGCCTGTAGCAACTCCGTTTTAGTTGTATTTTTCAATAAGTAGCCCTTTGCCCCCTTCTTCACAATGCGTTTGATGAGGCTGGCATCGTCGTGCATAGTTAGGGCAACCACTTTTGTCTTCGGATACGTACGCGTGATGTGTTCGCAAAGGCCAAGTCCATCGTCAATCTGCGGGAACGAAATATCCAGCAGAACCACGTCGATGACCGTTTCGCCCAACCGCTCGATGACCGACTGAACGGTAAAACAACGCTCGGTCACTTTGATATCCGGCGATCCCGAAATAAGCGACTCAATGCCTTCCACGAAAACATTATGATCATCGGCTATAAGTACTCGTATCATTTACTCTTTTCCTAAATTTGGATGCGTGGAAAAACGATCGAGCGTAATCCCAACGTAGTTCAATAGGGCGATAGACTTTCTATTTTTACCAATAAATTGAATTTTGTTTAGCAAAAGTAGGACTAACAGGACTAGTTTTGAAATAGTGAAAACCCAATTTTCTATAAATTTAGGGAAAACCCTATAGAGTTACTAATTGCCACTCAGGATGGGAACAAGGGCTGCTAAACCTGTGATTTGGGCCGGGAATAGTGGTGATCAGCGGTTAACTTTACGCCCGAAGGAAACGCACAAATGACTAAAAAACACACCCTTTATTTTTCGGCTACCCTTATTTTTTTAGCGCTTGTCTGTTTGTCCATTAGCGCATGGATTCGCAAACCAGACCCGAAAAAGCCAAACATCGTTTTATTCTTCATCGACGACTTGGGCTATGGTGATCTGTCTTGTACCGGGGCCATGGGATACACAACCCCCAACCTGGACCGCATGGCTGCGGAAGGGAGCCGGTTCACTAATTTTCTGGCGGCTCAGGCGGTTTGCAGCGCATCACGCGCGTCTCTACTGACGGGTTGCTACCCAAACCGCATCGGCATTTCGGGTGCTCTGGGACCCAATTCACCCATTGGCCTGAACCCTGCGGAGGAGACGCTGGCTGAATTATTGAAAGAGCAGGGGTATGCTACCGGAATTTTTGGCAAGTGGCATCTGGGCAACAAACAGGCTTTTTTACCCCTACAGCAGGGGTTTGATGAATACTACGGTGTGCCTTACTCCCACGATATGTGGCCGCACCATCCTGATCAGGCCCGCGCTCAGTACCCTCCGCTGTTCCTGATCGAAGGCAACCAGCCCGCCAAAGAGGTGAAAACCCTCGACGATGCCAGCGAACTTACACCCACGTTCACCGAGCGCGCCCTTTCGTTTATCCGCAACCACAAGAAAGAGCCGTTTTTCTTGTACATCCCTCATCCCCTACCCCACGTTCCGCTGGCGGCTTCGGCGCGATTCCGGGGTAAGAGTCAGCGCGGCCTTTTCGGCGATGTCCTGATGGAGTTGGACTGGTCGGTGGGCCAGGTCATGCAGGAACTGAAGCAACAGGGAATCGATAAGAATACGCTGGTTATTTTCATCAGCGACAATGGCCCCTGGCTCAACTATGGCGACCACGCGGGTTCGGCAGGTGGGTTCCGGGAGGGCAAAGGAACGTCCTTCGAAGGCGGTCATCGGGTGCCTTGTCTGGTTCGCTGGCCGGGGGTGGTACCCGCCGGTCGAGTGTCGAACAAGCTACTGACGACAATGGATATTCTACCTACGGTCGCTAAACTGTGCGGAGCCCGGCTACCGAAACAGACCATCGACGGTGTAGACTGGCTTGCGCTGCTGAAAGGAGATGATTCGATGACACCCCGCGATCACTTTTTCTACTACTACCGAAAAAATAGTCTGGAAGCTGTGCGGCAAGGGGACTGGAAACTAGTGTTTGCGCATCCGGGTCGTACCTACGAAGGATTTCTGCCCGGTCAGGGTGGCAAGCCCGGTCCCAACACCGAGAATCACGCGTTTCCCATGGCGTTGTATAACCTTCAGCGCGACCCCGGCGAACGATACGATGTGCGTGAGCAAAACCCCGATATCATTCGTAAACTGGAAAAACTAGCCGAAGAAGCCCGAACCGATCTGGGCGACGATATTCAGAACCGCACGGGACGCAACGTACGGGCCGCCGGAATAGTCGATACGACGAAGTAAGGCGGGTAAGTAGGTAACGCGGGTGGGAACCCGCGAAAGGGATTAAGCTTGTAAATAAGCTTCTACAGGCTACTCTCTTTCGTGGGTTCCCACCCGCGCTACTTACTTATTTTTTGCTCGCTGACATCAGGCGCTTTTGGAGCAGTTTGATATAATAACCGCCTACCACTGACCGGGCCTGAAAACCAACCTGCTTAGCATCCGTTGTTTCGTGCCAGTCGGTGAGAGGTACACGGCTCGGCGTTTCGTTGGCAAATTTCCAGATCGGTTTAATTAGCGCCTGAAAATCAGCGTCTGATTCGGCCAAGGTAGCGGTCCAGATGATCCAGTCCGATTTGGTGTATGTTTTGCGGCTATCGAGCGGCAGTCCGTAGGTGTTCTGGTGTTTGAGATAGAACGCGATCTCCTTCTTCGCCACTTCCGTCGGGAACACATTCAGGCCCAATAGCTTATCCCAAACGATATTGTACTTTTGGCTCCAGCTGCCAGGGGTTTTGTCAAATGTCAGGGCGTAGTGGTCGCTGTCCGAATCGAGCTGCATCCACCGGCGGGCCAGATCACGGGCCAGCGCCAGATGTTCGTCCGCCGTTTTCTGATCGCCCATCATCTGCGCCATCTTGCCGTAACAGGCAATGCCCATAATGGCCTTTGCCGATAAGTTGGCATTCCGGGCTAAGTGACCCGCAAAATCATCCGTACACAACTGATTGGTCGGGTCAAATCCATCGCGTTTCAAAAAGCCAACCCATTTGGTTAGCGTCGACCAGTGCTCACGAGCAAAATCGGGTTTACCATCCATCTGAACCGCAGCCGCCGTCAGGATCATCATGTTCCCCGCTTCTTCCACCGGCATATCTTCGCCGTAGGTTTGTCCGTTCGCCAGTGGATACGTACCCACGTCGTGCGCCGGAAAGTCTTTTTTCCACCGTCCCGACTCACTGTAATCGAAAATGAATCGTAGCAATCCTTTGGCTAACTCATTGTTGTAGAGGAGAAATAACGGAGCCGATGGATACGTTACGTCGACGGTGCCAATCGATCCATTCGAAAAGTTCTCCTTCGAGAAGAACAGTACCGGCGCATCCTTACCATTCCCTTTCGGTCCAGCCACGATCTTGTGGGCTGATATGGCCTGCCGATACGCCAATACGCACAAATCAGCATATTCCTTACCGCCAGCCTGCTCGGCATCGGCACGAACTTTAGCGTCGAACGTGGTGCATTTCTGCCGAAGCCGGGCGTAGTCTTTTTCCGCTGTCCGGAGCAAATCCGACATGGTCACCTTACCATCCCGGTTCCACCAGGGTCGTAAGTTCTGTTTGAAATATTGAACCGAATAGAGGTCATCGTAGGCCAGCATCAAATGCCGGGCAACCGGTTTCGTCAGGTTACCCAGATCCAGTACCGTTGCCAGCGCCACGTTCTGCGCGGGTTCCGATCCGGTTGTATTAGCTGCTGCCGGAAGTTGCCCTTTGTCCATGAACGACTGTTTCAAATCGGTTGTCGGGCCCGACGCCGTTCGGCTGGCGACCGATGGTTGCGGAACCGCCAGATAAGCATACCCCCAGTCGATCCGGACGTTATCGCCCGTTTTTCCCAGCAGCGGCTGAGCCTGCGTACCCACCGTTTGGTACGAGATTCCGGGTGTCTGGCCCGCTTTTGTCACAACCGTTTGCCCCGCCGTGTTCGTCGCCATGGTGGCCGACTCGCTGAAGAAAATCTGAACCGAGTGCGGCTTCCCATCGCTCGATTTCGCGTTGAACGTCACGTAGGTTACGGGACGGGCGGCTACCTCGAGTTCGTCGAGCAGCAGGGGCGACAGAAAATTGACGGTCAACCCGACTGGTCCAGCCGTAAAGGTGTAGTCAGTTTGCGTCGCCGATACGGTCACGGCGGTTTGGGTAGCGGTCGCTACCGCCGACGATTTGATGGGGTTAACGATACCGACGTCGATAAACGATCCACCCCGAGGGCTGACGCAATGAACGGCCAGTACGTTTTTACCCGTCCGCAAAGCCCGTTGCCCCTCGGCTGACAAGGGAACGTTCTGGTACTCGTTCATGTAGCCGGTTTTATCGAGGATTTTCGTGCCATTGAGGTAAATCACCACATCGTCATCGTGATTAAGTGACAACAGCAGATCGGCGGGGTTCGCTTTGCCATCGTACGTAAATTCACGACGGACGTAAATACCCTCTTTCATGGTGTCGCTGTTCACCCAGCGGGTTTTCGCTTCGGGGGTGTCACCAAATGGACCGGGGGCCGTCGTCCAGCCGGCCGCGTTGAAGTCTGGTTTCTCCCAACCGTCGCCGGGCTTCGTCGTGGTGTACAAAGCCGTGTAGGGCTTCAGTTCGGCAGTTGGCAGAATGGGCTCATAGGTGGTTGGTACGGCCCCCAGAAATTGATAGGCCTTGCCATCAACCCGAATGATTCCTTCCAGCGATTGCGGTTTGCCGGTCCAGTGGCGGGTGGGCGAATCAGTCAGTTTGTCGGTATTGCTCCAGACGCTGAAATAGGGGTCGTGCGTTACGAGTGGGTAAGCGGGTGGTCGAAGCGATTGAGCATATACTCCGTTTAGAAGCAGCGACGTGGCCAAGGTAAACGCTGAACAGATCAGTCTTTTTCGTTGCATTGAGGCTAACTGGTTTTACTCAGAATAAGGTCTTCCGTGTATACAAACCACTTTTCGGAGAACCTTTACTTACGCGTTTTACTACACGGCCATCAGAGAACGGGTTTGCCGCGAAGTTCCCTGCGAAATGAGGTTTGTCAGGGAGGAGTCCGCTTTCGACGCCCGGAAATAAAAAAAGGGCAGGAAGAATTTCTCCTTCCTGCCCTTAGTAGATTATAAACCAGTCACCTATTCGCCAACGGGCATCGGTGCTGACGACTGGCTTTCGCGCGATCCGGCAGCGCCATCCTCGCGTTTTTCACCCTTTGGTCCGCGCCGACGTTTTTTCCGACGTTTTGGCTTGTCCGATGCCGAACCATCAACAACGGGTTGAACACTTCCTTCAGTCGGGCTGCTTACCGTTACCGATGCGTCAGCCACTGGTTTAGCACTTTCAGGACGAGGTCGGCGGTTGTCCCGCTGTGGCCGTTCGGCGGTCGATGCGCCGGTTTCGGATCGCGGTTGACCGTCGCGTCCTTTACCTCGGCCCTTACCCCGATCGAAACCCGGTTTCCCGCGAAGGCCACTAAACCGCCGGGGATCGAACACGGGTGATTTTCCCATGCCTAACTCTTCGGTTATCGACCGTTTCTCGACTTCCCGCTCAATGAGTTTCTCGATACTCACGATCCGGTTCTGATCCTGATCGCTGATGAACGTAATAGCCGTGCCCGTAGTGGCAGCCCGCGCCGTCCGACCAATCCGGTGTACGTAATCTTCGGCATCACGCGGAATGTCGTAGTTCACAACGTGCGTAAGGTTGTCGATGTCAATTCCCCGCGATAATACGTCGGTGGCGACCAGTATCGGGAAGGCTTTGTTCTTGAAGTCGCGCAGCACAACTTCGCGGTCGTCCTGGTCGAGATCGGAACTGATTCCCCGCGCTTCATAACCAAGTTTACTCAATGCCCGAACGATACCGTTTACTTCCGATTTCCGGGATGTGAACAGAACCATGCTCTGCACGGGTGTCGCGCTGTTTTTGATCAGATGCGCCAGCAAGGGTAGTTTCTGGTTATCGAAGGCCAGATAAAATTGCTGATCGATACCCGCAGCGGGTTTCGATACGGCTAACCGAATCTCTTCGGGTTCGATCAGGATACGACTCGAAAACTCCCGGATCTTATTGGGCATCGTCGCCGAAAACAGCAGTGTCTGTCGCTTGGTGGGCAGCTTGTTGACAATATTCAGAATATCGTCGGAGAAACCCATATCCAGCATTTTATCCGCTTCATCGAGTACCAGGTAATCGATTTGATCGAAGTTGACATAGCCTAGCTGCATGTGGGCAATGAGCCGGCCCGGTGTGGCGATGATAATGTCGGCTCCGGTTTCGAGCGCTTTGCGTTGTTTGTCCCAATCGTCGCCTTTGCCTCCACCATATATGGCAATGCTATTAGCCTGAACGAAATAACCGAATCCTTCGACCTGCTCATCAATCTGCTTGGCCAGTTCGCGCGTGGGCACCAGAATAAGCGTGCTGGTATGATCGTGGTCCGTGTGCGAGATTCGGTCGAGGAGCGGGATCAGATAGGCCGCTGTTTTGCCGGTGCCCGTCTGCGCACTGGCGATCAGATCACGCCCGGCCAAAATTTTGGGGATAGCCAGCTCCTGAATGGGCGTGGCCTTTAAGTAATTCATGGCATCCACGCCGGCCAGCAGGTCGTCGTGAAGATTAAATTCCTGAAATGTCAAGGTATCAGCTAGTGAGGGTGAAAAACAGCTGACCTTGATTTCCTGGTCAGCAAACCGCTTGATTTGAAACAAATATAACCAAAAGCCTGATAAGATTATCAGGCCATTTTCAAGATGTAATCGGCTCTGATATGAAGCTTATCGTACAAGCGCTTTGTCAAATCCATGTTCACCTTACGTTTCCCGGCCAGGACCTCCGAAAGTCGCATTTCAGTAATACCTAAAACGCTGGCCGTATCACGCTGGTTGAGATGCTCCTGAACCATTTGTAGTCAAATCATTTCTGGTAATGTAGCTAGCTCAACAGGCATTGGGTAATGCTCCTCTTCATAGTGTTCGGCTAGTAGTGAAAGGCGTTGCAATTCAGCCAGATCGGTTTCGGTCATGTTGGCCGAACCCTTCGCTAACTGTGTTTCGATCACCGCCATAACCTGCTTATAGTCGCGGAGTGTTTCTATGGTTAGAATCATGACAGGCTCGGTTGACTAACTTGTGAACGTAGTATAGCGTGCGTGTAAATGTACTACTAATGAAGTGAAATTGCGGGTTTCCACCCGCGCTACACTAGTATTCGCAGATCGATACTATGCTACGGCAGGTGAATGAAAAAAGGACTATAAACGCAAAAGTCTTGTTCTTTTCCGCCTGTCCGTTTACTTTTGCCCCCATGATTTCCCAACGGGCCATAGCATCTACGTTTCGACATCGTCGCTCCCATCTGGGCCGATAAGCTTCTGTGCTGGTCTGCCAACGCGTTCTTCCCCGTTTTTCGCGTACTTTTGCCCCCAAATCAATTAGTTGTATCCTGATGCCACTGTGTTCAGCGGAATGGCAGTAGTCATGCTCACCAAACGCATCACGATCTGTATGAGGGTTCTCATGCATCACACATCATACATTCAGTAATGTCCTCTGTATTACGCATTGCCTTACAAAAATCCGGTCGGCTGAGCGAAGATTCGTACCAGCTTTTCAAAGAATGCGGGATTCGTTTCGATTACGGAACCGGCAAGCTCAAATCGGTTTCTTCCAACTTCCCCGCTGAATTTCTTTTTCTCCGCGACGACGATATTCCTGGTTACGTTGAGGATGGCGTGGCCGATCTGGGTATCGTTGGCGAGAATGTAGCCGTCGAAACAGGCCGCCCGGTGCAAACGATTCATAAACTGGGCTTTTCGAAGTGCCGCCTGTCGATTGCCATTCCGCGGGGCAGCGACTGGACGGGAATCGAGAGTCTGGACGGTAAAAATATTGCGACATCTTATCCTAATCTGCTTGGCAATTACCTCGCTGGACAGGGCGTTCGGGCGGAAATTCACGAAATTAGTGGATCGGTCGAGATTGCGCCGAGCATCGGATTGGCCGAGGCTGTTTGCGACATCGTTAGCTCCGGCAGTACGCTGTTGAGTAATGGCTTAAAGGAAGTCGAAACCATTTTTCGGTCAGAAGCCATTTTGATTGCCCGCCAAGAACTGGATGCCGACAAACAGGCGTTAGTCGATAAGCTCCTGTTCCGTATTAAGTCGGTGCAGGCCGCCAAGAATAATAAATACATCGTTCTGAATGCGCCAAACCACGCTCTCGATCAGATTACAGGCTTACTGCCAGGCATGAAAAGTCCGACGGTAACCCCACTGGCGACCGAGGGCTGGAGTTCGGTGCATTCGGTGTTGAACGAAAATGAATTTTGGGAAAACATCGAAGCGATTCGGGCCGCTGGTGCCGAAGGAATTTTGGTGATTCCCATTGAGAAAATGATTTATTGAGAACAAGTAGTAACGAATGAACCGCGTATACGCGTCTCGGCATTCCTTACCGCCCACTCCTGAAAAAAAATGAAGATCATCCCTTTTCCCGATCGCTCCGAATGGCCTGATTTACTGGCCCGACCGGTGCAGTCCACGCAGCAGATCGAAGCGGCCGTTGCTCCAATTTTGGCGCAGGTGCGTGCTGGGGGCGACGCGGCTTTGGTTGAGTTAGCCAAAAAGTTTGATCGTATTGACCTGTCAGTCAAGGGTCTGGAAGTCCCGCTGGACGAACTCGATGCGGCAGAAGCGCAGCTGAGCGATGAGTTAAAGGCAGCCATTCAGCAGGCTTACCTTAACATCTGGACGTTTCATGAACGGCAGAAACAGCCAATCGAAAAGATCGAGACGATGCCGGGCGTAACGTGCTGGCGTCGAAGCGTGGGCATCGAAAAAGTCGGGCTCTATATACCAGGTGGTACGGCTCCCTTGTTCAGTACGGTCCTTATGCTCGGTGTCCCTGCTCAACTGGCGGGGTGCCGTGAGGTTGTACTTTGCACGCCCAGCAATCACCCGGCCATTTATTTTGCCGCCAAATTGGTTGGTATCACGAAGGTGTTTCGCATCGGTGGCGCACAAGCCATTGCCGCAATGGCTTATGGAACAGAATCGATCCCGCAAGTTTATAAGATCTTCGGGCCGGGGAATCAATACGTGACGTCCGCCAAGATGCTGGTTGCCAAAGAGGGCATAGCCATCGACATGCCCGCTGGCCCAAGCGAAGTAGCCGTGTACGCGGACGATTCAGCAGTTCCAGCTTTCGTGGCCGCTGATTTGCTGTCGCAGGCCGAACACGGTGCTGATAGTCAGGTATTGCTGGTTTCGACCAGCAAACGACTGGTCGAGTTGGTCAATCTGGCGTTACCAACGCAGTTGGGGAGACTGTCCCGACACGATCTGGCAACCAAAGCTTTGGAAAATAGCAAGGCAATTCTGGTCGATACGCAGGCTGACGCGATTGATCTGTTGAACGCCTACGCTGCCGAACACCTGATTCTGAGCATCGAAAACGCGGAAACGGTGGCAGAACAGATCGTGAATGCCGGGTCTATTTTCCTTGGCAATTACACTCCCGAATCAGCCGGTGATTACGCGTCAGGGACGAACCATACGTTGCCAACCAATGGGTTTGCCCGAGCCTACAGTGGCGTTTCGCTGGACAGTTTCGTAAAAAAGATCACAGTGCAGCATATTACACCTGCTGGTTTACAGGCTCTAGGCCCCGTAGTCGAAGCCATGGCCGAAGCTGAGTCGCTCGACGCGCACAAACGGGCCGTCAGTCTCCGGCTCGCGAGTCTGGCCGAAGCAAATCCAGCCTGATTTTGTTATCTTGCTAAAAACCGGAAACCATGAGTCAGCTATTGATCGAAATTGACACGCCTGAAGATGAAGCCCTGCTGATGCAACTGCTGCCCAAGTTGAACGCAAGACTTATCGATAAGCGGAATGAGGAAAGTCGAAACCAGACATTCGCTGATATTGCCCGGCAAATTGCGTCTCGGGGTGGCGTAGTTGATTCATTCGGAGATCCATTGGAATGGCAACGCGAAGTACGCAGTTGGGATCGTGTACTTGACGGGCGCGAGGAATGATAATTGATAGTAACATTCTCATTTACGCGGTTAACCCCGATTACGACCGTTTACTGGACTTTCTGGCCGGACGACAGCTCTATGTTTCGTTGATTACAAAACTCGAAGTTTTGGGTTATCATCGTCTCAAACCAGTCGATAAGGAAGAATTGGAGCAGCTGATACTGGCAACGTCTATACTTCCAATTACCAATGCCGTCATTGCCGGAGCCATACGGTTACGTCAGCAGCGGAAACGCTCGCTTGGCGATTCGATCATTGCCGCTACCGCCAGTCTCTATAAGCTACCCATTCTGACGAATAATACCGCTGATTTTGATGACATCGCTGGCCTGGAGATTATTCCGATGGCTTCCGTTTTGTGAATTCTTTTCACCGCCCACTCATGTTCGATCTTTCTACTATCCGCGCTGACACACCCGGCGTTCAGCATGTTGCCCACTTCAATAACGCCGGGGCTGCACTCATGCCAAAGCCGGTTATTGATGCAATTACCAGCCACATTTTGCTGGAAGCCGAAATGGGTGGGTACGAAGCGGCTGAACGTCGAAAAGAAGCCATTCACGACTTTTATAGGTCTACGGCGGATTTGCTGAACACGACAGCCGACCACATTGCCGGAACAGCCAATGCCACGGATGCGTACGCCCGAGCCCTGTCGTCAATTCCGTTTGAGCGGGGCGATGTGATTCTGACAACCATCAACGATTACGTCTCGAACCAGCTTGCCTTTCTGTCATTGCAGAAACGATACGGAATCAAAGTCGTTCGGGCTATTGATGATCCGCTGGGCGGTGTTTCGGTGAACGACATGGCGCAGAAAATAAAAACGCTTCGTCCTAAACTCGTTGCCGTTACGCACATTCCAACCAACTCGGGCCTGATCCAGCCGGTTGAAGCCATTGGGCAGCTTTGTCAGGAACATGACGTACTCTATCTGGTCGATGCCTGCCAGTCGGTGGGCCAGTTGCCCGTCGATGTATTACAGATTCACTGCGATTTTCTGACGGCTACCTGCCGAAAATTTCTGCGGGGTCCACGCGGCCTTGGCTTTCTTTATGTTTCCGACAATGTACTGACCAGCCAACTGGCACCGCTATTCATTGACCTCAGTGGCGCGTCCTGGGAAACGGCCGATACCTTCCGCGTAGCGCCAACGGCCAAACGGTTCGAAGACTGGGAATTTTCCCCCGCGCTGATGCTGGGTGCTGCCGAAGCAAATCGGTACGCGCTGAACATCGGCCTCGACGTGATCGCCAGGCGTAACACCGAACTAGTCGAGTTATTAACACCCCGACTGGCCCAACTTCCGGGTGTACGGTTGCTGGACGAAGGTGAACGACTCGCCAGTATCATCACACTGACCTGCGATCGTAAACCAGCTGCCGACCTGCGAACTGCCTTACAAACTGAGCAAATCAACACCTCACTCAGTACGCATGGTGCGGCCATTCTGGATTTCGATCGCAAAGGAATGACAACAGCCGCCCTCCGTATTTCGCCCCACTATTACAACACACAAGACGAAATCGATTCGCTCGTTGACCAGTTAACGCGTATATTGGGATGAAACACCTCGCCGATCTGTTACTCTTGGGCGACCCGCGCCTGTACGAGACCTGCGAGCCGGTTTTGGAATCGGACTTGCCGCTGGTGCCAGCCTGGGTGGCCGATCTGCACAACGTGATGGAAGAAATCCGGGCGAAATACCAGTTCGGGCGCGGCATCGCGGCCCCGCAATTGGGTATCCTGAAACGATTGATCTACCTGAACGTTGATCGCCCGCAGGTCATCATCAACCCAGAATTAATAACGGCCAGCGATGAAATGGATGAACTATGGGACGATTGCATGAGTTTTCCAAACTTACTGGTGCACGTACGCCGACACCGTAGTTTGACGTTGTCGTATCGGGACGAGAACTGGCAGCCGCATACGTGGACCATAACGAATTGGCATTTATCCGAGTTAGTCCAGCACGAATACGATCATCTGAACGGCGTACTTTGCACCATGCGGGCCATCGATGCGCAATCATTCCGGTGGCGACCAACGCCAGCCTAATCAATTTTCAGCTAGTTACTCTCTTTCATGTTTACGCTTACTACTCTCCTCCGCCCTCACATTCTGAGCATTACGCCTTACTCCTCGGCTCGCGACGAGTATACCGGCAAAGAGGGCGTTTTTCTGGATGCCAATGAAAATCCGCTGGGTTCGGCAACGCCCCAGGGTGACTACAACCGTTATCCGGACCCGCACCAGTGGGCGATCAAACAAAAGCTAGCTCCGATCAAGGGCGTTCGGCCCAATCAGATTTTTCTGGGTAACGGCTCCGACGAGCCGATTGATCTGCTCGTTCGGGCGACCTGCACACCGGGTACGGATTCGATCCTAATCATGCCCCCGACGTACGGCATGTATGAAGTTTCGGCCAATATTAACGATGTCGAGATCATCAAGGTCCCGTTGACACCCGATTTTCAGGTGGACGTGGACGCGGTGCTGGCGTCGATCTCGGAGACGACGAAACTGATCTGGCTCTGTTCGCCCAATAACCCGTCCGGTAATCTACTAAAGGAGTCGGCTATTCGTACCATTCTGGAAGCCGCCAATCATTCACTGGTCATCGTGGATGAGGCCTACATCGATTTTGCCGATTCCCGTTCCTGGACCAGTGAATTAGACAACTACCCGAATCTGGTCGTTTTACAAACGTTTTCGAAAGCGTGGGGACTGGCGGCTTTGCGGCTGGGCATGTGCTTTGCCTCGGACGAACTGATCGGCATACTCAACAAGATTAAGCCCCCGTATAACATTTCGGCTCCCACCCAAGCACTCGCGCTCGAAGCACTGAATCAGGAAGCCAAGAAGAGCGAAATGGTTACTGCCCTTCTGACCGAACGACAGGTCTTGACCGAGAATCTGCGTTCTTTGTCGTCCGTTCAGCATATTTATCCATCAGACGCCAATTTTCTTTTGGTTCGGTTCGACGACGCGAAAGCAACGTTTGAGCACCTGATCGACCAGCAGGTTATTGTTCGTGACCGATCGAAAGTGAAACTATGTGATGGCTGTCTGCGTATCTCCGTTGGTCTCCCCGGCGAAAACGAGCGTTTGCTGGCTGTTCTGCATACGTTTGCCAGTGTACCACAGCCCGCTAATTTGCCGTTAGGAACAGGCGAAGTGGCCACCAAACCGGAATTTGTATCTAATTCGTAACCTGAACGCATTTCTATGAGAAAATTAGTCCTGATGACAGCCCTGCTCCTTGCAGGTTGGGTAGCAACGCCAAACAAGGCACACGCGCAGTACAACAACTGGGCCGTCGGATTTCGGCTTGGTGATCCATCCGGCATAAACGTCCGGAAATATTTCGGCAACAACCACGCCTTCGACCTCAACGTCGGAACGTATGGCGGCCTGTATGGGACAAACCGCAGCTATCGTTCCGGCCAGTACAAAAGTGTGGGACTGGCCGTTCAGGGTCATTATCTGTGGCATACGGCATTGACCAAAAGCGAAAGCATCCGGGGGTATTACGGCTTCGGAGGTCAGATCAATTCACGTCGCTATTACCCGCCACGGCTTAATGGTGATTATGAAAAAGCCCTGTCCATCGGTGGATCGGGCATTGGTGGTCTGGAGTTTTTTCCGACCGGCAAACCGTATTCGTTTTTCCTGGAAACCGGCGTTTACGTCGAGCTGTTACAGGCCCCGTTCTTTCTGAACCTGAATTCGGGATTAGGGCTGCGGTACAATTTTTAGAAAAGGAGCTGGCAACTATTCATCAATGCCGGGCTTCAGCTTGCTATGTTCAAGATTTACAGTTCGTCGGCCGGGTCGGGCAAAACGTATACGCTCACCAAAGAGTACCTCAAACTGGCTTTGCGGCCAACTGAGCAGGACGGCTATTTTCGGCATATTCTGGCCGTGACGTTTACGAACGCGGCTGCCAACGAAATGAAGAACCGTATTCTTGAACGCCTGTCCGACATTGCGGGCGGGAAAGAGTTGCCGCTATTGAACGAGCTGGTCACCGAACTGTATGGTATTCATGCTGCTACTGACGAATCGTTTGCGATAGCGAAAGCCGATCTGCGCCGGAAAGCCGACGCGGTGTTCAAGACCATCCTGCACCACTACGCCGATTTCAGCGTCACCACCATTGACTCGTTTACCCAGCGGGTCGTTATGGCGTTTACGGACGAGTTGGGCCTACCCTATTCGTTCGAGGTAGAGATGGACACCGACGAAGTGCTGGAACTGGCCATCGATAACCTCATCGAAAAGGCGGGCACCGACGAAATGGACGAGATTACGACCATTTTGAGCGAGTATTACACGCATACGGCTGCCGAGGGGAAAAGCTGGAATCAACTGCCCGAACTGCTGAAAGAGTTTGGTCGGAACCTCACGTCGGATCAGTTTTACGAGGCCGTCAATGCCGCGCAGGAGCTATCGCCCAACGCATTACGGCAAATTCGAACCCAGTTACTGACTCATAATCAGCAAGTCGAAACAACCATTATCGGTCATGGACAACGGGCCTGGAAACTGATCACCGATGCGGGACTCGACGAAACCGATTTTAGCTACGGGGCCAGCGGGGTCGGTGGGTATCTGAAAGCCGTTGCCCACGGGAATGCGAAAAAGGAAGCCGGGACGCGGGTTCACAACGCCCTCAATAACGGCGACTGGTACGGCAAGAAAACGCCGAAGCCCGTTCAGGCGATGATCGATGCGATGACCGCTGACTTGTGCGACTGTATCACGCAGATCACGACCACGCGCGACGAAACCGCGCAGCAGGTGACCCTGTTCGATTGCCTGTTGCCGCACCTCCAGAAACTCGCGCTCCTGAAACAGATGCGTATCGAATTCGATGATCTGCTGCGTAAAGACGGGCGGGTGCATATCTCGGAGTTCAACAAGAAAATTCTCAACATTGTCGCGTCCGAACCAGTGCCGTTTCTGTACGAGCGACTTGGTACGAAATACAACCACATCCTGATCGATGAATTTCAGGATACGTCGCGGCTGCAATTTGCGAACCTGTTGCCGCTGATCGAAAACGCGCTGGGCGCTGAGCACTTTAATCTGGCCGTTGGCGACGGGAAACAGGCAATCTATCGGTTCCGGGGTGGCGATATGGATCAGATCGTGGCGCTTCACCGCAAAGATCTGGAGAGCCTCAAGCTAGCCCACAATCCGGGGTCGTGGACCGCCGACCGTATCGACATGCTCGACGGGCATTTACAGGATGAAATGCTCGATACGAACTGGCGCAGCGCCGAGCCGATTGTGGTGTTCAACAACGACTTTTTCGAATTTACCGCCCGTAAATTCGAACACCAGCACGCCAAACTCGCTGACGTATTCGACGCGACCAAACAGTTTCATCAGAAAGCGCAGCCAAATGCCCGGAAGGCCGGTCACGTTCAGATCGATTTCGTTGCCAAAGACGAGAACGACGATACCGACCTGACCGCACTGATGCTCGAACAGACCATCAAGCATCTGGAGCAGGCACTGGCCGATGGTTACGGGTACGGTGACATCGCTATTCTGTGCCGCAAAAAAACCCACGCCAAAGCGCTAGCCAATGAGTTGAATGCCAAGCGAATTCCGCTGGTTTCGGCCGATTCGCTGTCGCTGGAATTCTCGGACCCGGTGAAGTGGATCGTGACGCTGATGCAACTGCTTCAACAGCCGGACCTGAAATTACTGCGGTACGAGTTACTTTACCTCTTCCACCGCGTTGTGCGGGGGATTTTTCCGGACGATGCGCTGACCGAAGAACTACGTCTTGTGGCTGAGGGCGATGCAATGGGCGTGTACACCTACCTGACCGACCAAGGATACCCGCTCGATCCGTATACGCTGGGACAACTCAACCCCTATGAACTGGCGGAGCGGCTGACAGCTCAATTCGATCTGTTCAGTCAGGCGGAGCACAACCCGTTTTTGTTCCGTTTTCTGGACGAAGTGCTGACGTTCAATCAGAAGCGAAGTGGTCACCTCAGCGATTTTCTGATCTACTGGGAGGGCGTCCGGCAGAAGGTGTCGGTCGAAGGAAATGCGCACAATGCGGTTAGCATCCAGACCATTCACCGGTCGAAAGGGCTCGAATTTCCCGTCGTCATCATCCCGTTTGCGAACTGGCGGGTCGAACCTATCAACGACAGTACGATCTGGCTCGACCTGACTTCGATCCGGACGGACATGCTGACTCACGAGAGCGGTTCCGGTCAGCTCGCCCGGTTGCTGTCGGCCCCAGCCCATACAACCAGCAAGCTACGCGGCACTCCCGAACCGATCGCGGCTCAGTACGAAGAAGAGCTGACGCGTACGTTTTTGGAGAACATGAATCTGCTCTACGTAGCCTTCACGCGCCCTACCGACCGGCTCTACATTGTCAGCGAAGCCAAGGATTTCACGAAGGGCGCACAAAATACAATTAGTCATTGGTTACACGCTTTTTTACGCGATAGTGACGTTGCCCGCAACTGCGGCTGCGCGTGGCAGGATGGTCAGTTGAGCTACGAGATCAGCCTGTGTGCCGACTCGTTCCCGCATTCAGTTCGCATTGCGGACAGCGACGAAATTTTGTTGGACGATGTGATCAGCGGTCACCGGGGGCAGGATTTACAACTCCGTCGGCAGGCTGACCGGGTGTTTGATGTCGCCACGTTTGAACGCACGCGCGAACGGGACCGTAAACTCTGTGCGGCTCTGAGCCTGATTAAAGGACCGGAAAGCATTGACCAGACGTTGCGCCAACTCGTCAGCGAGGGGCTGGTGCGTAACGCCGAATGTGCGGACTTGAAACAGGCGCTGATCGCAATTATCACGCATCCCACGTTGTCAGCCCTGTTCAATTCGGCTTTGCGCATCGATACCGATCGCAGCATTTTGAGTAAAAAACGCATTCATGGGGCTCCGCACCGCGTTGTTTACTACCCCGATGGTAGCGTCATCCTGGTGCAGTACGAATCGGTACCGGGGCCTTCTGCGGAGCCAGTGCCTGATCCGGCGAACTCACTCAAGTATTTTACCAGCTTATATCGTGATATGGGCTTCCCCGAAGTGGAGGGCCGGTTGGTTTTTCTGGCCGACGAGCCAACCGTCGTACGGGTTGTTTAACAGTTTATCGCATTCAATTTATGGCTTTCGGTTTCCGGTTGACTCGCTCAACACCCCTTTTGTTTGTTTGGCTGACCCTGCAATCGCTGGTTGGTACGGCCCAAACGACCAGTTCCCAGCAACGGACAACGCAGTATTCCGACTCACCGTACCAGCTCAGCACGGGTCGAGAAGCAATCCTGCTCGGGGCTGGGGTTGCCACGTTTGGTACGTCGGTACTGCTCGACAAAGCCGTTGATCCGCTCACCCCCGCCGAGGTGGCCGCGTTGAATCGCGATGATATTAATGCCTTCGATCGGAGTGCTACACGCAACTGGAACCCGTCCATTGCCAAGGTCAGCGACATTACCCTATTCTCGAACGTGGCACTGCCCGTTCTGCTGACACTTGGCACCAAACCGATGCGGCAGGATATGAAAACGATTGGGGTCATGTACCTCGAAACGCTGTTATTTGCGAATGGCGTCGAAAGTACGGTGAAAGCGATTTCGCAGCGGCCCCGCCCCTTCGTTTTCAATCCCGATGTTCCGCTGGAACAAAAACTCAACCGCGATGCCCGGCAATCGTTCTTTTCCGGGCACGCCACTACGGCTTTCGCCACCGCCGTTTTTACGAGTGAGGTCTTCCGGCACTATTTCCCTGAATCAAAGCTAAAGGCCGTTGTCTGGGTTGGTACGCTCGGACTGGCCAGTGCAACGTGTGTTATGCGCTACGAGAGTGGTCGGCATTATTACTCGGATCTGCTGGTAGGCGCTGCCTTCGGCTCGCTGGTCGGTTGGGGAATTCCCAAATTACACGAAGTCAAGAACCGGAGCGCCCTCGGCCGTCGGCTCGATGTGCAACCGTGGAGCAGTGGTTCGGCAACCGGCGTCTATGCTCGACTCCGGTTCCGCTAGTGTGTTGGGTTTATCCGTAGATTTGCGCAATAAATACCAGCCCCGTTGAGAGTCGTATCCCCTCTTTTCTCCCTCCTGCTCGTCTTGCAACTATCAGTTACGCAGGCCCAGGATACCCTTTCGGAACCAGTACCCCGACTCAGACCCAATCCGTACCAGCTCAGTTGGAAGACCGATGCTACGCTGCTGGGAATCGTTGCGGTCTCAGGCGCGGCCTCTTTTCTGCTGGAACAACAGGTTCAGCCGTTTAGCCAGGGTGATCTGAGTCGTTTCGACCGGAGTCAGGTCAACGCCTTCGACCGAAGTGCTACGTACAAGTGGTCACCGAATGCATACCGATTGAGTGATCAGACGCTCACGGCCAATTTCGTTGCGACCGGATTGATTGCGGTACCAACCCTGATACGCCATAAAAGCTGGGCAACGATCCCGTTGATGTACGTTGAAGTGCTGGCCTTACCAACGCTCATTCAGCAGACCGTCAAGAATATTGTTCTGCGCACGCGTCCTTATGTATACAATCCGGACGCGCCCTTGGATCCGAAGCTGGCCCCCAATGGCCGGCAATCGTTCTTCTCGGGCCATGCCGGAACATCGTTTGCTTCAGCCGTTTTTGCCGCCGAACTATTCCGGCATTATTACCCGAACTCCAAACTCAAACCCGTCGTCTGGATCGTCATGCTTGGATTGGCCTCCACGACGAGTCTGATGCGGTACGAAGCGGGCTACCACTTCCCGAGCGACATCCTGGTTGGGGCGGCCTTTGGCTCACTGGCGGGCTGGTGGATTCCTAAAGTACACGAAGTCAGCAAGCAGAATAGCATTAGCCGGCGACTGACCATCCAACCCTGGAACAATGGCTCAGCTACTGGAATCAACGCACGACTGTTGGTGTTTTCGCGCTAAGCCTAACACGTTGACCGATGGCTGTCATCTTTCTGATTATTGGCCTCTTTATCGCCTTGCTCGGCTGCATCGTCTGGCGTTTCGAACGAACGGATTTACTGTCCAACGTGGACCAGACGAGGGTTACTGACAAAAAAGGACTGGCGGGATGGGCTGGTAAATGGTTACTGGCATTGAGCGCAGCCGCTTTTGCCACGGGCATCGTCTCGGCTAGTGTGACAACCGAACGCGGGCAACTTATTACCTGTATCGCATTCATTCTATCGTCGCAGCTACTCATCGTCGTTTATCTGGCAGGGCTTCGACGCTATACAAAATAAGGGGTAAGCAGTTTATTTGAATGACTAAGATTTCCGATCACCTGAAAGCCGCGAACGGCAAACCAATTTTTTCGATTGAAGTGATTCCGCCCATCAAAGGTGATACGCTTAAAAACCTGCTCGACAACATCGAGCCGTTGATGGAGTTCAAGCCGCCGTTCATTGATGTCACCTACCACCGGGAAGAATACATTGAGCGTCCGATGCCCGATGGCACCATTCAGAAGATCGTGACGCGCAAACGGCCTGGTACGGTCGGCATTTGTTCGGCTATAATGCACCGGTTCGGGGTCGACCCCGTTCCGCACGTCCTGTGTGGCGGTTTTTCGCGCGAAGAGACCGAAGATTTCCTGATCGATCTGCACTACCTCGGTATTGACAATGCACTGGTTCTGCGGGGTGATCCGGCCAAACCGTTCTCGACATTCAAGGCCAAAGAAAACGGGTATACCTATGCCAGCGAACTCGTAGAACAGGTTGCCAATATGAACCGGGGCATTTACTTACACGAAGAAGATACCCCACTGGCTCCCAGCAACTTCTGTATTGGTGTAGCGGCTTATCCCGAAAAACACTTCGAAGCCGCTGATCACGACACCGACTTTCACTACCTGAAGCAGAAAATTGACAAGGGAGCCGATTACATCGTGACGCAGATGTTCTTCGACAATCAGAAGTATATTGACTTTGTCGAACGGTGTCGGCAGGCCGGTATCACGGTACCGATCATACCGGGTCTGAAGCCGATCAGCACCCGCAAGCAACTTCAGGTACTGCCCCGGATTTTTCACCTGCACCTGCCCGATGATCTCGTAAAAGCCGTCGAATCCTGCGAAAATGACCAGCAGGCCCGACAGGTCGGCGTGGAATGGAGTATCCAGCAATGTCGTGAATTAGCCGCTTACGGAGTCCCAGCGCTTCACTTTTACACTATGGGAAAATCCGATAACATCGTTAAAATCGCCCGCGAATTATTCTGACGAAAATAACATTGCCAGTTGATAATTTAGTTGTCAGTAAGACGGGGAATATTGACAAATTGCCGAGTTGTTCAACCGAATGACCTGTTCTATTGACGTAACTAGTTATGACTCGTACCCTTGTGGTATTGCTTGTGTTTGGCTTGATGACTCCCGTGCTGGCTCAGCGTGCAACCGGCGACACAACCTATAAACAGCCCTACCGTCCGCAGTATCACTTTTCAACCCGCGCCAACTGGATCAATGATCCTAATGGCCTGGTCTATTACGATGGGGAGTATCACCTGTTTTATCAATACAATCCGTTTGACAGTCACTGGGGGCATATGACCTGGGGACACGCCATTAGCCGGGATCTGGTTCACTGGCAGGAGCTTCCGCCGGCCATCGCCGAAGAGGGATCAACGATGATTTACTCCGGTAGCTGCGTCGTCGATAAGGCGAATACCAGCGGCTTCGGTCAGGCCGGGCAAACACCGATGGTCGCTATTTACACGGGGGCTCAACCAGACAAACAAAGTCAGCATATTGCTTATAGTCTGGACAAAGGACGCACCTGGACGAAATACGCAGGGAATCCGGTCATCGATCTGAACCGGAAAGATTTCCGTGATCCGAAGGTTTTCTGGTATGAGCCGACCCAAAACTGGGTAATGGTCGTGCTGCTGCCCACCGACCGGAAAGCCTTGTTTTATAAGTCGACCAATCTAAAGAACTGGGTCAAAGGGGGCGAATTTACCGCGACCGACACACCAGCTACGGTCTGGGAATGTCCCGATCTGGTAGAAGTCCCGGTCGATGGCACAATGGAACGCAAGTGGGTACTTTTGCTGTCGATGGGAAACAATGCGCCCGCTGGCGGTTCGGGCATGCAGTATTACGTAGGCCGTTTTAATGGATCAACCTTCATCAACGAATCAAAATCGGGCGACCTGCGCTATGTCGATTGGGGAAAAGATTACTACGCGGCTATCACCTATAACAATTTACCGAGACGGGGCAATCGGGGGGCCATCAGTATTGGCTGGATGAACAATCTGCAATACGCCAACGATATTCCAACAACCCCTTTTCGGGGAACGATGACCTTGCCGCGCGAGCTGCGGCTAGCCAAAGTGCAGGACCCTATGGTCCGTTATGAACTGCGTCAGCAACCCATTCAGGAATTGAAACCGCTGCTTGGCACGAGTTTCCAATGGACCGGAACGGATGTTGCCCAGTTGAACGAGAGTCTGGCCAGTAACAACCTCACGGGCGATACGTACTGTTTACAACTCGAACTGGAAGCGGACAAAACCGGCGTGGGTGTGCGGGTAAAAAAAGAAGAGGCTCTGCCGGGAAAAGGCGAAGAAACGGTGATCGGTTATGATCCCGCGAAGCAGCAACTCTACGTTGACCGCAGCCGGTCGGGTCAGATAGCGTTCAAAAAAGAGTTTTCGGGACGATTTACGGCCCCGCTTAAACCACAGAACGGCCGAATTTCGTTACAGATCTGGGTGGATCGTTCATCAGTGGAGGTTTTCGGCAATAATGGCGAAGTGACCCTGACGAATCAGATCTTCCCAAAACCCAACAGTCGGGGTATTGAGTTTTTCGGGAGTGGCTTACGCTCGGTCCTGATTCGCTCCGTGGAGCCGATCTGGAAATGAGGGGTAGACCATTGGCCGGTCGATACTGGCTAGTGACCCATTCGCCAGCGTCTATTGCCCGATATCCCTTAAATTTTCTTAAATTGGGCGGTTCACCCGTCGAAACCGTTATTTTTGTCTCAATAAGACGAACCCCTGAATGGCTCGTACAAAGAAAAGAGTAGGTACGTATCCCAGCGGCATGATTTTGTTTAGTCTGACGCTGGCTTTGTTTTTGATTGGGTTCTGCGGTATGCTGGCTATTCAGTCGAAACGAGTAGTAACATACATTCGTGAGAATTATGAAATGAGGGCATTCCTCGACAAGGGTCTCAGTGACAGCAAGATGACGAAGTTGTCTCAGACCATAGCCGAGAAACCGTATATTCTGAAAACCAACGGCGCGGCTCAGGTGACGTTTGTACCCAAGGACGTTGCCGCCAAAGAGTTCATTGCCGAAACGAAAGAGGATTTCTCAAAATTTCTGGGTGAGAATCCCCTGCGCGACAGCTACCGGATCAAGTTAACTGAAGAGAACTTCGAAGAAGCGAAGCTTCAGCAGGTAAAACAGGATCTGGAAGAAATCGATGGTGTTTTTGAAGTCGTCTATCAGGAAAATCTGGTCGACAGCATCAATCGAAACATCACAAAAATTTATGCCGTAATGTCGGCCTTTGCGCTGATCTTATTGATAATTATTGTTGTTCTGATGAACAATACCATCCGGCTGGCGTTGCATTCGCAACGGATGTTGATTCGCAGTATGCAGCTGGTTGGGGCAACGAATGGGTTTATAACGCGGCCATTTCTGGGTCGGGGTATGTGGCAGGGGTTGCTGGCGGGGGTCATTGCCGTTGCATTACTGCTGGCTGGTTTGCAACTGGCGATTCATAACCTACCCGAACTGGCTATGTTTCAGGATACGCAGAAACTGATTTTCCTGCTGGCAGGAATCGTTGGCCTGGGTGTTCTGATTGGTTTTTTAAGCACGTTTCAGGCAGTCCATCGGTATCTTGGTCTGACCCTGGATGAGTTGTATTAATATTAAGCAGACGGATTCAATGATTACACAAGACGTATAACTGACTTACGAACATGGCAAAAGATAAAGTATATAGCTCGGCTACACTGGCTCGTGAAGAACCAGTCAAAAAGGCTCCGGTCGTTACTACGCCCGCCCCTAAGCCAGCCCCCCTTCGCTCGTCGATTTCTGAACCGATCCGCCGGGATACAGCGGCTGCGCTGCCATTCGGTCGGCAAAATTACGTGTTGATGTTGGCAGGTATTGCAACGATTCTGGCCGGTTTCTTCATTATGAGCCTCGATAAAGAAGAATTTGGTTTTGGCTTTCTGGGTCTGACACTCGGGCCAATCGTTGTCATGAGCGGCTTCGTTCTCGAAATTTTCGCGATTCTGGCCCGGCCCAAAGCCTAAAAAAAGTAATTGTGTACGGCGTTATCCACTTGTAAAGTTTCGCACTTACAATCGGATAACGCCGTACATTTGTGGCTTTACACCTGTATAATGGATCTGATTCACGCGATTGCGCTGGCTATCATTGAGGGATTGACTGAGTTTTTGCCGGTTTCCTCAACGGGCCACATGATTATTTACTCCTCTTTGGCTGGCATTGCCGGCAACGAATTTACCAAACTCTACACGGTCGACGTTCAATTTGGCTGTATACTATCGGTACTGGTGCTCTATCACCGCCGTTTTATGGTCAATGCGCGTACCGGCACCTTTACCATTCCGTCTTATTTAAAGTCCTTCCCGCCTAAGCTGCAGCCGATGTTGGACTTTTACAGCAAAATTCTGATTGCGTTCGTGCCAGCCGCCGTTATTGGTTTTATATTGAATGACTTCATTGATTCCCTGCTCGAAAATGTGGTTGTTGTAGCGATCATGTTGCTGGTGGGCGGTATCATTCTGGTTTTTATCGACCGGATCATCAACCGGCAACCTAAAGATGGGGAGGTCACGGTTCCGGATGCCATTCGTATTGGTTTCTTCCAGTGTATTGCGATGGTGCCGGGTGTGTCTCGGTCAGCAGCAACCATTATTGGCGGTGTTTTTCAAGGACTTAGCCGTACCCAGGCCGCTGAATTTTCGTTCTTCCTCGCCGTTCCAACAATGGCAGCCGCTTCGGGCTATAAACTCCTGAAAACATACAAGCTTCTCCGTCCCGAAGATTATCAGACGCTGCTAATTGGCAATGTCATTGCGTTTATCGTTGGTATGCTGGCCATTCGCGCGTTCGTTGGTTTCCTAAACCGCTACGGGTTTAAGGTGTTCGGCTATTACCGCATTGTCCTCGGTTTGGTGCTGCTCGGTCTGGTGGCTGCGGGCGTTAAGCTGGACGTTATTTAACCTATTCGTACGTAAGTACAGCAAGAAGCACGGTGGTGCGCGGAGAATCAACTCCGTGTATCTTTGTGCTTCTTTTTATTTTCAGTTCGTGTCGCAACCAAACGCATCTCCATCACCCGGTCAACCCGATCCGGGTCAGGTTATATTAATTGACAAGCCGCTTACCTGGACATCATTTGACGTGGCCAATAAGCTTAAATATGCCTGTAAGTTCAAGAAAATTGGCCATGCCGGCACGCTCGATCCGCTCGCAACGGGTTTGCTGATTCTTTGCACCGGTAAAATGACCAAACAGATCGACCAGTATCAGGCGCAGGAGAAAGAGTACACCGGAACCCTTGTTCTGGGAAAAACAACCCCGTCAGTCGATCTGGAAACGGCCTTCGACGCTGAATTCGATACGTCGGGTATTACGATTGAACACATTCAGGAAGCCGCCCGACAGCTTACCGGCGATATTCTGCAAGTGCCCCCGATTTATTCGGCGATTCGGGTCAACGGCGAACGGCTCTACGAAAAAGCGCGACGCGGTGAAACCGCCGAAGGCGTAGATGGCGGAATCAAATCCCGTCATGTTACAGTGTCGGTCTTTGAGGTCAACGCTGACCGGTTTCCGGAGATCGATTTTCGTATCGTGTGTTCCAAAGGCACGTATATTCGCAGTCTGGTACGTGATTTGGGGCTGCTGGTGAACAATGGCGCGTACATGAGTAGCCTCCGCCGGACACGCATTGGTGATTTTCGGGTAGAAAACGCCGATACGCTCGACAGCTTTATCGCCAGATGCCGTCCAGACATTCTTCCATCAACGCTATGATAGTTCACCGCGGTCTCGACGAGATTTCTCCCCTTCCCAATGCTGTTGTTACCAGCGGCACGTTCGATGGTGTCCACCGTGGACATCAGACCATTCTGACCCGCCTAACCGAAGTTGCTCAGACCAGCGGGGGTGAATCGGTGCTAATCACCTACTGGCCTCATCCCCGTACCGTAGTGTCCAACGACAGTCAGGACCTTAAGCTGCTGACTACGCTGGACGAAAAAATCGACCTGATCGAACAGGCGGGTGTCGATCACTTGGTTGTCATTCCATTCACGCGTTCCTTTTCCGAGTTGACGTCAGCCGAATACATCCAGCAGATTCTGATTGATAAAATCGGCACCCGGAAACTGGTCATTGGCTATGATCACCGGTTTGGCCGCGACCGGGAAGGGGGCTTTGATTACATCAAGGCTCACCAGAGCGAGTATGGTTTCGAGGTCGAAGAGATTCCCCGGCAGGATGTCGAAGCGGTGGGCGTTAGTTCGTCCAAAATCCGTCTGGCCTTGCAAGAGGGTAATGTTCATACGGCAAATCTGTTTCTGGGACGGCAGTATACCCTGACCGGAACGGTTGTGAAAGGGCAGCAGCTTGGCCGTACGATTGGTTTTCCAACGGCAAATCTACAAGTGGATGACCCGATCAAACTCATTCCGGCCAATGGCGTCTATGCGGTTGATGTCGTTCATGCGGACCAGACGTATGGTGGTATGCTCAATATTGGTTTTCGGCCAACCGTTGCCGGAACCCACCAGACGATAGAAACGTATATTTTCGACTTTAACAAGGACATTTACGGCGAACACATGACCTTGCGGTTCCGCGAGTTTCTTCGCCCCGAGCAGAAGTTCGACGGTCTACCGGCTTTAGTAGCCCAGTTAAAGCGCGATGAAGAGTCGGCGCGGGCGGTGTTAGTCGGTTGAGCATTATTGTATAATATTGTAAAACTGGTAAACAATAAGATTATGCAGACTAGTCAGCCACTGTCGAACCTTCAACTTGAATTATTGAAAGTTTTCTCTCGCCCAGTCTCCAATGACGACCTATTGGAAATCAAGCAACTACTTTCTGATTACTTCGCGCGAAAAGCGGCTAAATTAGCCGATGATAGTTGGGATGAAAACGGATTCACTGAGAAAACTATGACTGATTGGCGTAAGAGGCACCTACGCACAGAGTATAAGGTAGACAAAAGCGATAACACGCCTACATGAAAGTCGTCGTTGATACAAACCAACTCCTTAGCTCAATTTCTACAAAATCATCCTCTCACTGGTTATATCAGGCAATCTTTTCAGGGAAATTTACGCTCTGTGTTACTACTGATATTTTGGCGGAATATGATGAAATTATCGAGTGGGGATTCGGGCGACGAGATGTAGCAGATACTGTACTGGAAGCATTGATTAATTCACCGAATGTAGAACTGGTCAATGTTTCTTTTTACTGGTGGTTAATTACCGCTGACCCCGATGACAACAAATTTTCTGACTGTGCAATTGCTGGTGGCGTTGATTATTTAGTAACTGAAGACAAGCACTTCAATGTATTAGCCACAGTTGAATTCCCTAGGATTAACGTTATTGGTCTTGAAGAGTTCTATGAGATTCTAAAGAGTCAGAGTTCCTAGTAGCTTATTGACGAGCGGGCAATTCATCGTTTAATCGCCAAGCTCAATAAAGAGTTGGCACCCGCCGTTCAACCAATAAAACTCATAACCCTATGTCATTAGCATCTCAGGAAGACCTGATGGGTATGCAGGCCATCAGCGAGGTTGTCGGATCGACGCTGAACCTGATGCAGCAGTATGCCAAGCCGGGCATGTCGACCAAAGAACTCGATGAATACGGTCGCCAGCTGCTGGACCTGCGTGGAGCCAAGTCAGCTCCTAAGCTGACGTATGGTTTTCCCGGCTGGACCTGCATCAGCTTGAATGATGAAGTTTGTCATGGTATTCCTTCCAGCAAACGCATTCTTCAGGATGGCGATCTCGTTAATATTGACGTGTCCGCCGAACTGAATGGCTACTGGTCGGATAATGGCGGTTCCTTCGTGGTGGGGCAGGATCTTTTTCAGCATACGGATCTGGTGAATGCTTCCAAACGAATTCTGGCAAAAGCAATCAGTCAGATCAAGGGAGGAGTGCGCATAGCCGAGATTGGCCGGTTGATCGAAACGGAAGCTAAGCGATCCGGTTATCGAGTGATCAAGAATCTGGCAGGGCATGGCGTTGGCCGGAGTTTACATGAGGAGCCCCACGAAATTCTTTGTTATTACGATCGGACCAACACGACCCGGTTCAGAAAAAACTCAGTCGTAGCCATCGAAACGTTTCTATCGACCAAAGCCACGTATGCGCACGAAAAAGGCGATGGCTGGACATTGGTTGCCAAGAACAGTTTTGCCGTACAGCATGAGCAGACCATTGTCGTTACGGATGGTCAACCGATCATACTGACCGAAGCGAACCACATGTGGAATTGATCACCCGTTTCCGCTGCTCGCACCTTTTATTCTCAGCTAGTTGACCGACAAAAAAATCGGCAGTACCCCCATCATCTGACTCAGCGATACCAGTCACATTCACGTAGTAAATCAGGGAAAGCCGGTTTGCTCCCGGCTTTTTCCGTACCTTCGCGCTCCAAACTGTACAACAAACGTTCATCAACCAAGCTGTTATGCAACAGAAAATCCGGCGCGAAGATGCCCTTGATTACCACGCCAAGGGGCGTCCGGGTAAACTTGAAGTCATCCCGACGAAAGAATACAGTACCCAACGCGACCTCTCCCTTGCTTATTCACCAGGCGTGGCGGAACCGTGTCTGGCTATCGAAGCCAATCCCGACGACGCCTACAAATACACCGCAAAAGGCAATCTCGTGGCCGTCATCAGCAACGGAACGGCGGTTTTGGGCTTGGGCGACATTGGCGCTGCGGCTAGTAAACCTGTCATGGAAGGCAAGGGCTTACTGTTCAAGATCTATGCCGACATCGATGTTTTTGACATCGAGCTGAATACCAAAGACGTTGACGAATTTGCCCGGACCGTTAAGATTCTGGAGCCGACCTTTGGCGGGGTAAATCTCGAAGATATCAAAGCACCCGAATGTTTTGAAATTGAAGAACGCATCAAACGGGAACTGAACATCCCGGTTATGCACGATGATCAGCACGGCACCGCCATTGTCAGCGGGGCAGCTTTGCTGAATGCACTTGAACTGGTCGGCAAAAAGATTGAGGCCTCACATTTTGTTTTTCTTGGTGCCGGAGCAGCCGCTATTTCCTGCGCCCGTCAATATGTAGCACTGGGCGCGACGTACGAGAACATCGTTATGTTCGACGTAAATGGACCGCTCCGCGCCGACCGTGCCGACCTCAGTGATATTATGCGGCCTTTTGCGACCACCCGCAACATTCAGTCGCTGGCCGATGCCTTTGCCGGAGCCGATGTGTTCGTTGGTCTGTCGAAAGGCAACATTGTTAGCCAGGAGCTGATTCGCTCGATGGCCAACGATGCGATTGTGTTTGCGATGGCGAACCCGACTCCCGAAATCAGTTATGATGATGCTATGGCCGCTCGCCCTGACATCATCATGGCTACGGGTCGGTCAGACTACCCAAATCAGGTCAACAATGTGCTGGGCTTTCCTTATATTTTTCGAGGTGCCCTGGACGTTCGGGCCACGGAAATCAACGAGGCTATGAAACTGGCAGCGACTTACGCCCTGGCGGAGTTAGCCAAAAAGCCAGTACCTGACATCGTTAATTTGGCTTACGGCCAGGATAACATGATCTTTAGCCGGACCTATATTCTGCCCAAGCCAGTCGATCCACGCTTGCTGGCAACCGTTGCGCCAGCCGTAGCCAAAGCCGCTATGGACTCGGGTGTAGCACGCCAGCCTATTTCAGACTGGGATGCGTATGAGCAGCAACTCGCCCGAAGACTCGGACAGGACAACCAGATTTCACGGGTCATTCTCACCAAAGCGAAAACGAACCCGAAACGTGTTGTTTTCGCCGATGCTGAAAATCTAAAGGTGCTCAAGGCGGCTCAACAGGTCCGGGACGACGGTATCGCGTATCCGATCTTGCTGGGAGAAACGGCTAAGATTCAGCAAATCATCAAGGACAACGGACTGGATCTGGGTCAAATTCCGATCATCGATCCGCGCGCACCCGAGCAGGATGAGTTAATCCAACGCTTTGCCAATATTTATTTCGAGAAGCGGAAGCGCAAAGGTGTCAACGCCACCGAAGCGCTGAAAATGATGTATTACCGCAATTATTTCGGGGCAATGATGGTCGAAACGGGCGAAGCCGATGCACTCATTTCGGGTCTGACACGCAGCTACCCCGATACGATCCGGCCCGCGTTGCAAGTGATCGGTAAGGAGCCAGGTGTGCAGAAAGTGGCGGGTATGTACATTTTGCTCACCAAACGCGGTCCTTTATTTTTCTCCGATACAACGGTCAATTTCAATCCGACAGCCGAAGAAATCGTTGAAATCACGGAGATGACCGCGCGTACGGTTGAGCGGTTCAACATCAAACCCCGCATTGCACTGGTAACATACTCAAACTTTGGCAGTGCAAAAGGGGACGACGCGGAAAAGATGAATCGGGCGGTCGAAATTCTGCAACGGAAACATCCCGACCTCATCGTCGATGGGGAAATTCAGGCGCACTTGGCGTTCAACACGGAGTTGCTTCAGCAGAATCACCCATTCAGCACACTGGCCGATGAAGGCGCGAATACACTTATTTTCCCCAATCTGTCAGCGGCCAATATCGCCTATAACTTGATGTCGGAAGCAGCCGGTTTCGATGCCATCGGCCCTATTCTGCTCGGTATTCGTAAACCGGTGTACGTATTACAACTCGGCTCATCAGAACGCGAAATCGTCAATATGGTGGCCATTGCGGTGGTAGAAGCACAGGGTAAGTAAGACATAGACGGGCAGCCGGGAGCGAGCTGAAGAAGGTACACGCGTTAGCAACCACTCTTCCCTCGCTCCTTACTCCTACTACTAAATATTATGGCACGTATTTTAACGGGAATCCAAAGCAGCGGCCGACCGCATCTGGGCAACATTTTAGGGGCCATCAAGCCCGCTATTGAGTTATCGAAACACCCTGATAACGAATCGTTTCTGTTTATCGCAGATCTGCATTCGCTAACAACAATTAAAGACGGCCCGACCCGCCGGGAATTTACCAAAGCGGTAGCGGCTACGTGGCTTGCCTTTGGTCTGGATACCGCTAAAAACACCTTCTGGCGTCAGTCGCGGGTGGCCGAACATACGGAGTTATGCTGGTATCTGAACTGCTTTACGCCTATTCCGATGCTTAACAACGCTACGTCGTTCAAGGAAAAATCGGATCGTGCCACGGGTGCGGTGAATACGGGGCTATTCGTTTATCCGGTGTTGCAGGCGGCTGATATTCTGCTGTACGATGCCGAAATTATTCCCGTTGGAAAAGATCAGCGGCAGCATATTGAAATGACCCGCGACATTGCCAGTACCTTCAACCGGCAATACGATGATGACATTTTCGTGTTGCCCGAACCGCGTATCGACGATCGGCTCATGACCATTCCCGGCATCGACGGGGCGAAGATGAGCAAGTCATACAATAACTACATTGACATTTTTCTGCCCGAGAATGAGCTATGGAAGGTGATCAAAAAGGTTAAATCTGACTCGACACCGCTGGAAGAACCAAAGAACCCGGCTACGGACATCACGTTCCAACTCTATTCGCTGCTGGCCTCCGCCGAGCAAACGGCGGAACTACGACGCCTGTACGAAGGGGGCAATTTTGGTTACGGCACGGCGAAAAAAGCATTATACGAACTCATTTTGAGCCAATTTGCGACAGAACGCGAACGATATAACTACTACATAACCGAGAATCCAGACGCGCTGGAAGCGGAACTTCAGGCCGGAGAAGAAAAAGCCCGCGCTGTAGCCGGAAAGACCATTACGCGGGTGCGGGAAAAATTAGGGTTCAATTAAGTAACGCGGACTGGAAGTCCGTAGAGCCGAAGGCTAACTGTGAGAAAGTAGCCTTCAGCTTTACGGACTTCCAGTCCGCGTTACGGGTTATTTGGCAAGTAATGCGGCTGCCTTCTCATCGACCATCCAGACGAGCTCGCCATCCGTTGGCTTGATTTCCTGTGATGGGTATTTATTTGGATTGTAGTCTCCTTCCAGTACTTCTTTCAGCGGTTCGGCTTTTTTAGGGCCTGCCACCAGAAATAATACACAGGCCGCTCGATTCGTGATGGGTGCCGTTAGTGTCAACCGATACATGTCCTGTTGCGTCAGGAAATAGGCTTTTGTCCAGGCCGTTTTTTCATTAACAACATCCGTACCGGGGAAGAGCGAGAGGGTATGTCCATCGTCGCCCATACCGAGCAGTACAAGATCGAAAGATGGGCCCGTTTCGCCAAAGTACTCGTGTAAAATCCGATCGTAGTCAGCCGCGGCCGCTTCGGGTTCGAGTTCGGTGCGCCAGACATGAATCTGATCTTCGGGTGTGTACACATGGCCCAACAGCGTGTCGTAAGCCATGCCTGCATTGCTCTGCTCATCATCGATGGGCACATACCGTTCATCACCCCAGAAAACATGCAACTGCGCCCACGGAATTTGTTCACGGTAAGGCGATTTAGCCAATAATTCGTGCAGTGCTTTCGGGGTACTCCCACCCGACAGGGCAATGGTGAATCGATCCTTTTTTTTCAGAACGTCTTTAATGCGTTTCGCTATAAAATCAGCCGCTTTCTTTGCCAGATCGGCAGGATTTTTCGTGATAATGAGTTGCATAGGTACTAAATTCAATGGCTATTTTGTCGTCCAGTGAAACCCGTCTTTCTCGATCAGGTCCATGGCAGCCTGTGGACCCCACGAACCCGGCGCGTAATTCGGGAAATCGGTCGGTGCCTCATTTCCCCAGGCTTCGATGATGGGCGTTACGACTTTCCAAGCCGCTTCCACCTGATCGGCCCGCATGAACAGCGTCGCGTCACCCGTCAGGGCGTCCAGCAACAGCGTTTCGTAGGCTTCCGGTTCCTGACCATCATAGGCCGTTTTGTAGCTGAATACCATCTCGACCGGATCGATAGCCAGCGTCTGGCCGGGCCGCTTGGCCTGAAACCGGAGCCGGATATCCATAGCAGGTTGTATGCTTATGATCAGTCGGTTGGCCTCCCAGTTACCCGTTGCTTCGGCCGGGAATGCGTAACTTGGTGCGGGTTTGAACTGGACCGTAATGACCGTCGTTTTTTCGGGCATCGACTTACCCGTACGCAGGTAGAACGGTACATCCTCCCACCGCCAGTTATCAACGAAAAGCTTAACGGCAGCAAACGTTTCGGTAGCTGAGTTGGGATCAACGCCTTCTTCTTCGCGGTATCCGGGAATTTCCTTGTCCTTCACCTTACCCGGACCATACTGCCCCCGTACGGCAAATTCGTTGACCTGATCGGGTTGGATGCGACGAATGGCGTTTAGTACGTCTACTTTTTTATTGCGGACTTCATTGGCCTCAAAACTGATGGGAGCTTCGGTAGCTACCATACACAAGACCTGCAACAGGTGATTCTGGATCATATCGCGCAGTGCGCCAGACCCCTCATAATAACCGCCACGCCCTTCCAGGCCAACCGTTTCGGACGCAGTAATCTGAATGTGTTCAACGTAGCGACGATTCCAGATCGGTTCGAAAAGTGAGTTGGCGAAGCGCAGGGCCAGAATGTTCTGGACAGTTTCTTTACCGAGATAATGATCGATTCGGTAAATCTGCTCTTCGGCAAACAAACCTCCCAGAAGCGCGTTTAGCTCCTGAGCCGTTTTCAGATCGTGACCGAATGGCTTTTCAACCACAATCCGGACGTGTATTTTATCGCTGCACAGCGGTAGTTTAGCCAGATTCGTTGCGATGCCCGGCACGAGTTGAGGAGCGACGGCCAGGTAGAACAGTACGTTGGGTGATTCGCCCCACTCCGCTCTCTTAGCATCGACAAACTCCGATATGTTCGAATAGGCTGCGGCATCGCCCCCGTCCATTTGCAGATACGAGATATTGGGTGCAAACTCATTCCAGGGGCCATCTTTCCGCCGGGAGAACTCGTTTACGCCCTCAAGCAGCCGTTCGCGAAAACTATCGTCGGTATACTTACTTCGCCCGATACCAACCACCGCAAAGTGTTCAGGCAGGTATTTATCGATAAAGAGATTGTAAAGCGCGGGGGTGAGTTTGCGCAAATTAAGGTCTCCACTGCCACCGAAGATAAAAAGAACGGTAGCCTGGGGCCGCTGGTTAGTTGCTGGAATCATTGGTAAACAGGTTGTTGTCAAGCCGAAAGTCGGTGCAAGATACCGGCGTCCGTTCTGATGAACAAGTTTCGTTCAGTAAGGATTCAAGATAGTCTGCGATTCTGCTACTTTTGAGCTTTGTTATCACGTATCAATCACGCTATGAAAATCGCTATTGGCTCCGATCACGCCGGTTTCCGCTATAAAGAAGCCATCAAAAAATTCCTGACTGACCTCGGCCACGAGGTCATCGACAAAGGAACCTACGCCGAAACACCATCGGTCGATTACCCCCTGTTTATCCGGCCCGTTGCCGAAGCGGTTGCGGCTGGCGAGGTTGAGCGGGGCGTTGTGCTGGGCGGGTCCGGTAACGGCGAAGCCATCACTGCCAATCGGATCAAAGGCGTTCGGTGCGCGTTATGCTGGAATGAAGAGTCGGCCCGGCTGGGACGTCAGCACAACGATGCGAATGTTATCTCCATTGGTGAGCGGATGATGTCGGAAGAAACGGCCCTGAAACTCGTTCAGATCTGGCTCGACACGCCGTTTGAGGGCGGGCGGCATCTGGCTCGTATTCAGGAACTGGACGAGTAACAACCGCACCATGACCATTTTGTGGAAGTACCTGAAGCCATACCGCTGGTTGGCTGTGGTGGCATTGCTATTGGCTGGCGTTGCGCAAATCCTTGCCTTGGTTGACCCGATCATCTTTGGCAAACTCATTGACGAATACGCCACGCACCCCGGCTCAAAAACCGATTCCGAAAAAATCAGGGGTGTCTTGCAGTTACTGGCCCTGGCCGTTGGCGTTGCCATACTCTCGAACGTGACGAAAGCCTTTCAGGAATACATGACCCGGCTGGTTGTTCAGAAATTCGGGACCGACATCTTCAATGATGGCCTTAAGCAAACGTTACGGCTGTCATATCAGGAATTCGGCGATCAGAGCAGCGGTGCTACGCTGTCCATTCTGCAAAAGGTCCGTACCGATACCGAGCGGTTCATCAACTCGTTCGTCAATGTCCTGTTTTCGTCCATCGTGGGTATGGGCTTTCTGGTCTGGTATGCGATTACGAAACATTGGGCCCTAGTGCCTGTTTTCGTGATTGGCGTGCTCCTGCTGGGTGGTCTTACGGGGCTGCTCAGCAAGCAGATCAAGACGACGCAACGGTCGATCAACCGCGAAACGGCTCTGTTGTCGGGCGTCATTACGGAATCGCTGCGCAATATTGAACTGATTAAAAGCCTCGGCTTAACCTTTCCCGAGATTCGTCGGCTACGCACACAAACGGGTCGAATTTTCGAACTGGAGATGTTTAAGGTACGGCGCGTCCGGCTGCTGTCGTTCTGGCAAAGCACAACGCTCAACCTGCTGCGACAGTCGATCCTGTTCATTCTGTTATGGCTGATATTCCGCCATGTGCTGAGTACGGGTGAGCTGATCTCGATGCAGTTCATTTCGGTCTCTATCTTCAATCCCTTGCAGGAGTTGGGCAACATTATTCTGGCCTATCGGGAAGCCGAAGCCGGGCTGAACAGTTTCAACCAGTTGATGCAGAAACCGATCGAGCGTAATCCGGAGTCGCCCGTTGAGGTCGGCCCTGTCGAACGGTTGCGCTTTGCCAATGTGGTATTTCGGCATAAGGGAGCCAATCAAAACGCTATCGATGGTGTTTCGTTTGAGGCATCACTCGGCGACACGATTGCCTTCGTTGGGCCGTCGGGTTCGGGGAAGTCGACGATGGTAAAATTACTGGTGGGCCTTTACCGGCCCCTTGGTGGTGAAATTTATTACAACGACATTTCCACCCGAGATATTCGGTTCAACCCAATGCGTCGCCAGATCGGTTTTGTTACGCAGGACACGCACCTCTTTTCCGGAACAATTCGGGAGAACCTGCTATTCGTCAAGCCGGACGCGACCGAAGCCGAATTACTCGATGCGTTGGAAAAAGCGGCCTGCGATCATTTGCTGGCTCGCTCCGAAAAAGGGCTCGACACCCAGATCGGCGAAGGCGGGTTGAAAATGTCGGGGGGTGAGAAGCAGCGATTATCCATTGCAAGGGCGTTGGTCAGGCACCCGCGCCTGCTCATTTTCGACGAAGCAACATCGGCGCTCGATTCGCTCACGGAGGAAGAAATTACGGATACCGTACGCAGTGTCTCGGCGCTGAATGAACAGATTACGATCCTGATTGCGCACCGCCTTTCCACCATTCTGCACGCGAACACTATTTTCGTGCTTGAAAAAGGAAAAATCGTCGAAACCGGTAGTCACGATGAACTGGTTGCGCAGAAAGGGCTTTATTACGCCATGTGGCGGCAACAAATCGGCGAACGCAGAGCGGTATAATTAGTTATCTTGACCGGCCTGGTAACACAACGATTCATGAACAGACGCACACGGCAAGTTAATTATTTTTTGTCCGGCCAGTACTTTTCGTACGGGTTGCGGACTACCGTGTCGATTCTGTTGCCCGCTTTGGTATTGGCTCAGTTTGGGCAGCTAGTGCCCGGTATGGCCATGTCGATGGGTGCGCTGAGCGTGAGCCTGAGCGATGCCCCCGGCCCCATTCAGCACCGACGCAATGGTATGGCCGCTACGGTTTTGCTGGGATTTCTGGTGGCCATCGTGACCGGCTTTGCCCGAATGAATGACTACACACTGGGTCTTGAAATTCTGCTTTTCGGCTTTCTTTTTTCTATGCTCGCCGTGTTCGGCACTCGTGCTACTTCCGTCGGGACGGCAGCCATACTAATCATGATCCTTACTCTTGATCGACCGCTCAACCCCGTTGGGGTGTTGCGGGAAGCGGGGTTAATTCTGGCCGGGTCGGTCTGGTATTCAGCAATTAGCCTGCTGGTTTCGCAACTTCAACCCTACCGTCCGGCGCAACAGGCATTGGGGCTGTGTATTCACGAGATTGCCAAATTCATGGGTATCAAGGCCGACTTCTACAACACGGCCACCGAACTGGATACGGACTACCGCCGGTTGGTTACGCAGCAGGTAACCGTTAGCGAAAAACAGGACGAAGTTCGGGACCTGCTCTTTAAGAACCGGCAGTTTGTGGCCGAATCGACCACCACCAGCCGACTACTGGTGCTCACGTTTGTCGATGTTGTTGATCTCTACGAGCAGATTGTCACGATGTATTACGACTACGCAGCCATCCGCGAACGGTTCGGTCAAACGGGCGTGCTGGATACGATAGCCCGGCTCATCCGTCGGTTATCGACCGAGCTCGATCACATCGGTCTGGCGATTCAGGCCGTTGTTCCCCACCGCCGAAAATCGATCGACTTCACAGAAGCGCTGAACAAACTAAAAGGCGAAATTGACTTGCTGGGCGATCAGGAAGGCAGCACGTTGGTACTCAAGAAAATTCTGGTCAGCCTACGGAATATAAGTCAGCGGCTGGCCACCATGCAAGCGCATATTGCCGAACCAGACACGAACCCAACCTCGCTCGATGACCTGCAATATGGTCGCTTTGTATCGCATCAGGCGATCGATCTGCAATCGTTGCGAAACAATTTAACGTTGGCTTCATCCGTTTTTCGCCATTCGGTGCGGGTGGCACTGGCCATGCTGCTCGGCTATGTTGTTACGCAATTGCTCGACTACGGCCACCATAGCTACTGGGTATTGCTGACCATTTCGGTCATCCTGAAACCAGCGTTCAGCCTGACGAAGCAACGGAATTTCGAGCGAATCATCGGTACGTTTGCCGGGGGACTGATCGGCCTTGCCATTCTGACGTTCATACCGAACAAGACTACTCATTTTGTGCTGATGGTGCTGTTCATGCTTGGCACCTATAGTGCGCAGCGGGTCAACTACATCATTATGGTCATCTGCCTGACACCGTACATTCTTATTCTTTTTAACTTCCTGGGAATTAGCTATTTCGGAGCAGCTGAAGAGCGATTATTCGATACAATTCTGGGCGGGATCATCGCCTTCACGGCCAGTTACCTTATCTTTCCCCGCTGGGAGTCCGAGCAACTCAGCAAACCGCTGCGGGATATTCTGGTCGCCAACGTTCGGTACCTTCAAATGCTGCTTACCGTTCTGTCGGGCAAACCCATTAGCGTCGTGGACTACAAACTGGCCCGCAAGGAAGTGTATGTTACATCGGCCAACCTATCGGCAGCCTTTGAACGGATGGTATCGGAGCCAAAGCACAAGCAGCGGAACGAACGGCTTGTCTATAATTTCGTGGTGCTGAACCACATCCTATCGGCCAATGTCGCTACGGTCACCTCAACCTTGCTCACCGACGAACCAAGGTCCTACGCACCGGCCCTGCTCCGCCCCATCAAGCGGGCGCTTTTCACCTTGTCCGAGAGCCTTCGCCGGTTGGATGATACGATCGAGAAGCCGTCAATAGAAGTGTCCGGGACTACCCTATCAGGGGTCGATGCCCCCCCTGCAACGGCGGATGATCGATTGTTTATCGAACAATTAAACTTCATTCAGCAGGTTAGTGGCGACATCAGTAAACTAGTTGACCAGCTCAAGACCAGCTAACGTACCCGATATTCCCTGTTATTAGGGGTATGCTTCGTTATGCCAAGGCAATCCCATCGCTCTGCAGAACGATTTTCCGTTCCTTGTAGAGAACACCAACGGCTTTCTTAAACGTTTTCTTACTCATTTCCAGGGTCTGGTAGATGAGTTTGGGATCGCTGTGATCCGTTAGTGGCAGAAAGCCTTTGTTTGCTTTTAGCTCGTCCAGAATACGTTGCGCGTTGGGTTCGACATTCTGGAACCCCTCCTGTTGCAGACTGACATCGATCAGTTTATCGTCGCGGATGTGTTTGATAAACCCCGGCATACGATCGCCGATTTGTATTGGACGAAAAATGCTACTATGGTATAACAGCCCCTGAAAACGGTCATTGATGATAACGTTGTAACCAAGGTCAGTGGCTTCGTAGGCCAGCAAGTCGACTTCGTCACCTTTGACCAGATCGGACGAATCATCGTCCAGAAAGCGGCTTACCTTGCTGGATGCCACCAGTCGGTTGGTATCTTCGTCGAGATACATGTACACGACATACCACTGTCCCACTTCCATGGGACGGCTCTGCTCCCGATAAGGAACGAGTAAGTCTTTTTCCAGTCCCCAGTTCAGGAAAGCCCCCGCACTTGAGACAGCAACAACCGGTAACGGAGCGAACTCATCGCGCATGATATGCGGTGTCAGCGTGGTGGCTATGGGTCGATCCTCGGAATCCGTGTACAGGAAAACGTCGAGTTTATCGCCGACCGCCAGCGACGTTGGAACGTATTTGTTGGGCAATAACACATCATCCTGAGGATTCTCGGAGTCGGGCTCACCCAGAAAAAACCCAACGCTGGTTTCACGCAGGGCCGTAAGCGTATTCATGCGACCGATGTCAATCATAACTAAAGTTTACTGGTATCGCTGGAACAAAAGTAGCGATAATTCATGGCGCTTGAGCCTATATTCCGTTCTTCCAAAACGAATGACCGGGCGCTTACTCTGTTTATCAGCAATAAATCCGTTAACTTTTCACCAAAATCGTTAACGAATTACGTATGCCTTTCTTAGTCCTCGACCTTGAGATGACCGGCCCTGAACCGGACTACAACGAAATAATTCAGGTTGGTGCCGTTCTTTTCGACGACAACTGGGTCGAAAAGGGTCAGTACCTCACTAATGTGTATCCCGAAAACAAGGACGCCTTTTCGTCGTCTTCCGAAAAGATTCATAACCTGTCGCTGGCTGATCTGGAAGACGCCCCAATGATCTACGATGTGCTCCCCGAAATGGAGGAGTGGATCTGTCAGCAGCTGGGTATTCGTGTGCCAAAGGGACAACTGGACCGGACACCTTTTCTGCGCGATGTGATCATCTGCGGTCAGAGCGTGATCAATGACATCAATTTTCTGAAAGAAGCGTATCGCTACGAAAAGCTCAAGTGGCCGTATTCGCGGGTGCTGCTCGACCTGCATACGCTGGCTTATTTCTCGTTCCGGATCTTAAAGGCAAATGGGCGTAAAACACCCGACCGACTAAGTTTGACGGCAATTGCCAGCTATTTCGGCTTTGCCCGCGAAGACGGTTTCCATAATGCGCTGGAAGATGCCGTCTTGACCGCTAAATGTCTGAAGGAGGTGTTTAAACTCAGCGAAGGATTGAAATTACTTGCCTAGTAGCGTAACCCGGACTTCCAGTCCGGCTCATCGAGCTAACTGGTAGAGCCAGGAATACGAACTACAGGTTATTGTTCGGCTTCCCGGCCCGGAAGTCAGGGTTACATTTTTGTTGCCGTCGGTTCACGATAAAGAAACCAACCAGACCGAGCAACCCCTCAGCCAGACACAACGGAAACCAAACAAGTGCATTTTCGCGGTTGCCGAACAATGAAGACGTGAGCAGAATCAACAGGCCAAGTCCCTGCCAGTAGCCAGGCGAACCGAGCTGGTCGGACCTCAATTGAATAAGCATTTCGCCAGCGCGGTTGGGATAAAACAACGGAGCTATTTTTTGGTAATCCCACAGAAGCAGACCAAGATTAGCGGCTACAATAAGCCCGGTGAGGACTGGCGTAAAGTGGAAATCCATGGAGATTGTAATCACAAAGACGTTCAGACTAATGGGCAAAAAGGCAACGGCCCCCAGCGTGGCGAACCGTTGCGTAACCAGCAATGCACCCGCGATAACCTGACCAACCCCCAGGAAATTCCACCAGATACCCGTTCGGTAGAGTGCCTCGAAAAACAGATCGATCGAAATCCCATGATCGGGCGGCAACTGCAACGTACCGGCGGGCATAAATCGACCGCCGAGGGCCTTCCCCCACCCGGCGTAGACAAACGCACCACCGATCAGATAACGCAGAAAAATGACGAAAAGGCAGGCCCAGGTTTTTGAACGTAGTGCGTCGATCAGCCGAAACATAAACAAATCATTTCGCGCTAGTTAACTGAATTTACGGTAATCGAGAGTCGAATTGTGAAGAGCGGAATCAGGCACTGACCAGTTTTGTGGGTCGCTTTTGTACATAAAGCCAACATCCAAAGACAACGAGGCCCGTTAACAATACGCCCCCAATCCACAACCAGTGATTGGTTCGCGACAACGGTTCGGTATCGCCGACAATGATTAGCCCAGCCCAATAGTTGGGCAACTGGTTAATACCTTCCGCATTCGTGAGCCATTCCTGTTTAGCCCGTTGCAGCGCTATGTCTTTAGGATGGCCTTCATCCAGGTATTTGTAAAAGAGCGTAGTCAATTGATAGGTAGCCTGATTCTGAACGCTCCACAGCGTCGTCAATACACTGGGTACGCCTAGTGCCGAGAAGCCCCGCGCCAGACTGAACACCCCTTCACCGCGCTGATTGGTACCAACACCCGTTTTACAGGCAGCCAGAATAACCAGTTCCGCATTAGGCAAAGCACCGTCGCCCAGATCCGACAACCGCATGGTTGAGTCAGCAAAATAAAGCATCGGTTCCTGATCGGTGCTATCGGCGTTGGCATGTGTGAACAGGTGAATGACCCGATGTAATGGGGCCTGGGTCAGAAAAGCCCGGCGAGTGGCAGCCTGACGGATCAGCATGGTTGACGAATTAAACCGGTCCGCAATGGGCTTCAGCGCCACTTCTGAACCGGATAGCATAACCTGTCCTAGGCGGGAAAACTCTACGGGTGCAATACCCAGAAAATCACGCGTTTTGAGACGTGGCATCCGGGCAAGTTTGTCGTTATTTTTCATCAACAGGCTAGCGGAATAGGCGTAGCTAAAGGCATAGTCATTGATGGCATACTCAGGCTTGGTCCCGGAACGGCTCAAGGCATCGAACGGGACAAAAAAACCATCGGGGGAAATAACGACGCGGCCTTTCGGCAAATTCAGAGGAGCCAGTAGCTGTTGGTATAAGCTATGACTGAGCGTCAGAAAACGGTTTACATTGGTCATCTTGCTCATAGCTTCCGGGCTTGCCAGCAAAGTTGCAAACTGACTCAGCGTCTGGTTGTAAGGCTGGATCGACTGCTTGCGCAACCTGGCTTTTTCACTCGTAACGCTCATGATGTAGAGGGCACTATCGCCCACGAAGTACGTCACCAGTGAACCCGATTGCTTTTTCAGGTATCGCTGTAATTCGGCGAGGGTAGTCGTGGCGTTGTCATACTTATAGCGAAAGTAAGCCGGGTTCGACGCTTCCAGTTGCTTCAGAAAGGTGTCTAAACTATCCTGTTTGCTCAGTAAAATGCCGCGAATTGATGCATAGCTGGCACTATCGGGCGACAATCCGGCGAGTTTGTTTTGCTGATCATTAACGGCCTGTCGCAATCGCTGTTCCTGTTCAATTTGCGAGGGTGCTAATTTTTGCCGGGCACCCAGTTCATTTAGCTTGTCGGCCAGCAGAACGGCTCTACTTTTCTCCAGGAACCGGAACGCCTGTTCGGTATCATTGAGCCGATAACAAGTTTCGATGGCCCGCTCGTAAAGACCACGCGTTTTTTGCCGCCAATACAGTTTTGACTGCTGGCCGGTATGCTCCCACCGCATGAAATCAATCATCTGATCGGCGACTGCATACGTGTCGAGTGCGTGTCGAAATCGTTGTGGACTGGCGGTCGCTTTCGCGTAGTCGAGCCAGGTATCGGCTTTATCTTTAATCAGTGTCAGGAGAACTTCTTTGCGGAGCGCGTTACGAATCGTTTGAGCCGCAGGATTAGCCATGATCAGCGAGTCTTTAAACCCGATTGGCATTGAAAGAAAGCCCTGTTGATACGTTTTCAACGCTTTGTTATACTGGCCAATTTTCCACCAACAAGCGCCGAGGTTGTTGAAGAGACGGGCACGACTAAACGAGTTCTTCTGACTTAATAAAGCCTGCTGATTGTAGTTGATTGCTTCAGCATAGTCGGCCTGTGAGTAATGCAAAAAACCCAAATTAGTAAGTACCAATGCTTTCAGAAAGTCATTACCTGTCTTTTCACAATAGACTAACGCTCGTTTATAGGCAATTTTAGCCGCATTCGGTTGACTTTGCTTAGACTCCAGATCACCCAACAGTTGATAGTATTCGGCTAAGCCTGGTAAATCCTTAGCCAGATCAGCGAGTCGAATTGCTTCATAAATTAATGGAACGGCTTCCTTGTAATTCGTTAATGCTTTTAACGCATTCGCTTTTTCTCGTAAGAGTTGAGCCTGTAAAGCAGGATTTCGGCTTTCCTGTGCAAATCGTTGTCCGTTTTCAGCATAGGTTATCGCCTGCTGATAATCGCCATTGGAAAGACTCAGATAGGCTATATTTAAGCACGCACGTCCGCCCCACAGGCTATTGCCCGGCCATTGATGGACATTATCCAGAACGGTATGAAACGTCGCTTCAGCCAGATCAGCCTGGTTGTTATAGAGATAGCTCGTTCCCAACCAATGGTAGCTTTGCAGTAGAAGAGACCGGAGTTGTGGTTGATTCCGGCTTGCACGGATGGCTCGCTTGTAGTGATCGATAGCAGCCGGATAGTTCCCCGTATCAAAATAGGCATTGCCCGTAAATAACACAAGTTGTACAAAAGCAGAATCCTGGCGTTCCCGACAAGCGGCCCAACGATCCTGTAAACGAATCGCCTGAGTGATTGACTCAGAAAAACTCGCTGCCGGGTATTTACGCAACTGCAACGCGTCAGACCGCAATGCAGAACACTGAGCCAACGCATTGCAGGTTATAAACAGTGAAAACAGGCATCCAGCTACCCACCTGTAAGCGTCAACTGGGTATTGGTTATGTAAAGAGCGGGTCGGACTCAACAACAAACACGTAACCATCACAAATCTTAGAATTGAGTGCAAGAATTGCGAGATGACCAGATACGGACTGAAGAAATGCCGCTTTGCCAGCTGACATCTCAGGTCTTAACAGGCCAGCCAACCCACTGGCATAGGCAGTAGCATACGAGGAACCGATGATGAATGGGCTACTGCTGTCTGTTAGTAGCGATTCCTGAAATTTTCCATCCCGACCTGCTCCAATGCCAATGTCGGTAAACGTAGACGAGTAGTTTTCTACCACATCATACACCGTTCGAAATCCTCCCGGGAAAGTAAAACGCAACTTATTACTTACCGTCGTCACGGTCAGAACGCCCGCTTTCTTTTTCCCACCATAGCAGGCTGGATAGCGTATCGAATTGCTAAGATCAACAATCTCGTTTGGTATAATATCTCCCCGGTTTCCCGCTGCATTGATAAACCACGTACCAGACTCTGTTAGTTGGTCAATGTACTGGCCGAGGAGTTCATTTTCCTGAGTACTGTAAAATCCCCAACTGGCATTAACGGCGGTTAACTTTCCTCGTAAACGATCTGTCAGTAAGTATTCGCAAGCACAACAAATAGCAAACAAGCTACCAATTCCTTGACTATCAATTACTTTTAAAGGCATTATACGAACCTTTCCATCGGCAATACGGCTGATGATGGCCGCGATTCTACTCCCGTGTTTGTTCGTTTCATTATCATCATAAGGGTAATTATGATCGTTGATAAAATCCCAGCCAATATAGTCAGGTTCTATCATATCACACGTTGGCGGCTCCGTGTTGTAATAAGTAGGCAGACTTTCTGTATTAGGATACCGAAAGTCAATGCCTGTATCCATCACAGCTACAACCGGATAGTCGTCCAGCGAATCGTGCTGCTCTCGTATTCGACGAAGCTGGTCGTCAAATGACGCCGGTAATAAGGGGACTGGGTGCCCCCCACCGCCAGACGATGACCGAATAACGTGCGGGGGCGATGTATCTTGTTCAGGACTGTATCCAATATCGTTTGCACTGCTTCTAACGACACGCGGTAGTGAGGTGTCCTGATCAAGGCTGTATCTTAGGTCAAGCTCGTCGGTCAGCAAATGGGCCTGTTCTCCTTCTACTAAAACCAATAAAGGATTGCAGCGGCAAGCCCGTGTGACGACAACGTCAACTGCTTTTCGTTCCGAATTTATTATGTACTTACCCGTTAATCTTAGCTTACTTTTTCTGGAAACTTCCAATGGTTTATCCAGATGCAGGATCAGTTGGTTGCGGACAACCAATCGCAGCGGGTCAGTAGGATATTCAACTACATCGGGAACAGCATGGCCGCGCTCACCTAATCTTCGAATTTTATCATGAAACTGGATGGATTTAATATCACGGGGAGGTACTTGCTGAAAATATTGCTCGTCATTGTCCATAGATTACTAGTGTGGGTTTGAATGTCTTGAATTAGTACCTCAACCTTCGTTTGCCCTCCAAGTTCTTAGTAATCACCGCATCAAGCAATTTTTTAGCCTCGCTTTTATCTATCGGTCGTCCGCGCTTCAATAAGGCAAGGCTCTCGTAGAATAAGCCGGGGTTGGCGAACAGATCGATGCGCTGGCTCAGGCGGTGGAATAGGTCGATGGATTTGTCGTGATAGCTATGACAGAAGATAATAAACCCAGCGATTAAAATGCGCTGGGTTTATTATACCAAAGTGTTTTTGCATTGAACTGTATTCCTGTAGTAGCGATTTTTATCCCTTCGCTTCTTTCTACACGACTATTTACAGCGTATTATCCTGGTAATAATTATCTTGACTAGCCCTTTGTACCAACTGTTGGCGGAGGAGTATCCGTCCCTGGGCTAAATGTGGTAGGAAGTTTAGCCTTTTTAGGCTGAATCTCTTCTTTCTTGCAACAATAAAACGAAAGCGAAAAGACAGATAAGGTCACTACTAAGCGAAACGTCTTCACAAGTAACTAAATTTAGAGTTAGCGAATACTAGATAATAGTAAAATTTAAAAAACCACAAAAATCAAATTATACAGATTGTTCATTAATACGACAGGCATTTTCCTAGATTCAGTCACTTATAATCTGACTTTTTAGCGATCCCAATTATCGTTTGTTTGTTAATCACATCCGCTTCTTTTTCAGATAAACCAAACTTAGTGAAAAGACATTATGTACTATTCAGATTTACGTGCAGATCAACTTGGGAATATCTTTCACAACTGCTTAACCAATTCTTCGGCTTCACGTTTGCCCTCCAAGTTCTTAGTAATCACCGCATCAAGCAATTTTTTAGCCTCGCTTTTATCGATCGGTCGTCCGCGCTTCAACAGGGCAAGGCTCTCGTAGAATAAGCCGGGGTTAGCAAACAGGTCGGTGCGCTGGCTCAGGCGGTGAAACAGGTCGATGGCTTTGTCGTAATTGCCCTGCTGGAAGGCAACAATACCCGCAAATTTTAACGCAGTGTCACTATCGGGATGGCGCGTCAGAATAGCCTGAAAGACGTTGCCCGCTTCGGTCAAATTGCCTTTATTGAAGAGATCGACGCCCGTTTTCAGACTGTCGGCATCGCTATCCATCATCGTCGGTAACTGCATGAAATGCGAAGAGACGTACGAATCAACCTGCTGGCTGGCAACCAGGGTCGCATCCGTTGCTGGCCGGAAGAAATACCAGCCCAATCCCAGTAATAGTACAATACTTGCCGCAGCAGCTGCATAGGTTATCCAGCTGGCAGACGACCGCTGACCAATTCGGGGTTGCTGACGCAGGGCTTTAAATTCAGCGATACGTTCCTCACGGGCCTGCGCCTTTGCCACCTGCTTCGAGAGGACATAAAAAGCCAGCGCGTCGGCTACGGCAGGGTCCGTTTCGAGCGCTGATTCAAACTGCGCACGTTCTCCGGCGGATAGCTGGTTCGTCAAATACTGTTCAATTGTTTCCAGATCAGTGTTCATAGGATGTCGCGAAAACGTTCACGGAGTTTATCCAGACAGCGCAACCGGCTGGTTTTGGCCACAGCGGCCGAATTATACCCAAGCGTCTGCGCAATTTCGTCGTCCGAATACCCTTCACCCCACGACAGAATCATGGTTCGACACTTCTCTCCCAGATTATTCAATTGACGATAGAGACGCTCTACATCACTCCGGGCAATGAGGTCCTGTATAGCCGACCGGGCCGCATCGGGCAGTTGTAGCAAGGAATCGTCGAGCGAAAGTGCATCGTGGACGCTACTTCGATTAGTCGTCTTTTTTCGAATAGCGTCAACACATTTGTTCGTAAATATTTGATACAGGTACGTTTTGAGCCCGGAACGGCCCTCGAAACGGTCACTAATTACGTTTTCGATCACCGTCATGATAGCATCCGAATAGGCGATTGCGCAGTCATCTTCACTCAATCGATGCTTACGGGTTCCTTCAGCAATCAAATAATCGTATCGCTCATACAGCTTATTTTCATAGAGCCGACGCTGCGTTCCGCCCGCTCGTATACCCGCCATCAGGTCAACATCGGAAAGTTGTCGGGAGAAGAAAGCCATAGGTTGGTAGATAGAACAGGCGGTAAGGTACTAAAAAATAAGAAACAGGGAAGTACTAGTCCTCAGTCTTTTACGAACGAACTACGCACCTCGCTTGTCATTTTTATTCCCTAAAGTTTCAACCCCCGCATCACTTCGGAATGACTTAATTCCTTAACCTGACCGGGTAACATAGCTTCAGCCGTGAGCCCTTCGATGGCCCAGCGAACAAGCCGAAGCGTTGGAAAACCGACAGCGGCTGTCATTCGGCGCACTTGCCGGTTTTTGCCTTCGTGGAGCGCGATCAAGAGCCAGGATGTTGGAATGCTGGCCCGATAGCGAATGGGCGGATTTCGTTCCGGCAACCTCGGTTCGATCAGTGTCCGGGCCTCGGCGGGGAGCGTGTGGTAGGCTTTACCATCGACCGAAATAGTAACTCCTTCCGACAACTGACGGCAAGCTCCGTTTGTCAATTCGCCTTCAACCTGCACGTAATAGGTCCGATTGTGGCGAAATTTTGGATTCAGCAACCGGTGGTTGAGTTGCTTATCACTCGTCAGCAACAGCAGCCCTTCGCTGTCAGCGTCGAGCCGACCGACCGGATACACGTCCTTCGGAAACTCGTAGTCCAGATCCGCCAATGTTGGTTTACCACCTTCCCGGCTAAACTGGGAAAGCATCAGGTAGGGCTTGTAAATGAGGTAGTACATCGTTAATGGTGAATCTGCGAAGGAGTGATGGAGTGAATAACTGACGGATTGTATTCACTCCATCACTCCTTCGCAGATTCACTCATCGACAGCCACACGGGGCAATGGTCGGCGTGAACGACATCGGGCAGCATCTGGCAATCGATAAGCCGATCGCGCAACGTATCGGTGATGGACGCGTAATCGATTCGCCAGCCTTTGTTATTCGTTCGGGCCCCGGCGCGGTAACTCCACCAGCTGTAAGCAACCTTGTCAGGATGTTTGAACCGAAATGAATCCGTCATGCCAGCCGCAAACCAGCGATCCATCCAGGCCCGTTCTTCGGGCAAAAAGCCCGTCGTATTTTTGTTCCGGACCGGATCGTGAATGTCAAGGGGCGTATGCGCAATGTTGTAGTCGCCTACAACAATAAGCCTGGGACGCGTCTTTCTCAATTCATGAACGTAGTCATAAAAATCGCGCAGGAATTCCATCTTAACCCCTTGCCGCAGATCGCCACTCGTGCCCGACGGGAAATAACAGTTTAGCAACGTCACGTCGCCAAAATCCGTACGAAGAATCCGGCCTTCGCAGTCGTACACCGGTAAGCCGCAACCGAGCACGACATTCGTAGGGGCAATTTTCGAGAACGTGGCCACCCCCGAATAGCCTTTTTTTTCGGCGGCATGCCAGTGGTATTGATAACCCAATTGCTCAAAAATCGACAAATCCACGACATCGGTCGTTGCTTTCACTTCCTGAAAGCAGAGAATATCGAACGGTTGCTGAGCGAGCCAGTCGACCAATCCATTGCGGATCGCGGCCCGAATTCCATTTATGTTATACGAAATGAGTTGCATATAAAAAGAGAAGGCAGGCGTCATTCACCTGCCCGTTCGTCTTGCTTCTTTACTTCATCAATTGATTTGCTACTCGTCACTACTCACGGTACGCTCAATCATAAATTTCCCGGCACCAGTTCGTCACTGTTGGTCTGAACGCGTTTGTTGTCGGTAAAGAGCAGCACAAAAACGACCAGCACCGCAGCCGCAATACCCGCCGGAACAAGCCAAAAACTAGTCCAGTCGACAGTATCCCCCGTTTTGAACATATCTTTTACAATACCAGACAGGTAAGAACCGATACCCATACCAATACCGTACGTAGCGAGCGAAATGAGTCCTTGCGCCGATGATTTAATTTTTGCACCTGCTTTGTTATCCGTATAGATCTGACCCGTAACGAAGAAAAAATCGTAGCAAACGCCATGAAGCAGAATAGCAATGTAAAGCATCCATTCGCTTGACCCACCATCTCCGTAGCCGAAGCCAATAAACCGTACAATCCAGGCAACCAGTCCCACAACCAGCATATTCTTGACACCAAGACGTGTGTAGGCCAACGGAATAAGCAGCATAAAAATCACTTCCGATGCCTGTCCCAGTGACATTTTATTCTCCACATTCTGCATGCCACCATCTGTCAGGGAGGGGTTGGCCATCGCGTAATAGAACGACAGGGGAATGCAAATGAGAACCGATGAGAGAAAGAAAATGGCGAACGAGCGGTCTTTGAATAATTTGAACGCATCCAGACCCATAATTTGCGAGAACGAAGTTGCCGTTGTCGCTTTAGGGGGCGTGTCGGGCAGAAAGAAGGCAAACAGGCCCAATGCAACGGACGAATACATCGACAATTGAAAAATGGTCACTTTGTCGCCGAAGCCATAGTAGCCAACAATATTAGTTACAACGATCCATGAAACGGTTCCCAGCACACGAATACCCGGAAATTCCTTCTCGGGACTGGTCATCTGCTGCATCGCGATAGACGTGGTCAAAGCCAGCGTTGGGGCAAATGTCAGACAGTAAAGGAGCAATACCCAGAAAAATTGATCAGCATCATCCACTTGAAGCAGATAGAACAGAATAGCCGCCCCCAGCAGGCTGAGAACACCCAGAACTTTTTGCGCAGCAAAGTAACGGTCGGCGATCATACCAACGAAGAACGGAGCGACAAGCATGGCAATCGAAAAGGTAGAGAAAGCGGCCCCCTGTTGTATACCAGTAGCATGGAGCTGCGTCTCAAGATATTTTGTTACCTGACCGTACCAGGCTCCCCACACAAAAAACTGGAGGAACATCATAACGGAAAGTTTAAAGCGGGTTACTGATAGCATTTTATGGATTTATTGCGTTTTATAGTTAAGCCAGTGAAGGTATATAACCGCCATCAGCCCTGCAAGCCGATTGCCCGCTAAAATTGCCGATCGTGCAGGATGCAGACTGGTTTCTGCCCATCGCTGTCGAAACTCGTACCGTCTTTCAGCAGCGATTAGTATCTTTGACCATGTTACTGACTATTTTTTCATGAGAAAACAACTGATTACCCTTGTTGCCCTGGTGGCGATTCCGGCACTGACCTTTGCGCAAACGGCCGATGAAGTAATTAACAAGCATATTGCGGCCCTGGGTGGAGCCGACAAAGTGGCAGCGGTTAAGACGATGGATTTTGAGCAGTCGATGTCGCTTCAGGGGATGGAACTGACCTCAAAAAGCACGTTCGTCATCGGTAAATCATTCCGCAACGACATCTCGGTGATGGGCCAGCAGATTACCAACGTTATCGACGGCGACAAAGGCTGGATGGTTAATCCAATGGCGGGGGGCACTGCTGCGCAGGATATGCCCGCCGATGCCCTTAAAGCCGCGAAGAGCGCAACTGAACCACCGATGTTTCAGTTGGCTTACGCAAAAGCCAATAAACTTCCTTACGAGCTGGTGGGCAAGGAAAAGTACAACAACAAGGATGCGTTCAACATTAAACTGACCCGTCCTGAAGGTGTGTTCAACTATTTTGTGGACGCGGCCAATTACCAGCTGCTGGGCATGAAAGGAATGGTCAACATGGGTGGTCAGCAAAGCGAAACGTCAGCTACGTATTCGGACTATAAGCCCGTAGATGGCCTTTCGGTCCCGTACACCAGTGAAGTTACGGCTCCGCAGATTCCTGGCTCCATTACAGCAAAAATCACCAAGATCAACGTGAATGGCACGATCGATCCCTCGGTTTTTAACAAACCTAAGTAACCGGCCGTAGTTTGCTGATCGTCGTCAACTGCTTCTGTTCTCGATAAACAGGCAAACGATTCGATCGGCCAGTTGGCAATAAAAAAGGAGATGTACGATTTGTACGTCTCCTTTTTTATTGCCAAATAATTAATTAATAGTTCCCGATTTTACCACATCTAATTCCGATATTTGATGCGAATACAACCTGATTCTTATGCAATACTTCTCTTTACGTAAGACGACTTCTCTGGCAATCACGCTGGCATTCGGTGCCATTACGGCGCAGGCGCAGTCAACAGCGGCCCCGTCACTCACTGGATTCATCCCAGCGCGACAGGCTGCACAAACCAAGCTCGAAAGCGACTTCAAAACCAAACAGTCAACGGACGCGTTCAAACAACACCTCATCAAGCTGAGCAGCGTGCCACACATCACCGGCTCGAAAGAAAATGAGCAGGTGCGTGATTACATCGCCGAAACCATGCGCAAGGCAGGCTGGCAGGTTGACATATACCCGCATGATGTGTTACTGCCCAAAGGTCCGGGCGATATTGCCGTCGAACTGGTCGAGCCAACCCGGCAACCCCTGAACATCCGTGAGTTTCTGTTTAAGGAAGATAAGTACAGCAGCGACCCTCGGCTAACACCTGGTTACAATGCCTGGTCGGGATCGGGTGACGTGACCGCCGAAGTTGTCTACGCAAATTACGGTCGCAAGGAGGATTTCGAGCAGCTCAAATCGATGGGCATCTCCGTTAAGGGCAAAATTGTACTGGCCCGCTATGGTGGTAATTTCCGGGGATACAAAGCGCAATGGGCGCAGGCGGCCGGAGCCGCTGGTGTCATTATTTTCACCGATCCAGCCGATGCCGGTTACATGCGGGGCCTGACCTTCCCCGAAGGTCCATTTTACAGCGAGAGTGTTATTCAGCGCGGTTCTCTATTGACGACACCGTATACGGGCGATCCGCTCACACCCGGCGAAGCGGCCCTCCCCATGGACGCCAAAAACACGCCGAAACGAATCGACCAGAACGCGGTCGGGTTGCATAAAATTCCGGTAACGCCCCTCCCCTACGGCTCTGCAACCGAAATTTTGAAGCGCATGACGGGCACCAAAGCCGTTCCGGCGGGCTGGCAGGGCGGTTTACCGTATACCTACCGGCTCGAAGGCGGAAACGGGTTAAAGGTTCGGCTGATGGTGAAGCAGGAAAATACGATTCAGCGCATTTATCAGGTCGTTGGCACATTGACCGGATCGGACTTTCCGGACGAGTGGATCATTGCCGGTTGCCACTATGATGCGTGGTCGTACGGAGCTACCGACCCAAACTCGGGAACGGCGATGCTGCTAAGCATGACCGAAACGATGGGCAAACTGGCCAAAGCCGGTCAACGCCCCCGCCGGACCATCAAGGTTTGCCATTGGGATGCCGAAGAACCCGGTGTGATTGGGTCGGCCGAGTGGAGTGAGCAGTTCCGCGATGAACTGACGCAAAAAGCGGTAGCCTACATGAACTACGACGCAGCCGTTTCGGGTCGGACGTTCGGGGCCAGCGCATCGCCTTCCATGAAGAAACTGATCATCGAAGCGACTCAATCTGTTCAATATCCTGATTCGAATAAAACGGTTTATCAGCACTGGCTGGGTCATAAAGCAGCCGGAAATCCAACGCGGGTTACGGGTTCATCGGCTCCGGCAACACAAGCGGGCGAACCGACAATTGGTAACCTCGGCGGTGGATCGGATCATATTGCGCCCTACATGCACATTGGCATTCCGTCACTCAGTGCGGGTATGGAAGGGCCGACGCTCTACCATTCGCAGTACGATGATTTGTATTTCTACGACAAATTTGCCGACCCGACCTATAAAATGGGGCCGATGATGGAGCAGGTTGTCGGAACAATGACCATGCGACTCGCCAACGCCGACCTCGTTCCCTACGATGTTGTACGATACCCTAACGATCTGGCCGTTCACCTAAAAGCCGCCGAGAAAGCTATTCAGGCCTACGCCCCAACTTACTCGATCGAACCCGTGCTAACCGTCGTTGCTGATCTGAAAAAGAATGCCGAAGCCTGCGAACTAGCGCGGCAGACTTATCTGAAAACGGGTCGTACGGACAAGCTGGTCGAATTAAACAAAGAACTGCGGCTGCTGGAGCGGTCATTCATTGACCCAAAAGGCAATGCATTCGGGGCCTGGTATCGCTCGCTCTACGCGTCGTCGGACCCCAATAGTGGCTATGCTTCGTGGATGCTGCCCGGCTTTTTGTACGAAGCCTCGCTGAAATCGACGGCGAATCTGCCTGACCTGGAAATGCGCTACAAAAAAGCCATTCAAACACTCAGTGACAAGCTCTTAACGCTATCGCAGGGGATGGGTAGCCCATCAGCCGTGGGTGGCGGAAAGTAGCCTTTTTAGCCGCAATACCCCCGCTTCCGGCAAGTCTGACTTGTTGTTGAAGCGGGGGTATTGGCGTTTTAACGCTACACCAAACCGGATAATCAGTTATGCAACGGTCCCTAGTCAAGTCTGTCGGCACCGATTACCTTTGTTGAATTCAACTCCATTCACGACAAACGATGAGTTTATCTTTGCATGAAATTCGCCTACATTGATGCTTTACGCGGTGTGGCCATTCTGAGTGTGATCTGGTTCCATTGCCACCTTTATCACTACAGCGATCCAGCCTTTTATTCGCTTATGGACACGTTAGGGTCGCCAGCGGCCATGGGCGTTCAACTGTTTTTTGTGCTAAGTGCTTTCACGCTTTTTCTGTCCCAGAGCCAACGCAAAGACACCGAACATGCGCGGTTTAATTTTTTCATCCGGCGCTTCTTCCGCATTGCACCCATGTATTACGTGGCGATGGCGTATTATCTGTGGCAGGATGCTTACTCTTACCAGCAATCGCTGTCTACTACAATCGCCTACAATAAGTATGGTATTATAGCCAATTCGCTTCTGCTGCACGGTCTGAGTCCGGTCTGGATAAATAGCATTATTCCGGGCGGCTGGTCAGTTGGCATTGAAGTATTGTTCTACGCAATGGTACCGTATCTGTTCACGCGGATCACCACCCTAAACCGGGCCGTTCTTTTCACCACTGCTGCATTGCTGGGCGGTTTTGTGTTCACATCGGCATTGTCGCAGGTTCCAGCCATCCAAGCGAACAGGCAGCTGAACGAATACCTCTTTTATTACCTGCCGTACCAATTACCCGTCTTTGGGTGTGGTATCGTTGCCTATTATCTGGTCATTCGGGGAGAACGACATATTCGTCTAGGGGTAGCCATCTTCGCGATTGGTGTACTGGCTTTCCTGATTCTCAGCAAAACCGTTGGCAAATTATTTATTCCAGACCTACCCCATACCCTGCATCTATTTGGTAGCCTTGGTTTCATTCTGCTTATTATCGGCGCATCCAGGCATATGTACCCGGTCCGGTTTTTCCTGATCAACCGCCTTACCCGATACGTTGGTAAGGTCAGTTATAGTGCCTACCTGACCCATTTTGGCGTTTTGTTCTGGATGGATCGGGTAATTCCTCAGCAACTCATACCGGTGCATAGCGTTCTGACAAATATGCTTAACTTTCACCTCAAGTTCCTGCTGATCGTCTTGATAACGGTGCTGATTTCGACCGTCACGTATCGTCTGATCGAGGAACCCGTTCAGCAGTTTGGCAAGCGTTTTTTGCGCCGACGCGTCGACCGGGAAGTTCTCGTAGCGGCTTAACAGAGTGGTTGGTGAACGTGTCACGTATTCCCCGAAAAAGACAAATGCCATAACCACTGACGGTTATGGCATTTCGTTTATCAGACCGCTTTGGCAGCCGGTTTCGCATGTTCGGGCTTCAGCACCACCACATCCCGAACGATACCGCCCGCGTTTATTTTTTCGACCATCTTGTCGAGCAAGGGCGTTGCCCAGTCGGGAATGTATTTGTCAGTCGTTTGAATCAAAACCTTGGGGAAATCATACAAGGCGCGGCCTAATCCGAACTGGACAGCACACCGCTTCATGGCATCGCTGATCCCTCCTTTTACCGGCTCGACACTCGTGCGGCTGGCCCCGTCCGTTTTCCGAACGATTTCGCCACCGGGCAAAACTGCCGTGATCGTGCACAGAAAACCGCCTTCAATTTCCTTGATCTCGTTCTGCCAGCCTGCCCAGCCGAACTGATCGTCGAATCGCTGCATGACACACCGGTTGGTTATGTAGGGTACAACAACAATTTTTTGCCCGTCTTTCGTCTGACTTTGTACCCGCCATTCAACTTCCTGAGGAGTGAGTGGAGCTGTTAATACGTTTAAGTTCATGTACTTGTTGTTAACTAGTTAGTTTTTAATTGTCTCACTCCGCCATCTTCAACAGCTCATTCAGTTTCAGCAACGCTTCAATAGGTGTCAGCCGGTTTACATCAATCGTGCGCAGCTTTTCTTTGATCGCTTCTGATTTCGGGTCGCCGGATTCGATGATTCGCAACGCCAGTTCCGGTCCCATGTCGCGGGGGGCAGCATCCCGAATTTTTTCCCGATTCTGTTCGCGCCCGTGCGACGATTCGAGTTCTTTCAGTATCTCATTGGCCCGGCTTACGATCTGAGCGGGCATACCGGCCATTTGCGCCACGTGTATCCCGAAACTATGCTCCGATCCGCCTTCTTTCAGCTTCCGCAGGAAAATCACTTTGTTGCCCATTTCCTTGACGGACACATTGTAATTTTTAATCCGGGAGTTGTCGGTAGCCAGGTCGTTCAGTTCGTGGTAGTGCGTGGCAAACAGCGTCTTCGGGCGGCAATCCGTCTTGTTATGGAGGTATTCGGCAATGGACCAGGCAATCGACACCCCGTCGTACGTACTCGTACCCCGGCCAATTTCATCCATTAGTACCAGACTACGCTCGCTGAGGTTGTTGAGGATACTGGCCGTTTCGGTCATTTCGACCATGAACGTACTTTCTCCCCGCGACAGGTTATCGGATGCGCCTACCCGCGTGAAAATTTTATCAACAATTCCGATCTCGGCAACCGACGCCGGCACAAAACTCCCCGACTGAGCCATCAGGACAATCAGTGCCGTTTGCCGCAGCAGCGCCGATTTTCCGGCCATGTTCGGTCCGGTGATAATAATGATCTGCTGTGTTTCATCATCCAGAAAAATGTCGTTTGGAATGTACGATTCGCCGGGGGGCAGTTGCTGCTCAATAACCGGATGGCGACCGTCCTGAATACGCAGCACTTTGGTCTCCGTGATCTGTGGCCGCACGTACTTGTTTTTGACGGCTATCCGCGCAAAGGAGCCCAGCACATCCAATACCGACAAGGCACGAGCGTTCTGCTGAATAGCTCCGACGTATTCGCCAGCCGCCAGAATCAGCTCATTGAACATCCGGGATTCGATCTGAAAGATCTGCTCTTCAGCGTTCAGAATCTTATCTTCATATTCCTTAAGCTCCGGCGTAATGTACCGCTCGGCATTGACCAGCGTCTGCTTCCGGATCCAGTCTTCCGGCACGCGACTTTTGTGCGCATGGGTCACTTCCAGGTAATAACCGAACACTTTATTGTAAGCGACTTTCAGGGACGTAATGCCCGTACGCTGCACTTCGCGTTCCTGTAGCTGTAATAGATAATCCTTGCCCGTATACGCAATGGCGGTCAACTCATCCAGTTCGGCGTTGATACCCGGCTTGATGATGCCGCCCTGGTTGGAAAGCGTCGGCGGATCCTCACGCAGTTCAGCCTCGATCCGGTCGATCAGGAAGGCTACCGGATTAAGTTGGTCCGCGTATTTTTTTAACGAACCGGGATGCCGGCCCCCGGAGTGCCGGCCAGGCGATTCGCTCTGGCTCAGGGCCGTAATGAGCAGTTCTTTGATCGGCAGCACATGTTGCAGTGACCGTTTGAGTTGCAACAGCTCGCGCGGGTTGATGCGTCGCACGGCTACCTTCGACACCAACCGTTCGAGATCGCCGATTTGCTTTAGGTGATTGACGAGCGTTTCCGACAGGTCAACGTCGTCCGTCAGCAGTTCAACCATGTTCAGCCGCTCGTCGATCAATGCTTTTTCTTTGAGGGGTAAACTGAGCCATTTCCGGAGCAATCGCGCGCCCATCGGTGTAACGGTCTGGTCCAGAATCTGGATCAGGGGAACGCCCCCCTCCTGCTGGGCAACGGTCAGCTCAAGGTTCCGAATCGTAAACCGATCGAGCCAGACATAGCGGTCTTCCTCCAGCCGGGTTACGCGTGTAATGTGCTGAAGGTCTTTGTGCTCTGTTTCGTTCAGGTAGTGCAGGATGACACCAGCAGCTATAATACCATCGGGTAAGCCATCAATACCAAATCCTTTCAGCGAGGTTGTCTGGAAATGCTGTTTTAAGAAATTATAGCCAAAATCGTAGGTAAACGCCCAGTCTTCGAGCGTGTAGGTATGAAACTTATCGCCAAACAGGGTGCCAAACTCCTGCCGGTTCCGCTTGCAGTACAGCACTTCGGATGGATTGAAGCTTTGCAATAACTTATCAACATAGGCCGAATTGCCCTGTGATGCCAGAAACTCACCCGTCGAAATATCGAGAAATGAGATGCCGAATGTGTCATCGGCCTTACCGAAATGCACTGCTGCCAGGTAGTTGTTGCGCCGGGTATCGAGCACGTTATCGTTGAACGAAACGCCCGGTGTTACCAGCTCCGTAACCCCCCGGCGAACGATCCCTTTGGCTACCGAAGGGTCTTCCAGCTGATCACAAATGGCTACGCGTTCACCCGCCCGAACGAGCTTGGGTAAGTGCGTATCGAGGGAATGATGCGGGAAACCAGCCAGCTCTTCGTTCGATCCGCCATTGTTCCGTTTTGTCAGTGTGATGCCCAGAATCTTGCTGGCCCGCACGGCATCTTCGCCGAATGTTTCGTAGAAATCACCGACACGGAAGAGCAGCAACGCACCGGGATATTTGGCTTTAATCTGGTTGTATTGGCGGTTGAGCGGAGTTTCGTTCTTCTTTAGATGCGGTTTTACTACCGTGGCTGTCTTCACTGACTTTGGTGTATTGTTATTAAACAAAAATACCAAAATTTGCGGAGAAAGTGGCTATTTTCCGCCCCTATTAACGACATACCCCTTTCCCCAAACCACCTACTTATGCTCCCTCAATCCGAACCAGTGCTTCCGTTCAGGGTCACGTTCAATCCAATCATCCGGACGTACCTATTGCTGTATGTATCGTTCTGTCTGCTTGTCTCTGTTGTTGGTATCCTTCTCCTCCCAATCTGGCTGCTGGGTGTAGGTCAGTGGTGGAGTAGTCATTACTTCAGGAAGCTTGACTGCGAATTATCGGAGCATTCCTTACGCTTCCGCAAGGGTATTCTGGTCGAAGTTGAAAAAACGATCCCACTCGAAAACATTCAGGACGTTACCTTTGTGGCGGGCCCATTGCTGCGCTACTTTGATCTTTGCATTTTAAAATTCGAAACCGCCGGGCAGAGTCCCAATCAGGCTCACAACATGGAGCTCATCGGCATCATCGATGCACAGACGTTTCGGTCCCGGATTCTTAACCAGCGGCAGAAACTGATCGCGGTCCGAACCAGCCAGCAACCGGTCGATACGGATCAGACGCTGCTTGCCGACATTCGGGATACGCTGCACGACATCCGGCGGTTAATACAGGCTAATCTCAATCAAACAAATGCATAAACTTTCCCTCGACGAACTCAATCGTTTATCGGTCGTTGACTTTAAAGAATCCGAGAAATTCCCCTATTGTCTGATCCTGGATGATATCCGCAGCCTCAATAACGTTGGGTCGGTCTTTCGGACGGCGGATGCGTTTCGGGCAGACACGTTGTATCTCTGCGGCATCACCGGTCAGCCACCCCACCGTGATATTACGAAAACGGCGTTGGGCGCTACCGAGTCCGTTTCCTGGACCTACGTAGCCGATGTTGTATCACTGGTCAGGCAGTTACAGGCAGCAGGCTGGGTCGTGGCAGCAATCGAGCAGGCAGCGGGCAGTACGTCACTGAGCGATTTTGAACCGGAGCCAAACAAACGATACGCGTTTGTGTTTGGTAACGAGGTGACTGGCGTACGGGATGACCTTATTCAGCTGGCCGATCTAGTGCTTGAAATTCCGCAATTTGGCACGAAGCACTCCCTAAACATAGCGGTCACAGCCGGTATCGTCTGCTGGGATTTCATCCAGAAAATATAACAAAAACTTAACATTGGGCTTTTGATTCTCCCAATTTTTCCGTATTTATTTGTAAATTTTTTTTATCTGAACAAATGGCAAACAAAACCACCAAAACCAAGCACAAGTCGCTGGCAGCCGACATCGTCACCTCAATCGAATCGAAGTTGAGCGAAGCAGGCACCGCTACGAAAAAAATGAAGAAGTCTATCGAGAAATCGGCAGACAAGTTGGCCAAGAAATTAGCCAAGCTGATTGACAAATCGGAAAACAAGAAAGCGAAGCCGACCAAGAACGCCGAGAAAAAAGCGAAAAAAGACTTATCAAAAGCGAAGAGAAACGCGGAGAAAGCCGAAAAAAACGCAAAGCGGGCGGCCAATAAGATAGATGATACGGCTGCCGATGCAGTGGTATCAACGGCACCCAAGCAAACGCGGGGACCCCGTAAACAGACGCCAGCCCCTAAACCGGCACCGACCACGCGTCGCGCGGCCGCTAAGCCTGCTTCCGTTCCGGCTGCCACTGATAGTCCGGCTGATACCGAGTAGATACGATATGCGTTGATACCGTTTTATCATTTGCCCGTCACAAGCGGGCATTTTTGTTTACATAATTAGTATTTTTATTTCCATATATTACTTTTTCTGTATTTTTTTTGTGACATTTACAGAGAAGCTACGTCTATTTACCGTTTTCTCGCCAACCCTATTCAGCAGGAGTTATGTTGCCACGGTCTACAGTCCCTCCTCTTTTTATAGTCTCCCTTCTGCTGTCGATTGGTACGGGCGTGTTGATCTATGTCAACTGGTCGGCAATTCCCGCAGCTACGTTGGTAGCCATTCCATCGCTTCGCTGGGTGGCGCTATTTCTCCTCGCGCTGTCATCACAGTTTCTGCTTGGCTTCTCGCTATGGTGGTTATTACGCCGTCGTCAGCGGTCGGTGGTACAGACCGAAGTACTCCATTCGATTGTGCACGAATTTCAGACGCCCATTACGGCCATCCGGATGGCAGCCGATATTCTGGATTCGCCCATCGCCCGAAACCAGCCGGAGCGGACGGAAAAATACGTGCGTATTATTCGCGAAGAAACCGAGCGGCTCCAGCATCAGGTTGAAACCATGCTGACCCTGGCCCGCGCCGATCGAAACACGTTAACACTAAATCACGAGCCGGTTCACGTCCATCACCTTCTGCACTCCATCGCCGAACGTCATGGTGACTATCTGGCGTTGAATCTGATCAGCACTGATGTACACGTACTGGCCGACCGGCTTCATCTGACCAATGTACTGCACAATCTGATTGACAACGCGCTAAAATACAGTGCCGACAATCCTGAGATCACCCTCTTCACCAAAGTAAACGCCGACGGTCTGACGATAACGGTGCGTGATCGTGGTGTTGGCATTGCGCCCAAGTTATTGACCCAGATTTTCCAGCCTTTTTTTCGGGTTCACGACCAGAATCAGCCGAGTGTAAAAGGGTTCGGATTGGGGCTGAGTTACGTGCAGCGTATCATTCAAGCGCACAATTGGGCGATCTGGGTGAAAAGTGACCTCGGCCACGGCAGTGATTTTATTATTCAGATACCCCCTTCATCCTTATTACCGGTTTTACCCGACCCAATTCGAACAAAAAAAGCGACGTCGGAATAACCAGCCCCATCACAAACAGCAATTCCGATCATTGATTACCAGAGGTAGCCAATGACCGGAATTACTAGTTACTGTCTATACCTACTTTGCTGTTACAGCAGAAGTTCCTTTAGTAACCTTCATTACGCCATTCATAATACGCCAGTGACCCGGAAACGTACAGACGAAGGGATAGTCACCGGGTGTAGACGGAGCCGTGAACTTCAACCGATACGTTTGATCCGGATTGACCAGCGGTGTTGCCGCAATGATCTGCGGTATGGTCGGCACGTAGTTTTTCTCCGCTCCGTCCTTTGCTGTAATCAACTTATCGGCAGCAGCCCCAATGGTTTCCATGCTTTTGGGTTTACCGATCACCAGATTGTGCTGCATGGCATCGGGGTTTTCCAATACGATCTCGACCTGTTTCCCCGCCGTGACGGTAAACTCTTTTTTGTCGTACCGCATCTCTTCACGAACCGTTTTCATGCGTACAACCTCTACGTTTGGATCGGCCGGAGCCTCTTTCGTTATACCCCAGGCTTCGTAAAGACGACCCAGCCGTTCGCGGTTATCTGCCGAGACCGAACTAGTCAGGCTCGCCAGAAATTCCTTGTCCTGTGGAGTTACCTGCGCCTTGTTGCGAACATTCCAGCCTTCCGATACGCCTTTCACAATGGCTTCACTCTGGGATGCGTCGAGCTTTTTGGTCTGGCGAAGCAGGGCAACAACGGAGTCAATGGGCGCAACGGATGCATAACTACGGGAGGCCCGTTCGAGCACGTAAGCACTCAGGCTTTGTGGAGCACGATAGGTCAACGTATGCGTAGCATTGTTATTTTGCTCATTGCTTTCGGCAATTTTGTTCTCCCGATCGAGCATAGCCGTCAGCGTATACTGTCCGGCGCGCTCGAAGGTAACGCCCATATCGCCAACCCACGGTCCGTTGTTCGATTTACTGATCGTCACGGTTTCGCCCGGTTTGATACCCGTATTATGCGTAACGCTGACAAAATCGATCTTCGCGCCTTCGGCAGCTCCTTTCGGCCCCTCAACACGTAGCGACAAGGGAATTGGCGTTCCCGCCGGAATTTCCACCCCGCCCGCGTTTGTCACATCCACAAAAATTTTGGTTCCCTCCCGAACGCTGGGTGACTCCGGTGTTGTACGAATGGCTGCAATAAGCAGGTCAGGCTGGTTACCAGAAACCACAGGAGCCGCTTTAGGCATTGGCGCGTTAGGACCATGACCTTCGGCATGTGTGCTCATATCGTGAGCGGGAGCCGCCTTAGGTTGTGCCGGTGTGTTCATACTAACCTGTTTCAGATACGTCTTCATCAACTGACCGTCCTGACCCGTTAATGCACAGGCAAATGCGTCGGGCAACCAGCGGTCACTCACTTCGGTCGATTTGTCCAAACGGCTCAGAATCGCCTGTTGAGTGGCCGGACTCTGCGGCATTTCAGACAACGCCAGCAAAGTATTCAGCACAACAACGGGCTCTTTATCGCTTAGCATGTTGGTCTGAAGGAGCGCATTGACCGTCTGTTGATTTCTGGGCAATACCTGAACGGCTGTCTTACGTACACCGGAACAGGGGTGTTTCAGCGCCGAGTTAGCCGCCTGTAAGGCATCGCCATCCAACGCACCCAGACCATGCAACGTCCACAAAGCATGAACAGCCGCCGGATTGATACCAATTTCATCGACTGACTGGTCATTCACGAGGGCGATCAGCTGGGGCACAACGTCTTTGTTATTACGTTCGATCAGCAACCGCTGAGCCGCTGTCCGCCAGAACATATTCGTGTTTTTCAGGGCAGCTACCAGTTCGGCGGGGCGGTCCTTGCTCAGGGCCATCGGCACATACGCCGGCGCATTCTTGTACCCTACCCGATAAATCCGGCCGTGGGTAAAATCACGAAGCGGGGTTTCGTAGGCGTTGCCAGATCCGTTACTTCCACCAGGTGGCGTTGGGTTATGCTGAATGATGTAGCTGTACCAATCGACAACCCAGACGGCTCCGTCCGGACCGACTTCAGCGAAGACGGGTGCAAACCATTCGTCCGCTCCTGCCATAAGATTAAAGCCTTCCGCATCCTCATAATCGCTGCCGTTCTTCTGCATTACATTCTGATGAAGAATGTGGCCCGTTGGCTCCGATACGAAGGCAACCTTGTTCCAGTATTTTTTTGGAAACGCGCGGGCGGTGTAAAGATTATGGCCTGCTGCCGCCGTAAAGCCACCAAATACATCGACCTGCCGCACTTTTTCGGTGATCGGTTTCATATCCTTGTGCGTATCCGTACTCCGGCTACCGTTTTCGCGAATATGCGGTGCGCCGTGAAAATACCGATTCGGAATAGCCATGTACCAGCCATGTGCGTTATTGGCCGTACTGCCGAAAATGTCGCCGGTTTCGCTAAAGCCCAGACCCCATGTGTTGTTCGACGTGCTGGTCACGTGTTCAAGCTGCGATCCATCGGGTTTGAAGCGGAAAAATCCCTGGCTGAACTTCACACTGTCGGCCCCTATTTTTCCTTTGAATCCCGAATAGCCAACGCTACCCCAGATCCAGTTATCGAAACCATAGTGCAGGTTGCTTGGTCCGGCGTGCGTATCAAACGTACCGAAGCCCGTAAAAACAACTTTCTTCACATCGGCCTTGTCGTCACCGTTGGTATCCTGCAAAAACAGCATGTGCGGTGCCTGTGATACGTACAACCCCCCATTGCCAAAGGTCATCCCCGTTGGAATGCTGAGCCCTTCCGCAAAGTTGGTAAACTTGTCGGCTTTACCGTCTTTGTCGGTGTCCTCGCAGATAACAATGATATCGGAACCACCTTCGGGTTTGCGCTCGTTCGGGTAATCCTTGGTAATGAGCGCATAAAGCCGGCCCCGTTCATCCCACGTCATGGCGATGGGGTGCATCACGTTTGGCTCGTGGGCAAACAGATCGAGGGTAAAATCGACCGGAACCTGGATGTGCTTCATTGATTCTTCCGGCGACAGAGGCTCCTGCTCCATCTGTACACCGGGCCGTTTTTCGTAGTTCGGCAGTTTGGCTTCGTGGTAGGCAAACGCCTGTGGGTTCAGGTTATCGTGCAGCTTTTTCACCTCGTCGCCAACCGACCAGAGAATCCCCCGTTCCAGCAACTGCTGAAATCCGGGCTGACCCCAGGTACGCTCGTCGTGCCCGTAAGCCGTGTAAAATACTCGCCCTTTTCCGTACTGACGCGTCCAGGTATACGGTTCTTCCTTGACACCCGGTTTATCTTTGGCCTGATCGGCTTTGATTTCGCGAACGGCAAGGACATTGTTGTCGGCTTGAAGGTGTGAGTGCAGGTAGGTTTCGTCATACGCTTTGAACGACGGTAAGCCTGCTACAATCGGATTGTTCGGTTGCGTGAAGCGCGTCTGGATCGTGTCCATGCGATGCCGCCAGAACTGACCACCAACAACCTTATCGACGTATTCCGTCGAATTACGGAAGCAATACGACGCACAGTGCACCGGAATCAGCCCTTTTCCCGACGATACGTAATCGAGCAATGCTTTTTCCTGTGGCTTGGGAATGCTATCCCAGTTCGCAAAAATCAGCAGTCCGTCATACTTGTTCAGATTGTCCGGATTGAGGTCTTCCAGCTTGTCCGTATAGGTGATATTGATCCCTTTGCTACCCAGGGCCGCCATCAGTTGCGGCACCCGTTCGATGGGTTTGTGATGCCCGTTATCGCCCAGAAACAGAATTTCGATCCGACGCGCTTTGGTGACGGTCTGCTGCGTTGACGATTGATTAGCCGACTGGCGGGCGCACTGGGTAAGCGATGCGATCACCGCCAGGGCCAGAAAAATTTTTATTTGCTTCATCAACATAGAAATAGTTCTTTCAAAAAGGTAGTTCATCCAATCCGCCACTGATATCGGCACTTTCGCCGTTCGCCATCCCGATACATATCATTGTCCGGTGGCAGATCAATGATGTCTATCAATTCAGCGCCAATGTATTCGCACGTACGACGCGATGGCCAGTTATCGGGATCGCAGGTAATGATCAGTTCTATAAATCCATTTTGCAACGCTATGGCTTTCAGCGCTAAACACGCATGGGCAGCGTAGCGTTTACCCCGGTGAGCCTGATCCACATTGTAGCCGATATGCCCGGCGTACAGCAGAATATCATCCTTGTTGCTCAACCGAAATCGGATTGCCCCTACTTTTTCCAGTGACTCTTTTTCAACGATCGAATACTGTTCAGCAGGAACTGTACCATCGACCAGATATGATTTCGCAAACCGGAGAATCACTGGCGACTCGTTCATGCATTCGTAAAATCCGGTAGCTTGATCAGTTGTCCGCCCTGTAGAGCCGACTCATGCGCCAATATACCTACGCTCGTCCAGTTCGCCGATTGGGCCGCATTGGGAAACGGATCACGATCCTCCACAATGGCCGACACAAACTCATGGACCATGTGCGGGTGTGACCCACCGTGACCACCGCCCTGCGTGAAGGACAGGTGTTGCTGGTCGTCGGCGTCGTAAACGCCCTTCGTCGTAAAACGCTGAATTTCTTCGGGAAGCAGTCGGGCGTAGTCAGGTACGGCGACTTTTTCGGGGATTTCCGGCTCCGGCTTTTTCGCGGTATGAATAACGGGCTGCTCATCTTCGATCAACTGCCACTCGAACGACTTCTTATCGCCATATACTTCAAAACTCTCCCGGTATTGCCGCGCCACATCAAACAGCGACCGGTAAACATAGGCCGACAAATCGCTGTCCTTGAACTTAATGTGCGCCGACTCGACCGCAAACGGTGAATTGTGGATTTTCGTCAATTCCTCCCGAATCGTTCCCGAGCCAAAACAAGACACATAGTCCGCTTCGAGTTTCAACAGACCCGCCACCGGTCCAACGCAGTGCGTAGCGTAGTGCATTGGGGGCAACCCAGGCCAGTAATCAGGCCAGCCGTCCATATCCTGCTGGTGACTGGCTTTCAGGAACTGCACCTTTCCTAACTCGCCATTTTCATACAGTTCTTTTACGAACAGAAACTCGCGGCTATACACCACCGTTTCCATCATCATGTATTTTTTGCCGGTCTCTTTCGTCACCTTCACGATTTCCATACACTCCTCAACCGTCGTAGCCATCGGTACGGTACAGGCAACGTGTTTGCCCGCCCGCAACGCTTTCAGGCTCTGTTCGGCATGGTTCGGAATCGGCGAATTGATGTGAACAGCATCGACGTCTGGATCGGCCAGCAATTCATCGTAATTGCTGTAGCGTTTTTCAATACCATACGCGTCGCCGATCTCGTTCAGTTTGTCGACGTTACGCTGGCAGATCGCGTACATGTTTGCGTTCGGGTGGCGCTGATAGATCGGGATAAATTCAGCCCCAAATCCGAGGCCAACAATAGCTATGTTAATCATTGTAAACGAGTAAAAGAATGAATGAGTGACTGATTCGCCGTAGCGATAAAAGAGCGAAAATCCGCAGAGCACTCGAACGAGGCAGCCTTATGATGCGAGTACTTCGCTCCCTTGTTTTTTCGTTAGCTCACTTTTTATAAACGCCAGTCCATCGACCGCCAGCTGTTCGGGCGATTCAAACATGGGCCGGAAAATATGAGTAGCAGCAGCCAGTGCGGGCGGGTTCGGACCGAAGGCTTCGATGGCAATCGGGCCGGTGTACTCTACTTCCTGCAAAGCGCTGAACACATCGTCGAAATTGATATGTCCGTGGCCCGGTGTTGACCGGTCATTTTCCGAAATCTGTACATGCATCAAGTAAGGCGCGACTTTCCGCAGCGCGTCACCGATGTTTTTTTCTTCCATGTTGGCATGAAACGTATCAAAAGCGGCCCCGCAATTGGGATGATCGACCGCTTCCACATAACGTACGAGTTCGTCGGCGCAGGTGAGCAGGTAGGTTTCGAAACGATTCAGGTATTCCATCGCTAGAAGTACCCCTTTGGTTTGAGCATGTTCAGCAACTTCGCGCATGCCGGCAACGGACCACGCCCATTCATCGGCGGTGGCGGGTTTGCCGGTAAATGCTTTGAAACCGGCGTAGAATGGCCCCATCAAAATCGTAGCGCCGGCCAGCGAGGCACAGTCGACAATCGACTTGAGGTAGTCGATACCAGCCCGACGTACAGATTCATCGGCGCTGATCAGACTGTACTCTGGTCCGCAAAGCGTGCAAGCCTGTACGCCCAGGCCCAGTTCGGCCAATTGTTGACCGATACGCGTCCATTTGTCTACATTCGTGTCGTTAATTGGTATTTCGACAAATTCAAAGCCGCTCGTTTTCAGGAACGATAGCGTGTCAGAGAGGTCTTCGTCCATTGACATCGTCCAGACGAACATGTTCATTCCCAGCTTATTCATATTCAGTCTCTAAAAAATTAAACAAATGTAAAGAGTAGCGAATATATTTGTACGGCTTTTATTAGCGAATACCGACTCTATTTTTACATAAAACGGGAAAACAAGCCATCATTTACGTTAAAAAAGAAATAATTGAATGAAACAACCTCTCCGTAAAGACCTTGAGCCAGTTGCGACCTCATTCATTGTCAAAGAGTTGACTGAACTCCACTTTGATCCCAACTGGCACTTTCACCCGCACTACCAGTTATTTCTGGTTGAGGAGGGAACGGGGACTCGCTTTATCGGGGATTCAATAAAACCGTTCGGCCCAGGAGATCTGGTTTTTCTGGGGCCAAATTTGCCGCATCTCTGGCGCAGTGATCAGGCTTATTTCAACAAACAGTCGGGTTTAGTCACCAGAGGTATCGTTGTTTATTTTGCCGAAGATTTTCTCGGTACGGACTTCTTTGGCAAACATGAGATGACCTTACTGCGGCAGTTGCTGAACCATGCCCGGCAGGGGCTCGAATGGACCGGCCCGACGCGCGCCCAGGTCGAAGCTGCTCTACGCACGATGAGCAAACAATCGGGGGGCTTTGACCGAGTCATTAGCCTGCTGACTTTGCTGAACAGCCTGTCTCACGCGACTGATTTCCGGTATCTAACCAGTCCCGGCTACACGAATACTGTTAAACCGACAGAAACGGATCGGATGCAACTGGTTCATGACTACGTATTAGGCCATTTTCCGGACGATCTCAGCCTCGATACCATTGCTGATCTGGCGGGTATGACGCCCCCGGCATTCTGTCGCTATTTCAAGGCTCGTGCCAACAAGACGTTTTCGGAATTTGTCTCCGAAGTTCGGATCGGTCATGCCTGCAAACTGCTCATCGGGGGCAAATTAAGTGTAACCCAGATCAGTTTTGAAAGTGGGTTCCGAACGCTCTCTAACTTCAACCGTCAGTTCAAGGACATTACCGGGCAGACACCGTCGGCCTACGTCAGAACGTATCGACAGTTGTAAATGATAACGTCGGGGTCAGCTTCACGTTGTTCATATGCCGTATCTTGGATATACGGCATATGAACAACGTGAAGCTGACCCCGACGCGCAAAGAATAGTATCAATAACTTAATACAACGTTGTTGTACCAACGGGTTCGCGAACCGTTACGCCTTCCTGAATGAATGCCAGCAGGTCTTCGTTCAGCCGGTCTTTTTCCGTCATGAACAAGCCGTGTGGCGCTCCGTCATAAACAAGGTACTGAGCACTTGGCAAAGCGTTGGCGGTTAACTCGCCTGACGATTCGATGGGCACTGTTTTGTCGGCATCACCATGAATGATCAGGGCTGGTACATGAATCTGGGTCAGGTCATTCCGGAAGTCCGTCGTGGCAAAAGCATTCGCGCAATCGAGCGTAGCTTTGTGGGAGGCCACGTAGGCACGGGCAAAATCGCCATCAAGATGAGCCTGGCTGACGGGTTTACTAAGCAGACTCACGCCGTAGAACTGCTTACCAAAGGTTTGCAGGAAGTCAGCGCGGTCTTTCTGAAGGTTTTCTGTGATCTCGTCAAATACACTCTGATCAACGCCGTCTGGGTTGTCGTCTGTTTTGAGCAAATAAGGGGTTACAGCACTAACGAAAGCTACTTTCGATACACGTGCTCCACCGTAACGGCTCATGTAGCGGGCCACTTCGCCCCCACCCATCGAGAAACCTACCAACGTAACATTCTGTAGATCAAGCTCGTCGAGCACAGCTTTTAAATCGTCTGCTAATGTATCGTAGTCATAACCGTCCCAGGTCTGGGTCGATTTACCGAATCCCCGGCGATCGTAAGCGATCACCCGAAGTCCGTGAGCGGGAAGTTCTGCTAGTTGATAATCCCACATTTCGTGGCTCAATGGCCAGCCGTGGATCAATACTACTGGGTTGCCAGTACCTAAGTCCTGGTAGAAAAGTTTAATGTCATTGCCGGACGCATCCGTACCTGCTTTGATGTAGCTCATAACGTATTAACTTGTTGAGTTGAACTCTTGTACTCTATTCACTTACTTAACTAGTACGGTACAAAATGGTTTTCCGTCGCTCATCCATTTGGTAGTTTTTCACGATTGGTTTATCATTAAGCCATGAAACAAGCGCTTCTTACCCGGCTGGCTACTCAGCCTGATGCCCTGACCCACCTGTTGTTTGGTCTTACGGAAGATCAAATCAGGCAACGACCCCAATCTGGCAAATGGTCAATTTTCGAAAATCTGGCTCACCTGGGACGGTATCAGGAAATTTTCACCGATCGAATTCAACAGATTAATACCGAGGACGCTCCAGTATTCAGCCGCTACGTTGCTGATAGTGATTCCGGGTTTATGGGATGGACACAACTCTCGTTCGACACCCTGATCGAGCGGCTACGCGGTGAGCGGGCTGCGTTAAATGCGTTTCTGAGTATTCTGCACGAGGAGCAGCTCACGAACATTGGCATTCACCCCGTCTACGGCCCGATGACCATTGAAGGATGGGTAGAGTTCTTCCTGCTCCACGAAGCCCACCATTTCTTCACCATTCTGCAAGTAGGTGGCCCCCTTCGAACGAGCGATCAACCGATGGGCTTGTACCCGCTGGCCGTTGGGTAAAAGCGTTCGTATACGTTTTCCCGGATCTGCTTGCTGAAAGTGCTGAACCGTTCCTGATCGTGAATAGCCGGTATTGACAACAGTTCCATCGGAATGCCGGTGCCGTCTGCGCGGTAGGGAGGCTGGTGGTAAGCGAAGGGATTGCGGGAAAAGCCCTGCCGTTCATAAAACTGAATCCGTCGCCTGCTGATGTCGTCGGTGGGGAGTTCCACTTCCAGAACCAGCCAGGCAGGATCTAACGTTACTAAAAGCTGCATTGCTTTTTGTCCAAACTGCAATCCGCGCTGCTGCGGGTCAATGGCAAAATGCTCAACGTAGAGCAACGTGTCCCACTGCCAGTAGATAATGAATCCGACCAGTTGCTCCTGCTCCAGTATGGCGCAGAGGTTCATATCCGGACAATCGAGGAGTTGGATCAGTTGCCCGAACGTACGCCGTTCGGCTAGTGGGAACGACTCTTCATACCACATTCGGATTTGCGCTAAATAAGGGTGTTCCTGGGTGATTCGTAGAAAATGCATAGCCAGTTATTAATCAGTACCGTACAGTCCGTTTCCGCAGTCGAATTCGTCAACCCGACTGCGGAAACACTTACATCAACACACCCTGAAACACTTCATCCAGGCGGGATACAGGCTTGATACTGATCTTATAGCCTTTCGTATCCAGCCCTTTCATGTTGTACTTGGATATAAACATCTGCTTGAACCCTAATTTTTCGGCTTCGGCGATGCGCGACTCAATCCGGCTCACCGCCCGCACTTCACCTCCCAACCCAATTTCGGCAGCGAAGGCAACCGAGGGCGGAATGGCAATATCTTCGTAACTGGACACCACGGCAGCACACACGGCCAGATCGATCGCCGGGTCTTCGACGCGCAGGCCACCCGCGATGTTCAGGAATACGTCCTGCTGCCCTAGCCGGAACCCGCCACGCTTTTCCAGTACGGCTAGTAACATGTTCAGTCGCTTGGCGTCGAAGCCAGTGCTGCTACGCTGCGGAGTACCATACGTGGCGACGCTGACCAACGCCTGGGTTTCGATCATGAGCGGTCGGTTTCCTTCCAACATTGAACCAATCGTTACGCCACTCAGGGCTTCGTCTCGCTGAGAAATCAGAATTTCGGAGGGGTTGGTTACCTGACGGAGACCCGTACCCAGCATTTCGTAAATACCCAGTTCGTCGGTGCTGCCAAACCGGTTCTTGTTTGTCCGCAGAATTCGATACGTCGTATGCCGGTCGCCTTCGAACGTCAGCACGGTATCGACCATGTGTTCCAGCACTTTAGGACCGGCCAGCGCGCCTTCTTTGGTGATGTGCCCGATCATAAAGACCGGCACCCCGCTCTCTTTGGCGTATTTCATGAACTCGGCGGCACACTCACGCACCTGCGAAACACTCCCCGCCCCCGACTCGACCAATGACGACTGCATAGTTTGAATCGAGTCGATAATCAGGATTTCCGGTTCAAAATGCTCGATCACCCGGAAGATGTTCTGCGTTGACGTTTCGGTCATTACGTGGCAGTCGCTTACGGGCACGTCCAGTCGTTCGGCGCGCATCTTGATCTGTTGTTCGCTCTCCTCGCCCGATACGTACAGCACGCGCATACTCGACAGGCTAAGCGCGATCTGAAGCAACAGGGTGGATTTACCGATGCCGGGTTCTCCACCAATCAACACCAGCGATCCTGGCACTATGCCGCCACCCAGCACGCGGTTCAGCTCAGCATCGTTCGTATAAATGCGCGGCTGTTCTTCGTAATTGATGGCGTGTAGAGCTTTCGGTTTGGCTACTACTTTTACGCCACCGGGTCCGGTCGATGGGCTGCGCCAGCCGCCTTTTTCGGGTTCATCCTTTTGAAGAACTTCCTCAACCAATGTATTCCATTCCCCACAAGCCGGACAGCGGCCCAGCCATTTGGCCGACTGATGGCCACAACTCTGACAAAAATAGGTGGTTTTAAGCTTAGCCATTTTTCGGTTAACAGTGAGCGGGAAACTGGGTATTATTAAAAAAATCGAGCGTCAATTAAACGTTTTGGCAGACGGCTTATCCAACCGACAATGCCGGCCAGATTGGCGTCTGTTTAGGGGTAACTACTCTACCAGGTAAACGCCGTTTGATCGAAATAAGTTGACTTTTCATACCGCTCCGGGACAATTCGCGTTTAACCAAATGGTTCATCTATTTTACAACCAACTATGAAAAAGAACCTTTTATTCATTGCACTTTTACTGCTCCCGGCACTGACATTTGCCCAGGGCGGCTTTCAAATCGGCATCAAGGGAGGAGTTAATCTTTCCAAGCTCAGTTTCGGCGAGTTCATACGAACGGGCACCAACGCCAACGGTTCACCAACGGCGGGCGTTGATGGGCAAACATTTCGCGACAATCTGAGCGCAAGCCTCGACACCAAAACGGGTACCTCGTTCGGTATTTATACTCGTTTTGGCAAGAACCTGTTTCTGCAACCCGAATTGCTCTACTCCACAAAGGCCGGTTCGTTCAACATCGTGCGCAATGGGGTTTCGGAAAACGTAACGGTTAAAACAACCAGCTTCGACGTGCCAATTTTGCTGGGTATCAAAGGCGGCCCGATTCGGGTGATGGCTGGTCCTATCGTTTCATTCAGAATCAACGACAACCAGAGTTTAAGTAACGCGATCCAGCAATATACAAGCAGCTCGCTCAATGACGCCTGGTCTAAAGCGTATTACGGCTATCAGGTCGGTGGTGGATTAGACCTCGGCTCATTTGGTCTTGATGTTCGTTACGAAGGAAACCTGACGGATATAGCGCAGATCGAAAACGGTGCGGGCAAATTTAGTCAGCGGCTGAATTCGTGGCAGCTCACATTAGCGTACCGCTTGTTCTAATTAGTAACGGTAACAACCCGTATTGAAAAAGGCGATCCTGCACATTGCGGGATCGCCTTTTTCAGTACGGGTTTGTTCAGGTCAGCACACTATGTTTTAACATTCCGCGACAAATCACCGTAACAAAAACAAACCGTTGCCATCCACTCCCAGGGAGTCCGCAGCAACGGTTGTTCTGTTTATTAACCCACTAGATTATGTGCAAACCAATTGCATTCGTCAGCTCCCGATAAGCGGAGTCTGGTCCACCCACACTTGTTAGTTGAGTAGCCGCTGCCAGAACTGCGTTAGCTGCAACGTGATGTCTTTCATGCGACGACGGGAAATAGCGACTTCACGGCCATCGGCAAGTTGTACCTGGCGTTCTTTATTGAAAACGCTGCGTTGCACGTAAGCCAGATTTACGATGTATGATTTGTGAACACGAAGAAAGATCGATCCGTCGAGCGTTTTTTCGAACTCTTTCAGTGTTTTGGATACCAGGTATTTTTTGCGATCGCGCGTAAAAAGGAACGTATAATTTCCTTCGCCCTGAAGACATAAAATGTCATCGACAGAAATAAAAATGGTACGGTTCAAGTAAGGCAAAGCGATTCGCTGCGAACCCCGCTGATAAGAAGCCGGGAACTGAGGGATTATGGCGAGTGGCGGAGAAGAGAGAACAGTGGCTTCCATAGCGATTACGTTTTTGGTTCAGTGTATTGATTGGTCATTGGTGAAACAAAATTACCGTCTTCGCATGGGTTGAAAAACGAATGGCTTGATCGTCAAGGCCTGAATTTTCATCCAAGCTATTGACAATCAAGCCATTGTATCAATATACACTAAATTCTTCGAGTGAATGTACCCAACTTAATACGTAAAACTACGTGGTTGAGCCAGTGGGAAGCATACGGGGTACTTCCGGGGAAATAACCCCATTCTGATCTAATTCAAGGCTACAGGTTGAAAATCGCGGATACGATCCATAAACATTTGCGCCCGGCGACGTGAAATTTTCACCTGCTGGCCATCCGTCAATTCTAACTCGCCTTCTTTCTTCACGAAAAACTTTCTTACAAAACCAAGATTAACGATACATGACTTGTGAACCCGAACAAACGCCTGGCCATCGAGCAGCATTTCATACTCTTTCAGGGTACGAGACACTAACATTTTGGTACCATCTTTCAGGAAAAAATTAGTATAGTTGCCGCAACCTTCCAGACGAACGATTTCGTCGACAGACACGGTACGTTTACGGTCGTAAAATGGAATCAGTAGTTTTTGCAGACAAGAGGAATCGGCAATTTTTTCCACACTTTTGTGGAACGGCATGGACATGGGATCGAAGATGGAGTCGTTGGCAAATGTTTTCATAGCCGCTACAAGTGAGGTTTGATGATTAATACTTTGAGATTGACTTTCAGGGACTTATTCTACCGATCCACCGACGGATTGTGTAATCTAAGTGTGTATTCTACTGAGTATAAGCACAAGAATCAGTCCTACTTAGTGCACAGACGACAATTTCTTCATATTATTTTCTAAATATCTATATTTCAGTGTAGTTTTGCCGCTTACTCAACAAATCTCGGCGGAAATATTTGTTTACTACGAGGGCATCTGTTTCGTAAAGCTGAGCAAGTATGACCTCAATCGGTACGTATGGCTGGCAACTAACAATGGCTGCTCTGCCGGTTTTACGTATCTTTGCCGGTAAAAAGACTGATCAACCTGTAGCTTATGCTGGAGAACGTTAAAGCCATATACGAAGAGATTAATCACTATACGGTTGCCTCAAAAGAGCAGCTGGAACAATTTCGGATGCGGTTCATCAGTCGCAAAGGTGTTATAACCGAGTTGTTCGAAGGACTGAAAACCATTCCGGCAGCCGACAGACGCGCCGTTGGACAGGAACTCAATGGGTTGAAAAATCTGGCGCAGGAACGTTTCGACGCCTTTAGTCAGCATGTAGACGATCAGCAGACTTCGGCCAATAGTGCTCCCCCCGTTGACTTGACGCTGCCGACGGTTCCCAACCTGACCGGTACGCAGCACCCGTTAACCCTGGTCAGACAACGAATTATCCAGATTTTCGAACGTATCGGTTTCAATGTGGCCGACGGCCCGGAAATCGAGTCAGACTGGTACAACTTCGGCGCGCTGAATTTCCCCGACAATCACCCGGCCCGCGACATGCAGGACACGTTTTTCGTCGATAAGAAGGACAACGATCCGTCGGGCGATATGCTGTTGCGGACGCATACATCGAACGTGCAGATACGCCTGATGGAACACCAGAAACCGCCTATCCGCTCCATTATGCCCGGACGGGTTTACCGGAATGAAACTATCTCGGCACGGGCGCACTGCATGTTCCACCAGGTCGAAGGTATTTATATCGACCGCAATGTTGGGTTCAAGGACCTGAAAGACACGCTTTATCATTTCGTGAAAGAGTTGTTTGAACCGGGTACGCAGATACGGTTCCGCCCCTCCTACTTCCCGTTCACGGAGCCAAGCGCCGAAATCGATATTTCGTGCCAGATTTGCGGTGGTAAAGGCTGTAATATCTGCAAACAGTCGGGTTGGGTCGAAATTGCCGGATCGGGTATGGTCGATCCGCAGGTTATTGCCAACTGTGGCATTGACCCGGACGAATATACGGGCTTCGCGTTCGGTATGGGTATCGAGCGCATCACCCAGTTGAAGTACGTAGTGAACGACCTGCGGCTGTATACTGAAAACGACGTTCGCTTCCTGCGACAGTTCGAAGGCTTATAATCTGGCGAAAAAGCGAGTGAGTGAACGGGCAAATACGACTCATTAGTTATTCACTCAATAGCTCACTCACTCTTTCACTCACTCGCTTTTTTCACTATGTCTCCCATCCGTCTTTCTGATTTAGCCTTTACACTCGAAGCCGTTATCGACGAAGCGTTCGGGCAGAAAGCGGTTTGGGTCATTGCCGAAACGAGCGACATTAAGAATTATCCGGATCGAGGCTATTGCTTTCTGACGCTGGTTGAACGCGATACGACCGGCTCATCGACCGGCAAGGAAACACTGGCCAAGCTCGATGCGGCCATCTGGCGGAAACATTACCACACAATCAGGGAGTTCGAGAGCGCTACCGGCGTGGGGTTTGCCCGTAATATTCAGGTCTTGCTGCTCGTCTCCGTAGGCTTCAATCCAGTTTATGGCTTACGACTGGAGATTCTAAAAATTGATCCGTCCTACACGCTCGGGAATCTGGAGCGCGAACGGCAGGCTGTTCTGGATGCCCTCGTGCTCAATCATCCTGATCTGGTCTGGCTCGAAGCGGGTCAGTACATTACGGCCAATCAATTACTGCCCCGCCCCGCCGTGATGCAGCGACTCGCCCTGATTGCCGCCCCCGGCTCCGATGGCTGGCGCGATTTCCGGCACGAGTTAACACAGAATCCGTTCGGCTATAATTTTCTGGTCGATGAGTATTTGACGCAGGTTCAGGGAAAAGGAGCCGAAAAGTCCATTTGCGACCAGCTGGAGCGCATACGAACGAGTGGTGTAGCCTATGATGCCGTGATCATTGTGCGGGGGGGTGGCTCACAGCTCGATTTCGGCTCGTTCGATACGTATCTAATGGGGGAAACCGTTGCCGGGTTTGGTATCCCTATTCTGGCTGGTATTGGGCACGAGCGTAACGTCAGCATTACGGATTTGCTTTGTCACGAGAGCGTCAAAACGCCCACGAAAGCAGCCGCCTTTCTGCTTGAACACAACCGCCAGTTTGAGGAAAGTTGCCTTCATCTGCGCGACCGACTGAGTGTAGCCGCTCGTGAAGCGCTGCAAACGGCCCGCGAACAACTTGATACTGAAACCGAACGGCTTCGGTTCGTTATGCACAATTATTTCCGCGATTGCCACACCGATCTAGCAAAGAAAGCCGTCACCATTCGCCACCTCGATCCGGCCAACGTGCTTCGTCGTGGCTACGCACTTATTCTGCGCAACGGTCATATTTTGACCCAACGAAGTACGATCCAATCCGGCGAAACACTTCAGATACAGATGGCTGACGGAGTTGTTACTGTAACCAGTGATTAGATGACGAGCCAGCCATCTGAAAAATTGCCTATTAAACACGCACCTATGACTTACCAGGAAGCCTACGATCAGCTCGCTACATTGGTCGATGAAATTGAAAATGACCAGGTTCCACTCGATGAGCTGCCCGGAAAAATTCGATTAGCCACCGAATTGATCACCTTCTGTCAAAATCGGCTTCGGGATGTCGAAACAGAATACCAGGAAGTTATAGAGCGGTTACCCAAACGGTGAAATCGGGAATTTTATCGGTAAGCTTTATGTGTCCTTTGCCAAACCTTACCTAATTTTATCGCCATGGGACTTACCCTGGGGTATATGTGCCGATTTTCGGTTGTGATGTGAGAAGTTACCCCTACAGACTGCCTGATTGAAACTCGTTCTATGAATTTGTTTGCCACGTTAACTGAAGTATTGAATCCGGACGTCCTGACGCGTATTGCGGCCTATATTGACGAGCCGACCGAAAAGACAAACAGAGCCGTCAATGGTCTTGTTTATACGATCGTGGGTGGACTGATGAAACGGACCACGACCGAAATAGGTGTTAATCAGCTTTTTAATCATATTCAGAAAGGCCGTTACGACGGTTCTCTGACTGACAATCTAGCCAACGTTTTAAAGGATGCCACGCAAACCTATGCGCTCATCAACCAGGGCGACGAAGTGATCAGTCATCTGCTGCCAGCCATGAAAAGCTCCATTGGCAGCATGATTTCCAGTTATGCTGGTATTCGTAATTCGTCGGCGATCTCGTTGCTCGGTCTAACCAGTTCTATCGTCCTGCATGTCCTGGGCAAGCAGGTAAAAGACAAGAAACTGGACGCTGATGGATTAGCCTCTTCGCTCTTCGCCGAACGGGACGCCTTTGTCACTACGGTTCCTGAAGATTTTCTTCCCCGACTCGTTGAGAAAGTTGGTCTTCAGCAAATTATGAGCGGTCTGGCTGTTCCGGCACGGCGCAATACAGCCGAAGCGCCCGGACGTTCATTCGCTACCACGTCCAGTCCGGCATCACGGTCGACCACTACCGTTACCCGCCCATCTATTAACTACGATCCTGTCGACGATTCGGATACTGACAGCGGGGCGCTAACGAAATGGGGAATGGGGCTGCTGATCGCCGGGCTTCTCGCCGTTGTGATTTATTACGTGTATCAGAACACCATAAATCATTCGTCTACCTCCGAACAGGCCAGTGATGTAACCACGATCACGGGCGACACCATTCAGGCTGACACCGTCACCCGGTCGCTGGCGGTCCCCATCGATACGACAGCGAAGCCGAAGCCCAAGGCGACCATACCCGTTGCTACGACAGCCGCCTTAGCAGCTCAACCAGGTGCTCTGGCTGGTAATCTGACCCAGCAGATGACGCCTTACCTCAGCAATCCAGCCCTGCCCAAAGGACGAGCATTTCCATTGGCGGGCCTTGCTTATTACCCTGGCTCGCTATCGATGACGGCTGGTTCTCAGGCCGTAGTCGGTGAATTAGCGACCTTATTGAAAACACACCCGCAGCTTCAGATCCAGCTTGTCGGCTATGCGAACGATGCGCAGAGAGGCATCACCAATAAAAGTTTATCCTTCAAGCGGGTCAACCAGATCAAGCAGCAACTGATGACCTCCGGTATTGATTTTTTGCGGATTGATGCCCTTGGCCGAGGCACGGGTGTCGCCCGAAACGATACATCCGCCGTGCCAAAGCCAACGCTCCGCAAGATCATTGTGAAAGTTGTTGTCAAATAAGTGATTCCGGCCAACGGGTCGTTCGTACACATGACTAAGCCGTTGGTCCAACAGCTCAGTCATCAAACAACTTCATATCTGCCGGGTTGAGTAAACGAAACCTAATCAATTTACTCAACGGGTATGACAACCGAAGTAGGAAAAACAGCGCTCATTACGGGCGCATCAAGTGGCATAGGCCGGGAACTGGCGACCCTGTTCGCTAAGGACGGGTATAATCTGGTACTGGTTGCCCGTAGCGAAGACAAGCTACAGGATCTGGCCGACAAGTTTAAGCAGCAGTTCGGCACCTCGTCAGTAACGGTTATTGAAAAAGACCTGTCCAATCCGGCGGCTCCTCAGGAGATCTATGACGAAGTGAGTCGGCAAAATATAACCGTCAACACCCTTGTCAACAACGCGGGTTTTGGCGAGTATGGCAAATTCGCGACCGAAACGGATCTGCAAAAAGAACTGAACGTTATCCAGGTCAATCTGACCGCGCTGGTTCATCTGACGAAGCTGTTCCTGAACGATATGGTGCAGCGCAACGAGGGCAAAATCCTGATGCTTGGTTCCATTGCCTCCATCATGCCTAACCCACTCATGGCGGTTTACGGGGCAACCAAGTCGTTTATCTATTCATTTTCGGAAGCGCTACGCAACGAAATAAACGACACCGACATCACGATCACCGTCCTGATGCCACCCGCCACTGATACGGATTTCTTTAACAAAGCCGGTGCGTCAAACACGGTTGCTCAGGAAACGGCGCGTTCCATGGACCCGGCTGACGTAGCGAAGGAAGGTTACGAAGCACTGCTAAAAGGCAAAGACAAAGTAATTGCTGGTTTCTCGACGAAGATGCAGGCTGCGGCTTTCCGCGTCCTGCCCGACTCAGTGGTAAGTCAGGCGGCTCGGTCGCAGATGAAGAGCGTGGCCGAAGCGGAATCGGAGAAGAAATCATCGGCACTGGCCATCGGTATCGGCATCGCGGCTGTTGCCCTGGCGGGTATTGTGATTGCCTCGAAATACAAAAACCACAACGGCTGGACTGAAGGGGTAAAACTGGGCAACGTGATTGATCGGGCACGCTATCGGTATAAAGCCGGACAGGCTGTCGATTCAGCGAAAGACGCCGTTAAATCCGTCGCTGATTCGGTAAGCAGTACAGTTGCTGGTGCCAAATCGAAAGTAGAAAGAGCAATAGCTTAACCGAATTGGCCGATTACGAATGGCCCACAGAGGCACAACGAATACCGAGATTTACCGTAGTTTAAACCTCTGTGCTCGTTGTGCCTCTGTGGGCCATTCCGCGTAATTTTAGTTAGGAACGCTTTCCGGGAAATTTAGCAAAAACGTTACGGATAGCTTCCCCAATCTGTACGGGCGTCACCTGCTTGCGGTTAACCACACTCGACACCGCTACATCCCAGATGAGCGCATCGCGCTGGGCATCAACGATATGCAAGCTGACCGTTCCTTGCTGATAGGTACCAACCGGCACTTCCTGGCTGCGCCACTGATACCGCCGTTGCCCGGTATAGAGGGGTGCTTCGTTGATCGTTGTTTGGCGCGTTTGTGTTTTTTCGCTTATCACCGCGCCAATGTTGACCAGCAAATCAGGATTGTCCTTCGTTGGCTGGTAACCGCGATTGGCTAATTCGGCAGCTACAGCTCGTTTTATTTCCTCAACCGTCGCCTGATAAGCGTCGCGGGGCGTAGGGTCGATGCGATTGGTATCGACGAAGGCAAACGTTCGGTATGCCGACCAGGTTGCTGACTGATCGGTTTGATTCCGGATGATCCGATACGGCGAACAGCCCGCGAACAACAGACCCATCAGCATAAGAGCCACTACATACGTCTTCATACTAGTCTTCATGGTAGTTGGTTGAGCGTGAAACAGACGCCCTTCTTCACAACGATCCTGCGATGAATGGCTCCCGAAACCTCGTCAAAAAAGTTAGAAAAACTACTAGTTCGAGTTGTTTCCCGCCATCGATAAACACCGGAGAATCAAAACAACTTTCAGCCACCGTAGTTCACTAGGTTACTCACTAACCAGTCGAACGTTATGAATTCAGTAACAGGAAAAACCGCTCTGATCACCGGAGCTTCTAGTGGAATCGGTCAGGAACTTGCCAAACTTTTCGCGCAGGATGGGTATAATTTGGTATTAGTTGGTCGTAGCGACGATACGCTGGATCGTCTGGCGGAAGTCTTCAAAGGTAATTACGGTACGCAGCAGGTAACCGTCATCAAAAAGAACCTGTCAGAAGAAGATGCCGCTCAGGACGTCTACAATCAGGTTAAAGCCAAAGATATAACGGTCAATGTATTGGTCAATGATGCGGGTGTAGGACTCTACGGTCTATTCGCGACCGATACCGATTGGGAACGTGAAAAAGCCATGATTCACCTCAACGTGCTGGCCCTGACCCAAATGACCAAACTGTTTCTGTACGACATGCTGGCTCGTAATGAAGGGAAAATCCTGAATCTGGCTTCTTTATTGTCCATCACGCCTTCTCCGCTGATGGCGGTTTACGCCGGAACGAAAGCGTACGTGTACAACTTCACGCAGTCACTGGTCAACGAGTTGAAAGATACGAATGTGACCATCACCGCGCTGTTGCCAAACGCGACCGACACCGACTTTTTCAACAAAGCGGGCGCACAGAACGCCAAAGTGACTGACGAAGTACAAGACCCCGTTATGGTCGCGAAAGACGGTTATGAGGCATTGATGGCCGGCAAACCGAAAATTGTTCCAGGCGGACTGAAGAATAAATCATACGAGGTGCTTGCTTATGTAGCGCCACAGGAAGCGCTGGCTTCGCTTATGCACAGCAAAATGTTACCGAAGCCGGAACCGGATGCAGACAACGATATGTCACCCAAGCTAGCCTGGGGAATCGGTTTCGGCATTGCGGTACTGGCGGGTGTTGCGCTGACCGTGGCCTATAACAACACCAGTGTCTACGACAAAGCCCGCTACCGGTATAAAGCAAAGTCAGCAGGCAATGCCATTTCTGACGCACTATCGTCTGTATTGGACACGGTTGCCGATGTCTATCAGAATGCAAAATCAAAAGCCGAAGAGCTTGCTCCCAAAGCGAAAAAAGCAGAAGAGGAACTAGTCGCCTGATCTCATTGATTGGGTGCGCCGAAGTCTTCACTGGAAGCGATGTCGGCACACCCTCCCAATCCTAGATTTGTCATGAAAAACTCATCATTTTGGCGTATTGCGACAACCGTGTTCGCTGTCGGTAGTATTCTTTACACAACGCTTTCGAGCAGTCAGTCCCGCCAGCAGAGCCGCCAGCGTCAGCAGGAAGACCCGGACGATTCAGATCACGAGTATGACGTTCCGGTCGAATATCAACACGTTTTCGAAAAGAACCTGATCGTTCCGGCTGGCTGGGCGTTTGGCGTCGTCTGGTCAACGATTTACACCGGACTGGGCGCTCTGTTGGTTCATCAGGCATTGCCGTCACAGGTGTTTAATCCGCGTTACCAGAAGGCGCTTCCGTGGTGGTGGACAAGCCTGACCTGCAATGCCATTTTTGGTCGTTTCTTTTCGCAGAACGATCCACAGAGCATTGTCATCTCCGACCTGACGACCAAGTTCAATTTACCGGCGGCACTGGCTTTACATCAGAGTCTGGAAATCGGCAAAACCGACGTACCCACACCCGAAAAATACCTTCGGATTCCAGTCAGTCTTTACGCGGGTTGGCTAACGGCAGCAACCGTTGTTGGTACGCCCAACACGCTGCTCACGCTCGGCTGGTGGGAGCGCGACGAGGAACGTGACGAGCCCGTTGCCGCCGGTATTCTGGGCGCTACAGCCGGAGCTGGCTATCTGATCGCCCGACAACTCAACGACCCATGGTATATGGTTCCGTTCGTAGCGGCTTTCGGTGGTATTGCGAACCGGCAGTGGAACAAACCAGTTGTTGGCTGGACAGCTGCAAGTCTGGCAGCCGTTTATGTAGGTCTATTGGCCTACTGGCTCCCCAGAGGCAAGTTTAAGGAGTACGACAAAATCATCGTTCACGACGCGGAGGCCGAGGTAATTACCGAAGGCATCGAAACGTCAGAGCCGCATCAGGCCGAGATCGTTCGCGAACGGATGAAGCCCATAGAGGCCGAAGGATTAGATTAAGTCCGTTCAGACAACACAAAAGCCGCTCTTCACAGGGCGGCTTTTGTGTTGTAATGGCTATCATTCAGCTTAACTAGCCTGGCGAGCCTACCTCTTTGTCCTAATTTCGTCCAAACAACTCTATCTTAGCTAATTCATACGTGAGGGCTGTAGCCAGGCAGACGCTATAGGTGGTAAGTACTGCGTTTACCACAGTATGTCAACCAAATCGTTGTAAAGTGGGAAATTATGGTCCGCAGAAACAACAGTCAAGCCTTCAGCCAATGCTATTGCCAGCATCATTCGATCGAAAGGATCGCGGTGATTGTCAAAAAGTAGTATTTGCTGGTAAGCCGCTACGTGATGACGTTGCAATGGTAACCACTGAAAGCCAGATGCCAACGATTCGGTAATGATATCATCCAATGGTCGCTTAGAGCCTATATCCCGACCAATACGAAGTTTGATCGCTAACTCGTAGAAACTTATAGGACTAACAAAGACCGCATCGGCCGACAGCATGGCGTCCTGCGCCTTCGATGTAATTTTGTTTCCGTCTTCAAGTGACCGAATGATTGCCTGCGTATCCAGTAAGATTTGCATTACATATAATCATTCAAATCATCAATTGGATCGTTGAAGGTATCTGTCATCCAGAAATTATCTTTCATACGGCCAAACTGAATTACTGGCTTGGCGACTTCATCCAGAATTGTCACGATCACGCGAGCTTTGCGTGTTACGGGAGGTTGCTCGTCCAGCGTAATCTGGCCGTCTTCGTAGGTGCCTCTGATGGATGTAAGCATTATATACGGTCGCGTTATTTCTGACAAAAAAAATGAATCAGTTGGTATTAAAATTAACTCTTACGCACTACCTACAAACGGGTTGCTGACTTACTACCGGCCGTTAGCGCATCATTGCCCTCATGAAGTAATTTCTAAGCGCATAAAGCTGAGTAGAGTCTATCTCAAAATAAATGGCTAAACCCTCACGAAAGCCAAAGTCATACAGATCGTTCCCATCGTCGTATTTTATGGCAACAGCGATATGTCCATTTGCGCTAATCGTCTTGAGTTGCATTAAAAATTGCTCATCAAAAAATGATGGTAGCTGAGCGAACCCCGTTCTCGTCGCATCCAGATTTTCCAATTGACTTACAAAAACTGTTATGTTCCTTATCGTCAAACCATACACGTTTACTGAAGATGTGTACTTTCTTCGTACAAATTTCTATATCAAAGTTGTAAGACGGCAACCAGTTTTCGTCATCTGTCTGAGTAACAAATACAAACTGCTGATTGTACTCGTCTGATATCTTGAATGAATGCATACTATGAGACAATATGGCGCAATTAATGCTATAAATTAGCAAACTCCCGCCAAAATGACCGAAAAACTACTGCGGCCTGTGTTTTGTTAACGTATAGTCATACAGTAATAACCTAATCCTTCACTGTCATGGACTTTAAGAATTACACCGTAAAAGCACAGGAAGTTGTCCAGAAGGCATCTGAAATTGCCCTCGGCAACGGCCAGCAAGGAATCGAGACGGGTCACCTGCTCCAGGCGATCCTGTCGGAAGATGAGAACGTTATCGGATTCATCACCAAAAAACTTGGCGTCAACATACAGAATACCACTGCCGCGTTACAGGCCATTCTGACTACCTACCCAAAGGTTTCGGGAGGCAACGGAAGCGTTTACCTGAGTAACGACACCACCACAGCTTTAGCCAAGGCCAGTAACTACACGAAAGAATTCGGCGATGAATTTGTAAGCGTCGAGTTGATGTTGCTGGGCCTTATGGCGGGCAAAGACCAAATTGCAACCCTACTGAAGGATGCTGGTTTCGGCGAAAAACAAACGAAAGCAGCAATCAACGAACTTAGAAAAGGAAATTCGGTGAAAGACCAAAACGCAGAAGCAAAATATCAATCGTTAGAACGGTATAGCGTCAACCTCAACGAACGGGCACGGTCGGGCAAAATTGACCCGGTTATTGGTCGCGACGAAGAAATTCGGCGGGTACTACAAATCCTGAGCCGTCGGACCAAAAACAACCCGATTCTGCTCGGTGAACCCGGTGTTGGTAAAACGGCTATCATTGAGGGACTTGCCCAACGCATCGTGTCGGGCGACGTGCCTGAGAACCTGAAAACCAAGACCATTATCTCGCTCGATATGGGGCTGCTCATTGCCGGTGCTAAATACAAAGGCGAGTTCGAGGAGCGGCTGAAAGCAGTTATTAAAGAAGTGACCGACTCCGACGGACAGATCATTCTGTTCATCGATGAGATTCATACACTCGTGGGTGCCGGGGGTGGTGGCGAAGGGGCAATGGATGCAGCCAACCTGCTCAAGCCAGCGCTGTCGCGTGGTGAACTCCATACCATCGGTGCCACTACGCTGAAAGAGTATCAGAAATACATTGAGAAAGACAAAGCCCTCGAACGGCGTTTCCAGGCCGTAGTTGTGGATGAACCGGACATGGCCGATGCCATTTCGATTCTGCGCGGTATCAAAGGAAAATACGAGCTGCACCACGGTGTCCGGATCAAAGACGATGCGGTCATTGCCGCCGTTGAGCTATCAACGCGCTACATCACTGACCGTTTTCTACCCGACAAAGCCATTGACCTTATGGATGAGGCAGCGGCTAAACTACGGCTGGAAATGGACTCGGTTCCCGAAGAACTCGACGAACTAAACAGGCGGATTATGCAGCTGGAAATTGAGCGGGAAGCGATTCGGCGGGAAAACGATAAAGAAAAAGAAACCCTGTTGAACAGGCAGATTGCCGACCTGAGCGAGCAACGGAACAGCCTGCAAGCCAAGTGGGAAAACGAGAAAGCGTCGGTCAATGAAGGGCGCACGCTAAAAGAACAGCTTGATCAACTTCGTTTTGAAGCCGAACAGGCCGAACGCGCGGGTGACTACGGTAAAGTTGCCGAAATTCGTTACGGTCGGATTCCGGAACTCGAAACAAAACTCAATACGCTGGATAAAGACGATGCGGATAACAACGCGTCGGAGCGGATGATGCAGGAAGAAGTGACCTCAGAAGACATCGCCGAAGTGGTTGCCAAATGGACGGGCATACCAGTGTCGAAGATGCTGCAAAGTGATCGCGAGAAGCTGCTTAACCTGGAGAAAGTACTCGGCAAACGCGTAGCCGGACAACACGAAGCGATTGAAGTTGTTGCGGACGCCGTACGTCGGAGCCGGGCCGGTATGCAGGATCCCAAACGGCCTATCGGTTCGTTTATCTTCCTTGGTACGACGGGCGTTGGTAAAACAGAAGTTGCCCGGACGCTGGCCGAATACCTGTTCAATGATGAGAACGCCATGGTGCGGATCGATATGTCGGAATACCAGGAGCGCCACGCAGTAAGCCGGTTGATCGGTGCCCCTCCGGGCTACGTTGGTTACGACGAAGGTGGTCAGCTGACCGAAGCCGTACGTCGGAAGCCCTATTCGGTGGTTTTGCTTGACGAGATCGAAAAAGCGCACCCTGATGTCTGGAACATCCTCTTGCAGGTACTTGATGAAGGTCGTCTGACCGATAATAAAGGACGCGTGGCCAACTTCAAGAACACGATCATTATCATGACTTCGAACATCGGTAGCCACCTGATTCAGGAGAAGTTTGCCGACGATGAAGGCTGGAATCATTCGCTGGTTCTGGAAGAAGCGAAGTCGGCGGTGATGGAGTTGCTGCGGCAAACGATCCGGCCCGAATTCCTGAACCGGATTGACGAAATTGTGATGTTCGAGCCGCTGACGCAGGCTAACATCCGCAAAATCGTGGATATTCAGTTCAATGAGATCAAGAAACGCCTGGCCGAAAATGGCATTCAGCTCGACGCTACGGAAGAAGCGCTTACCAAAATCGGTGAAGAAGGTTTCGATCCGCAGTTTGGTGCCCGTCCGCTGAAACGCGTGTTGCAACGTCGCGTTCTCAACGAACTGTCCAAAGCGATTCTCGCCAGCACGGTCAAAAAAGAGTCCGTGGTCTTAATGGAGCTTAACCAGGATGGTGAGATTGCCTTCACCAACCTCGATGCGGAGATCGATCGTGCCCGGTTGTAATCGATAACTAAATCCGAAAGCCCGGCCCCTGCAAAGTGGCCGGGCTTTTTTATTGGATCATTGTTAGAATAAAATTGTTATATTCACTTAACAAAACTGTATAGTATGCCTGCTGCTAAACTGACTAATGTTCAACTAGAGCTTCTTAAAACGTTTTCGTATACGTTGCCAGACGAGCAATTGGTCGAAATTCGACAACTACTGGCCCAGTATTTCTTGACTAAGGTTGACACTGAGATGGATCAACTTTGGCAAGAAAATGAATGGAATGCAAACACAATTGAAGAGTGGGCTAAAGGGCACGAGCGCACTCCCTATCAACCGCAGAAATGAGGGTTATCATTGATACGAATGTCTTGCTGGCAGCACTTCCTAAAGTATCACGGTTCAGGACTATTATTACAGCACTAGTTCTAGGGAAGTTTGAACTGGCTGTCAGCACAGCTATTTTGCTTGAATACCAGGAAATCCTGTCTCGTAAAACAAATGAGATTGTTGCTACTAACTTCCTGGAGTTTCTAACAAAACTACCTGGTGTAATTCGCGTTGACACTCCGTTTATCTGGAACATTATTGAAGCTGACCCGGACGATAACAAATTTGTTGATGCGGGTCTGATGGCGGGTGCCGACTACATTATTACGTATGACAGCCACTTCAACGTTGTGAAATCACAGCCATTTCCAGCAATTGGCGTATTAACTCCGGATGATTTTTTATTTCTATTGTCTACTCCGAAAGATCAATAATTGATACGCCGTGTCTCCAAGATACGGCGTATCAATTATTGATTAAACACTACAAATCAATCAACTGACGGACTAGCACTTCATTGATTCGGACGTAACTTTCGTGGGTCCAGCCCGCAATGTGGGGTGTCAGCACTACACGATCCGACTGACGCAGGTAATCGAACGACGCTTGCTGATCGGGAGTTAGTTTCGCCAGCTTTTCGTTTTCGAGCACATCGAGACATGCGCCCCGCACGTTACCATTTTCCAGGCCGCGAACCAGCGCCGATAGCGACGTAATTTCACCCCGCGCCACATTGACCAGATAAAACGGTTTGGCAAATCGACCGATAAATTCATCGTTGACCATCATCCGGGTATCATCCGTTAAGGGAACGTGCAGACTCAACACATCGGCTTCGGCAATGATCTGATCCAACGTGGCTTCTTCAGCGAAGGCATCGCCATAATCGGTCAGGTATTTGTCGTAGGCCATCACCCGGCATCCGAAACCACTCAGCCGACGGGCCGTTGCACTTCCGTTGTTACCATAGCCAATCAGTCCAACCGTCAGGCTGCCGAGCTCATAACCGCGATTTCCTTCACGATCCCAAATACCCTGTCGTACTTCCCGGTCCGCTTTCAGAATGTTGGCCAGCAGGCCAAGCAGCATCCCGACCATATGCTCGGCTACAGCGTCCCGGTTGCCCGTACCGGCATGAAACACGCGAATATGCCGGCGTTCGGCTTCCTCAAGGTCAATTAAATCCAAACCAGCACCGGCCCGACCAATAAATTGCAGCGCAGGAGCCTTACTAAAAACCTCGTTATCGACGGTTGTTTTACTGCGAATAATAAGCCCGTCGAACGTAGCTAACTGGTCAAGCAGCCCTTCCCGCGTGATTTTTGGTTGGTAATCATAACTAAAGCCCGCTTCGTCGAGCATGGCAAAGAGCGACGGGTGCATTTCGTCGGCAATGAGAATAGAACGCTGATTCTGGGACATCCGTGGGGTTTTCGTAACTTGCGACCATTAAAGACATTGGACGCTACATCGTAGATAGCGGAGGAACAAAGTCCAGTATCTAAAATAGAGTATCCAACGTCCATTCAAACTAGTTGGCGAAACTAATAAAAGTAGATGGAACAACGCCAATCCGACGATCCAAACGAAATTCGTACGCCCCAGCCAGCCAGTCCCGACACGGGCAATCAGCCAGCCGATAGCCAGCCAGCGAATGCGAAGCCAGCAACCGATCAGCGGGAAACGCCACAGCGTCCCACTCAACGGGAGGGTAATCAACGTAATCAGCACCAGCGGGATAACCGCCAGCAAAACAACCGTCCGGGCGGACAACGGGACGACAATCAGAAAAATAACCGGCAGGACAGGGATGCAGGAACGCCCAATCGCGAACAACGGGATGCGGGTACGTCTGACCGGGCACCACGAGAAGCGGGTACGACCGACCGGCCCCAGCAGGAACGAGCACCACGGGACGTGAGTCCGACCGACCGGCCTCAGCAGGAGCGGGCACCACGAGATGCGAATGCCCCTGAACGCGCTTCTCAGGAACGGGGGCAGCGGGATGGCACTACGCCTGATCGAGCACAACAGGAACGGGGGCAACGGCAGGATCGTGACCGTACACCACGGGATACGAACGCACCCGAACGAGGAACCCAGGAACGGGGTCAGCAGGAACGCGGACAACGGGACGCAAACCGGCAGGAACGCCAGCCCCGCGACGGCAGCCAGAATCAACGAAGCGATTCCCGCCCAACGGATCGGGATCGTAGTACGGGGAACCGCGAGCGCAGTGCGTCCGAACCCCGCAACGCAGGCAACCGGGACCGCCAGCCCTCCGACAATGGGGACTTTATAGATGACGATGCTGATTCGCAGGATCGTAGCCTCCGTGAAACCGGAACCGACATCCGCGACGAACGGTTGGTTATCGGGATCAGCCTCGGCGACTACAACGGAATAGGTCCCGAAGTGATCCTTAAAGCCCTGCAATATAATCGGTTACAGAAAATTTGCACACCCGTCATCTACGGATCTATGCGCGTGCTAAACCGTTATCGTAATCTACTGAACCTGAAAGACTGGAACCTGAACGGAGCCCCAACGATCGGGCAAATCAGCCACAAAATGACCAACGTCATTACGTGCTGGCCCGATCAGAATCAGGATATTCAGCCGGGCCAGGTAACGGCCGATGCCGGGCAGGCAGCGCTGGCCTGTTTGCAACGCGCGGTCGACGATCTAAAAGAAGGGAAGCTGGATGCCCTCGTTACGGCACCGATCAATAAATACAACATCCAGTCGGACGAGTTCAAGTTTCCGGGTCATACCGAATACCTGGCGCAGGAATTCGGTGTTGACGATAACCTGATGTTTCTGGTCAGCGAACGCTTACGAGTAGGCGTTGTCACGGGTCATGTGCCGCTTGGCCGGGTTCGGCAGAACGTAACGAAGGAGCGGATTTCGCAAAAGTTATCGCTGATGATGGCGTCACTCCGACAGGATTTTGGCATCGAAAAACCGAAAATTGCCGTACTGGGGCTGAATCCACATGCGGGCGAAGAGGGTTTGCTAGGCAACGAAGAACAGGATATTATCAAACCGGTCATTGCCGAATGGCGCAACAAAGGGCAGATGGTGTTTGGCCCCTACCCTGCCGACGGTTTCTTCGGTACTCGGGGTTATCTGAAGTTCGACGCGGTGCTGGCTATGTATCACGATCAGGGATTGATTCCATTCAAAGCCATTGCGTTTGAGGATGGGGTCAACTTCACGGCGGGAATGCCTGCCGTCAGAACATCACCCGACCACGGCACGGCGTATGACATTGCCGGTAAGAATCTGGCGGATGAAACGTCGATGCTACAGGCGATTTATACGGCTATCGATGTGGCCCGACAGCGTAAGGAATTTGCAGATCTGGAAGAAAATTCACTTAGCAATCAATCCGTCGAGAAATAAATAATACCGGGTTTCGTCGTGGCCGCGCAACGACGAAACCCGGTATTACAACCTATAAACCCTTTTCAAATGCTCAAATCCATGACTGGCTTCGGCAACGCAACGGTAGAAGCTGGTAGTCTATCGGTAACGGCTGAAGTAAAAACCCTCAACTCTAAATTCTTAGATATTTATTGCCGGATTCCCCGGCAGTTTTCGGATAAGGAAATTGAATTGCGTGCGCTATTGACGCAACAGTTGGAGCGCGGCAAGGTCGAATTATCGCTGAATCTGACCCGTACCAATGCCATACGGCCCGGCGTAACCATCAACCGACCGCTGGTGGGTGCTTACGTCAGCGATTTGAAAGAGACCGCGAACGGTATGCTGATGAGCATTCCCGATAGCGACGTTCTTCAACTGGCCCTGCAACAGCCCAACGCCTACCTGACGGAATCGAACGATACCACCGCTGACTCATCCGACTGGGAAACTGTGCTATCAGCCGTAAAAGAGGCTATTCGGCGGTGTGACGAATTCCGTCGGCAGGACGGGGCCGTGCTGGAAAGCAAATTTCAGCAGTACATCCAGATCATTACCGATCGGTTGGCGGACATTGAACTACAGGACGTCAGACGGATTCCTGCCGTGCGGGACCGGATGCGAAACTCTGTTAAAGAACTGCTGGACAGCGAGACGTTCGACCACAACCGCTTTGAACAGGAGCTCGTTTACTACGTCGAGAAATTCGATATATCCGAAGAAAAAGTTCGGCTCAGCAATCACCTCGACTATTTTCTGGAAGTGCTTGCAACAGAAGAAGCGAATGGTAAAAAACTGAATTTCATCTCGCAGGAAATTGGACGTGAGATCAATACGATTGGTTCCAAAGCCAATGACGCGGCCATTCAGCGCTTCGTTGTGCAGATGAAAGACGAACTGGAGAAAATTAAGGAACAAACGATGAACGTTATCTAGAAAGTGGTTTGCCAACTCTTCATCAACGGCCGGATTGGGTTGGGGTAACGAAGCGGCAAACCACTTTTTATAGGTGCATAATTCCGGGTACTCCGTACGCTGAAACGGCTGACTGAGCGTCCATTTACGATTTACAGGACTGGCGGTTAGCGCATCTTTTTTTTTATACAATTAAGGATTACCTTGCTATCTGTCCACTGATTCTATGGCATTAACCCTCAAATGCTTTATTATTGATGATGAACAACCAGCACGGGCCGTGCTGGAAAAGTTCATTCAGCGCGTTCCGTTTCTTGAGTTGGTTGGTCAAAGTTATAATGCCGTTGAAGCACTCTGGGAAATCCAACAGGTGCAACCCGATCTGATTCTGCTGGATGTAGAAATGCCCGAAATGTCGGGTATCGAGTTCTTGCGGACGCTCAGTTCACCCCGACCGCAGGTCATTATGGTCACGGCGTCTCCGCAATATGCCGTGGAAGGCTTTGAACTTGAGGTGCTTGATTACCTGCTGAAACCCGTTGCGTTCGACCGTTTTCTGCGGGCCATCAATAAAGCCGTTTCGAAGTTACAGCCGTCAGCAGCCCCAATCGTTAGCCTGCCTCCACTTACGCCACCACCGACCGGACGCGCTGCCGAACTACCCGCTAGCCCAAACGCGCCCGCCAATTTCTTTCTTGTTAAGGAAGACAAAAAGCTGATTAAGGTTTTGCCGGAAGAAATTGTGTTTGTGGAAGCGATGAAGGATTACCTGACGATTTATTTGCCGACGCGCACGATTGTTACGCACATGACCATGACAAAAATCGAGGAGATGCTGCCGTCGGCCGATTTTCTGCGGGTCAACCGATCCTACATCGTTCGAAAGGGAGCAATCCGGGAAATTGACGGAAATCTGATCACAACGACCGATGGGAAACGCGTACCGATTGGTGTTACCTACCGGGAATCTGTATGGAAGGCCATGAAAGAAAATCTTATGTGAGTCCCTCTCAATCGGGTATACTCAATCGATTTGTTGCCGCCTTTATTCGCCATCGTCGCCTGGTCCGCAGCGTTGGCCGGGTTCTGATTATCAGCTCAATCATTGCGGTTGCACTGAGCATGGCCACGTTATCGGTCGGTAACGACTGGCCGGTGTTTACGGTGTTCAGTCTTACGCTATTGACCCAGCATCTGCTCATTTACTACCTGATGGGCTACTGGCTGTTGCCGCGTCTATTGTACAAACGTCGGCTGGGGTGGCTCCTGCTCTGGATCATGCTGGGTATTTGGATCGTATACGTGATCAACCGGACAATGATCGTTACCGTTGATCCGACCTATCCGCAGTCGATCCGCTACATCACGCAAATTCGCTCGCTACTTGAGGGGAAAGGTTGGTTCGGCCCGTTTCTATCCTTACGGGTCTTCCTCTGGAATTTTATTTTCAGCGTTTTTTCCCCCTTTATTTTTCTGACGCTCAAAGTCATTAAGGATACGGCTGTTCTGCGCCAGCAGCAATTTCAGCTCCAGCGAAACCGCCTGTTGCTCGATCAGGCCAATACTATTCTGAAGCAGGATTTCCTGAAAGCGCAGGTCAGTCCGCACTTCCTTTTCAATACACTCAACAGCATTTATTCACACGTCGTCAGCGTTGACGAGGGAGCGGCTGACATGGTTCTGCGCCTGGCCGAACTGATGCGGTACAACCTGGATATGACCAGCGCCACGCAGGTGCTCCTCCAGGAAGAGATCGCCTACCTGCAAAGCTATATTGTTCTTGAACAGGCCCGGCATGGTGATCGTCTTTTCGTGGACGTCGACGTAAGCGAAACGCTAACCGATTACATGATTGCCCCCCTACTGCTAGGAGCCTACGTCGAAAATGCGTTCAAACACGGAATCCGATCGGGTGCCGAGGGTTCCTATGTGCTCGTCAGCGTAGCGATGGAGGCCGATACGCTTCTGTTTGCGGTCGAAAACAGCATTAGTCACGGACCAACGGTCACAGTAGCCCGCAAATCGGGTGGGGTCGGCTTGCTGAATGTGCGAAAGCGGCTAGCATTGCTGTACGCCGGGCGGCATAGCGTCGAACAGGACATTACGGATCAGTACTACCGCGTTACGCTACGGATCGATCTGACCCGAGCTGGCGCAATCGATGCCCTGACCTAACCAAACCAGTAATGAGCGCAGCCAATTTTCTTTCCATAATACGCCGAACAGCCCGTCGCGGATTAGTTTGGTTGTTCATGATCAGCCTGGTTGTCATTGCCGACGGAATCTACGTAAAACCCGCAGAACAGGCTTATTTCTGGCTTATTTCTTTTTTCACCGCCGGTCTAACGATCCTGACGTATGAATTATACGCCCACTGGCTGTTTCCCCGCTACCTGTTCCACGGTCGGCTGATCTGGTTTTCGGGTCTATCAATTTTTGTGTTTTCGGTGATTTTTGGGCTCATGTACAGCTTTTATCCGCTTATTCAACAAACGGCCCGTATACCCGAACAGGTCCTGACGATTGTGACCTATCCTCGGCTCAACCAGTGGTACACGGTTCACCAAGCCGGGATAGTTGGCTGGTTGCACACACCTAAAACGGTAGCCATCGTTCTGGGAACGCCTTATTTTCTGGCAAGCCCCTTTCTGTTTATTCAGCTCGTTCGGTATTACCTGACCCAACGGCAGCACAGCCAGCAGACGGAACTGGCCAATCTGCAAATCAGTAATGAGAACAAATTGCTCGAACTAGACCTGCTCAAAGCGCAGCTCAACCCGCATTTTCTGTTTAACTCCCTGAACAGCATTTATGTGCGGGTGATCGATGTGAACGAACAGGCTGCCGATCTGGTGTTGCGGCTGGCGGAGCTGATGCGCTATAATCTGTACGAAGCCGACGCACCGGTTGTCGCGCTGGAACAGGAGCTGGATTATATCGAAAATTACCTCCAGTTAGAGCACGCCCGACAAGGCCAGCGCGTCGAAATCCTGTTCAGCAACGAGGTTGTCGCCAGCGGCCTGGTAATTACGCCCATGATCCTGCTGACATTTGTTGAGAACGCCTTTAAATACAGCATTGGTGGCACCCAGCAGAACGCGTATGTCTGGGTCGAAGCGCATCTCGACCAAGCTGACACGCTTGTATTTACGGTGCAGAACAGCCTGACCAGCGCCCACAATCGATACGTGGCCGATCGCACACTGGCGGGTATTGACCTGCCTAATGTGCGGCAGCGGCTGGCACTGCTTTACAAGAACGCGCACCGGATCGAAACGGAACAATCGGAAGAAAGCTATTCGGTTTCGCTCTTTATACAGCTTGCTTCAGCAGCGTAGTATCGGTGCCCATTTTCATTCGTCTATAAAAATCGCGCATTCATCGAAGCCAGGCGCAGCATAGGTCTAAATTAGTTGAATCGACCCTTTACGGCCGACTATCTTTGATTCGTCAACCAGCAGATAACACCGAAAATCAACTTAGTCCCGTACGTTTCTTAAACCCTAACTCTTTTTTCCCATGCAAGCTCCAGCCCAAGTCAACCGCCTGTCCGTTAAAGTACAACGTGTCGTCAATCTGAATGCAGTCAGTGCAAGCACATCGTCAACCAAATCCGGTATCATCTGCGAGTGGTTCACCATTGATTTAGGTCGCTAATGAACAATTCCATTCGCTGCTCACTGGTCAATTACGACGGGGGTAGCCAGGCGCTTCTTCAACAGTATATTCGTCGGGCTGGGTGTCAGGAATCGACACTGCCAACCAGCCCGACGCTATATGCGGAGGATGCAAATCCCGCAATGAGTTCCGATCTGATCTTTCTACACCTGTCTTCTCCGGAAGAGTCGGTGCAGAAAGATCTGGCTACTCAATTGCGGCATCATCAGGGCGTTGTGATCACATCGCCGTTTCCAAAACAACAATTTCAGGACCTGTTTACGGAGCCGTTTGCTTTTTTGACCGAGCCGTTTTCCTACGCTCAGTTCAATAAATGTCTACTGACTTACTGCCAGACTCCTATTTAGTGCCAACTAGTTTATTTTTTCATTAATAATGTGTGCTTTTACTGAACTGGTAAACAAGAATTAAATAAATTGGAGGGTTACACCGACCTTCTGATTATGATACAACCTTTAGACTTCTTTGTCATTCGGCGTCCGGTGTTTCCGGTCGACTCGTTACATTCACTCTACCAGTTGCTCAGGAGTAATCCGAATGCGTTACCCGACATCCTTCGAACCTGGTTTAGCGCCCCGCTCCAACAACAGGCTTTAGAAACAGCCTCTCCCCAATTAGTAGCCCGGGTACAGCGGTGGCTGGCGGGCGAAACGCTCTCTGACGAAGCAAAACTTATCAATACCCTACACAAGTATTTAATCAGAATGACCACCCGCAGTACGCCCTATGGCTTATTTGCCGGGTGTGCCCTCGGTACAATCGGCGACACGACCCTGCTTCAGGCTGGATCGCCCGAAACCATCGCTCCCCACGTTCGCCTGGACATCGATTATCTTCAGTCCGTTAAAGACTGGTTGCTGGCCAAGCCCGACCTACGGCGGCAGTTACGAGTCTCGACCAATTCGACGCTTTATCAAGCCGGTAATTTTTTTCGATTTATCGAACAGCAGCTGGAAACAACCGGCCGAACCTATTTTATCAGTGCGGTTGGTGCCGACGATTTGCTGACCGACCTGTTTGTGTTTGCGCAACAAGGGGTGACGACTGACGAGCTCATCGCATTTCTGCACAGCAGCTACCAGGTTACACCCGACGATGCCGCCCATTACGTAAGTGAACTGATTGATAGTCAACTTCTTGTTTTTGAACTGGAACCGTCCCTTACCGGCGACGCGTACCTGACAACGATGCAGAAACGCTTGGCTGACCTTAACGAATCTCCTTCGGTCTGCTATAGCCAGCAGGTTATTGACGATATAAACCAACTATTGGCGACCCGACCGTTACAAGTGCCAGCCCTGTCGGATTATCTGGCGGAGCAGGGAATCGCCAAACCCGGCAACGATTTGGTCCAGATCGACACCGCGTTCCCGAACGACCAGTATCAATTGAGCGAACGCTGGCTCAAAAATCTACAACGGCAACTAAATGTCTTAATGGTGCTGAATCAGCCCTTCCGCAGCAACGACCTCGACGATTTTCAGCATCGGTTTTATACCCGTTACGAAGAAGAGGAAGTTCCGCTGGCGCTGGCACTGGATCACGAAATGGGCATTGGTTACGGCAGCAATTCAGCATTGGGCGTAGGCAGCGCCCCCATGATCGATAGTTTGTCCCTGCCCGGCGCCGTTGTTCATCAGGCTGCTTCCCTAACCGACTGGCAGTCGTTTGTGTTGAATCGGTACACAGAAGCCCTTCGCTATGGACAGGGCGAAATTGTACTGACCGACGCGGATCTACGCCACGTTGGCGACCAGTCAAATAAGCACTTGAAGCTACCTACAAGCTGCTACGCTTTCGGGACCGTGTTGGCTTCTTCCGCTCAGACGATGGATGCTGACGATTACCTATTTGTGTTATCGGGGTTCAAAGGCCCGTCGGCGGTTAATCTGATGAGCCGGTTTGGTGAGTCAGACCCGGTGCTGGCCGAGCGGATAAAAGCCTGTGCGCGGCAGGACGAAGAAAGCCATCCCGACGTCATTCTGGCCGAAATTGTTCATTTCCCCGAATCCAGGGCGGGCAACATTCTGGTTCGTCCCACACTCCACCGCTACGAAATTCCGTATTTGGGCCGGGCATCGGTAGCGCCTGACTTTCAGATTCCGCTATCGGACCTTTATTTATCGGTTCGTAACGACCGGCTCATTCTCCGCTCGAAACGGCTCAACAAACGAGTTATTCCCCGGCTGTCCAATGCGCATAATTTTCAGGGGGGCTTGCCCGTCTATCAGTTTTTGTGTAACCTTCAATACCAGGACGCGTACCTTGATTTACGCTGGAACTGGGGGCTACTGGCTCAACAGGTTTACCTGCCCAGAGTACGCTATAACAACATCGTCGTCAGCCGGGCCACGTGGCAGATCACAGCCAAGCAGTTCGACCTCAATGACCTGTCCCGCCTTCGCGACCAACTGAACGAAGCTGGTTTACCCCACGAATTTCTGCTGGTTCACGGCGATAATGAGCTGCGTATCGATACCAGCATCGATGCGGCCGTTCACTTACTGGTGCATGAACTGCGCCGGACCAATACGGTGCGACTGGTCGAGTGTTTGCAAACGCCGGACCGCTGCCCCGTCCGTGGACCCGGCGAACAGGCGTTTACGCATGAACTGATTCTTCCCTTCCGGAATCCGTCGGCCTTACCGTATGCGCCGATCGACACCGATACCAGTGATATTCCCCAGCGCCGGTTTTCGGTCGGGAGTGAGTGGCTGTATCTTAAAATTTACGCGGGCGAAAAAGCGTCGGATAGTTTGCTGGTGGATGCCCTGTATCCGGCCATCAAGGAATTGGTCGATCAGAAAATCGTGCAGAAATTCTTTTTCATCCGCTACAAAGATCAAGACCCCCACCTGCGCCTGCGATTCCACGGAAATCCATTCATTGAGTTTTATCATTACGTGATCCGGCGCATCGAGCGGGCATTACAGCCGTACGTACAGAGTGGTGTCGTCCATAAGATTCAGACCGATACCTACCAGCGGGAACTGGAACGTTACGGGATAAAGACAATGACGACCTGCGAAGATTTCTTCCATCACGACAGCCTAAGTACCCTACAGTTCATGAGCCAGACGGGCGACAGTTTCGACGAAAATCTGCGTTTTGCCTTTGCTGCGCACAAAGTCGATCGGCTGCTGAAGGGAATGAACATGCCCACGAACGACTGCCACACGCTTCTCAATCGCTTAAGGGAGCGTTTCTTCGTCGAGTTTAATGGTGATGCCACCCTTCGCCAGCAACTGAATGAACGCTACCGATCCTATAAACCGCTTCTTGAGCAGGCACTGAGCCGCCCGTTTCCGTTGGCAAACGGCATGGAGCACTGGGTCGAACAACAACAACCCTTCTTGAATGAACTGGACCAGCCCGGTCAATGTAATCCGTCGATTCAGTCGCTGGCCGCGAGTCTGATCCATATGACAGTCAACCGGTTATTTCCCTCTAAACAGCGGGCTTATGAACTGGTTCTTTACCATTGCCTGGCCAAATATTACGACTCGCAGCGGGCAAGGCAACGAACCGAAGCCGGGCAGTTGACCGACACCTAAACTATTCGCCCAGCGAATGACTTAGTCACTGGATTTATTGAAAACAGGGGCCAAAGCCGCGACATTTGACTATACCAAAACCCCTGATAGTCATGAAGACGATAGCCCTGAACAAAAAAGCGAGTATGGCAGCCCTGTCCGACGATCTTTTCTTCGATGAGAACGACGGCGATTTCGACGACAACTGGATCGTTTCGGCGAACGATATTTTTGGCGTGTTCGACCCACTCACTGACGAAACGGACCTGACCACCTATTATGAACAAGCCGCATGACAGTCCATGAACCGATGGTATCAAGCTCCTCACTTACCGGTTGAGGAGCTTTTTTTTGCCAGTCGATTTTGATTAACAAATAACCTGTACTACTCAGGCAAATACGGCTGAAAAGCGGCTCCCCCATTTGCGCACGTACCAATAGTCTACCAACGAGCAGCTTCGTTTCAAGTAGGGGCAAACAGTCCGGAAACGCCTTCACTTTGCCGCGATTACCCTTTATGCGCTGAAATCCCGCCTGCACGACCAGAGACTGGTTGACGAGGTTGTATCAATCACCTACCCGGCCTTGCTGGACCGGGGCAAACGCTTCTTTTCGGATAGCGTTAACGCGCGAACTTGCTTTTATCAGCACGAAGACCGCACCAACGAGCGTGCTGCTCAACATATATTAGCCTGCAAATCTAAGGCCTGAGTAATCTTGGTTTGTTACCAACCGTTAGATTTGAGCCGTGTCACGCTTCCTGTAAGCAAACGGACAAGAATGTTATGGCATACAATTTTTCAACACCCATCCGGTGGGGAATCATCGGGGTTGGTGACGTGTGTGAAGTGAAAAGTGGGCCTGCTTTTCAGAACGTGGCGGGTTCGGAACTGGTATCCGTTATGCGACGATCCGGCGAACTGGCCCGCGATTTCGCGCAACGGCATGGCGTGCCCAACTGGTCTGACAACGCGGACGACCTGCTCAACGATCCCGAAATTAATGCCATCTACATTGCCACACCGCCCAAAAGTCACGCCGAATACGCGATCAAAGTGGCTAAGGCCGGTAAGATCGTCTACGTCGAGAAGCCAATGGCACGGACCCACGCTGAATGCCTGTCGATGATCGATGCCTGCGCTGTCGCTCGGGTGCCACTCTTCGTAGCCTACTACCGACGGGCGTTACCCAATTTCCTAAAGATAAAGGAACTGTTGGACAGCAAAACCATTGGCGATGTCCGCTTTGTCGATGTGTGCGTTCGAAAGCCGATCCGTCCCGATATTGTCGGGCAATCAGACAATCTGACCAACTGGCGAACCGATCCTGAAACGGCGGGCGGGGGCTATTTCTATGATCTGGCCTGTCATCAACTGGACATCCTCGATTTTCTATTCGGACCAATCAGTAAGGCGCAGGGATTCTCCAAAAATCAGGGTGGCGCTTACCCCGCCAACGACATTGTACTGGGCAATTTCGTCTTCGACAATGGCGTGCTGGGCACCGGCACCTGGTGTTTTACGGCCAATACGGCTAGTGAAAACGAAGTGACAACCATCGTAGGCAGTAAGGGGCAGATCACCTTTCCCTTTTTTGGCGATCATTCCGTTACGCTCCAACTCGAAGGACAACCGAGCCAGCGCCTGACGTTCGACATACCGGTCAATATTCAGCAACCCTTTATCCAGACGATTATCGACGAATTGACTGGCGTAGGCTCCTGCCCAAGCCACGGGGAGTCGGCGGCACGAACCAATTGGGTCATGGAACAGCTGTGCCAGCCCGTTTAGTCGGATACGTTAGTCTTAATCCGCGACAATACCTAATACCAGTTTGCCCGTATTATGGCCGCCAAAAAGCTGGCCCAGCAGCGTGACGAATGTATCGACCCGCCCCGACACCAGATGAACATCAGGTCGGATTGTACCCTCCCGAATCCATTGGGCGAGTTCGGCACGAGCGTCGGCAAACTCGTCGTAGTAGTCGATACCGACGAACCCATCCATGCGAGCGCGGGTCGAGATGAGGGTCAGGTAGTTGGCAGGACCGCGCATGAACTGCATATTATTGTACTGCGATAAGGCCCCCGAAAGAACCACCCGGCCACCCCGCGCCATGTGCGGTAAAGCACCGTTGAGCACATCTCCGCCCACATTGTCGAAAAAAACGTGGACACCATCCGGGCAAAGAGCGGCCAGTTCGTCACGCCAGGTGGGCGACTTGTAGGACAGGCAGGCATCAAATCCGAATTCACGGGTTACCAGCTGGCATTTTTCGGGCGTACTGGTTATGCCGATCACGCGACAACCCTGCCGTTTGGCAATTTGCCCGGCCAGGCTACCTACCCCACCGGCAGCGGCTGAAATTAATACGGTCTCTCCGGCCTGGATCTGCCCGACCCGCAGCAAGCCGAAGTAAGCGGTCATGCCTGGCAGTCCCAGAGCCCCGAGATAGGTCGGCAGGGGGGCTACGGTTGGATCGACTCGGTACGGTTTGTTCCCGTAATCGGGCTTTGTCAAATGCTCTTCGGTCAGCAGTGCGTATTCCTGAATGCCGAGATTCGTGTACAGGTGGTCGCCGGGCTGGTAGTCCGGATGGCGTGATTCGACCACGATTCCGGTTCCTAGGGCTCGCATCACAGCACCGACCGGCACCGGATTGATGTACGATTTGCCGCCCGCCATCCAACTCCGCATGGCCGGATCAATTGAAACGTAGCGGTTCTGAACCCGTATTTCGTTGATACCAAGCGATTGAAAAGGTTGCGCTTCGACCAGGAAATCAGTGGCTTTGGGTAGCCCGAGCGGTCGGTTGATGAGTCGAACTTGTGTGTTTTGCATAGTTGTAGACCGGTTCTAGTTCTGCAAAAGATCGTTAAGGGTTTTACTACGCTTGTCGATACCCCAGTTTATGAAAAGCCCCAGGTAATAAAAGCGTCTGGCCAGTGGTGTGACCGCTTCCCGCGCACTGGCTGAACTGTATTGATAACCAAACACTTGCTGACTGCCCAATAAGTTGTTGGCCGAAAAGGCAAAGGTCGTATTGGCTTTGCCGAAGTGCGACAGATAAGCAATCGTCGCGCCCACGTTATGATAGGCTGGTGTTCGGTCCGTCATGAACCGATCGTTCGGCTGATTCGGGTTGTAATAAGGGCGACCGGACGCAAACGTATAGGTCAGCCCGACGTTGAGCGGTACAGACGGAATCAGCACATTGACTACCGTAGCGAGTGTATGGCGGGCGGCAAAACTCGGCTGAGCCAGCACCGGATAGTTGAGGTACTGCCGTTTCGTATCCAGATACGAGTAGGAAACCCAATAGTTGACGTTCGGCAGGCGATTTTCTTCTTTCCAGAGTACTTCCAAGCCACGAGCGTACCCCGTGCCCGTTGAGTTGGTGTCGGGGGTGGTGCGCAAAAGCTGGTTATACGTTTTCTGATACAGTTCGACCCGTAACAGTTGATTCGTTCGAACCATCTGGTAACCGGCAATGTAGTGGGTAGCTTTCTGGAAGCGCAGTGACGCGCGGTTTGCGTTGCCGATCAGGTAGTCGTAGGTGGGCTGTTGGTAAAACTGCCCATAGCTAAGCGTCAGTTTATGCGCCTTCGCAGGGGCATAGGTCAGACTCATACGCGGAGCAAGCGCAAACCGGCTAATGGCCGATGTTCCCTCGGCCCGCAGACCCAGGCGGGCACTCACAGTGCGGCTCAACGACACGTTACTTTCGGCGAAAACGGCTCCGTACTGCTCGGTCAACTGTTGATTGGGGGCAAAAAAACCCTGCCGCGCGAGTTGTAACGTCGTGCTGGTCAGCACATGGTCCATACCCAAATACAGATCGGAACCTTTCCCGATTGACCGCCGGAACACGACGCGGCTGTTATACACCTGCTGCTCGACCTGCCGCGACCGGAGCAGGGCCGTTTGTCCCTCAAGCTGCGGCAGCGAATCGATCGATGATGTGTTATTCGACAAACTGGCTCCGAATCCGGCATTCATGGTCCATTGTTTACCGGCACTGCCTGCGTAGGAAACGCTCACAAATCCATTGCTACTCACCAGCCCGAACTGCGCGGTTCGACCAGCGGTCGGCTGGGAAAATGCCACATTGTTTCGGCCCACCGTACCCATTATTTTCAGTACGCCCTTGTCGCCCGCCCGGTATTTCAGATGGAACAGCCCATCGAGGTATTCGGGGCCGGAAGAAAACGAGCGACGCTGCGGCACCAGCCGGTAATACGGGCTCATGTTGGTATACGTGATCGACCCACCCGCCGACAGCTTTTCGGGCCGAATGACCCGGTTCATTTCGAGCATGGCACCCGTTGTGCTGATATTGCCGCCAATCGTCGAGCGGGTAGCAACGTCGTTGGTTTCCAGGATCAGCGCGGACGACAAAGCCTGTCCATACAGGGCCGAATACCCACCACTGCTGAAGAAATTACCGGAAAATAATTCGGGCGCAAATCGCCCCCGCTGCGATACATCGGGACTACCGTTGTAAAAGAAGTTGTTCGCCAGCAGCCCATCGACGTATACTTTCGTTTCGTCGCTGGTACCTCCCCGCACGAAAAGTCCCGTTGCATCCGTCGTGGCCTGTACGCCGGGCATCGTCCGGATACCATTGGCAATATCGGCATTACTACCACCCATCGCCCTGACCTCTAGTGCTTTCAGGCTAGGCAAACCACCCCGACCCAGAAAATCCGTTTTACGGGTTTTTACCGTCACATCGTCCAGGTTGATCGCTTCTTCGGTCAGGACAAACTTCAGCGTTACCTGTTTCGTCGTATCACCGATGGTGACCTTGAGCGGCTGGGGCGAATATCCCAGCATCTGGGCAACCACCTGAACGATGCCCCGCCCGTCGGTCGTGAACGAAAACGAGCCGTTGGCATCGGTGGTGGCACCAGCATACGAATTCAGTACACCGATATTGGCATTTTCGAGCGGCTTCATCTGAGCGTTGAACACCTTACCCCGCACGATGACCTGCCCCCAGGCCGGACTAACCCAGGCTATGCCCGCGAGCAAAAGTGTCAGAGCGAACGTATGTAGTTGTGTTTTCATAGTCTTTACGAAATGGTCAAGTAGCTCATCAGGCGCAGTAAAATTTCCATGGCCACCTGCGTGGTCAGATCAGTTGGATCAAAAGCGGGATTCGCTTCAACGATGTCGAACCCCACGATTTTCCGACCGGGCAGTAACTGATCAAAAAGCTGTTTCACTTCGGCCAGCGAAAAACCTCCGGCAACGGGCGTGGCCGTTCCTGGTAGCACGGTTGGGTCCAGTACATCCACATCGAAGGTGACGTAATACGGAACGTCGTCGGGGAGGTCGAAGCGGTACCCCTGCCGTAGTTGCTCGCTCACCTGATGACACCAGCGAATGTGCTGTTTGGGGCGGGCCTTCGCTCCGGCATTGGCGAATCCTCGTATCCCGAACTGATACACTTCCTGAACGTTGTCCAGCTCCAGACACTTCGTCATGAAGTTGCCGTAATGATGGACTTTTCCCCAGTGGTTCACATGGTCGTAGCGCGACCCGTAGGTGTCGGTGTGCGCATCGAAATGGATGACGTGTAAATTGGGATACTGCTCGGCGGCAGCTTTGATGAGCGGATAACTGATCGAGTGATCGCCACCAATGAACGCGGGAATCTTACCGGCATCGAAGAGCTGACTGGCCACCTGGTGCATCTTCGCATAGATGAAAGCGGTTGATTCATTGGCGCTGATAAACAGATTGCCATAATCGACCAGCTTCCCCCCCCGAAAAAGTGGTTGCAGCCGTGTTGCCGTCAGCCGATCGAACAGCAAAAAATCAGCGCCTTTCAGCAGAAGGTTATTGTTCTGGCTGAACTCACGGATGTGGAACGGAAACTCCGCGCCCCCCATCGACTTGCCGTTTCCTTTCCCGAACGGAATCCCGACAATCACCACTTCAGCCCGGTCATGGTAAGCATCGACCCCAAAGATGCGGTTCTTTACGGCAATCACATCGGTTGTGAACCGCTCCCACCCTTCCTCGCTAAGATCGAGTAACAGACCGTTTTTTTGTAGGTAGGTCAACGCCTGGTCGACCTGATCAGCACCGAGATCCATATCGACCAGCAGACCATCAATCGTAGCCGGTTTCTTGAAGAAGTCGAGGATCGAGATGATGACCGGACTCACTTCGTAGCTTTTTCCGCTGATGATGTTAAAAATGGTGCCTTTGCCGGTTTGCGCCGACAGGCTGATGTCGAGATAGGGCGACCGTTGTAGCAGACTCGGTACGGAAACGTCGGTTATCATAACTGCGGGCGTTAATTAGTGAGCGAATCGGCGACGGATGGCACCCCGAATGGCATTTCGGCTCTGGCGAGCGTACCCCACGGAGAAATAAGCGAACAGCCCGACCGTCATTGATGCTTTGATAAATGGTTCCGCCGTACAGACCGAGCAATCAGTCACAAACTGATATACGGCTGAAGGATAGTGCAGTACAACATCAAAAAAGGTCTGAAAGGCAAACACGAAGAAGTAGACCAGAAACCACAATCGGCCCGCGCTGTAGAGCAGCAGAAATGGATTCTTCAGATCGACAGCCGGATCGTTGGCTTTCGCCGGCTGGCGCAGAGCGGGTATAAGGAAACTAGCTACTTTTCGGACGTACAATACCGACTGACGACGAAGGTTCGGTAATGAGAACAGGTCGCTGTAGATCCAGTAGCCGTCGAATTTCAGAAACGGAATGGCGTTGATCACCATCGTGGCGACGTTCAGCTGAATGAGGTAGCGCGTCGTATTGATCTGGTCAAAATCGCCGAACTGGTTTGTCATGTAGCCGATCAGAACGAGATTGATCAGGAGCTGAAAGTAAATTCCGCCCAGGTTGACGACGGTTCGCTTGAGCTTGCCAAGTCGCCACACTTCGGTCACGTCAGTGTAGAGAACAGGAAAAATCAGGTATAAACCGGCCCCAATTTCTTTGGGTTTAATGCCAAACCGATAGCCCGCAGCCGCATGACCCAGTTCGTGAATCAGCAGAATACAGAGAACGACGGGATAAAAAACGGCCAGGTGCCACAGGCCCCGGTCACAGTTTCCCATGGCCAGCGTAGCCGCATTCTGATCCTGAACGTAATGATCTAGCGCCAGTAATTCGCGCATCAGGTAGCCATTGACCAGCAGGGCGGCTACGAAGGTGATACAAAAAAATGCAGGTGAAAAAACGTATTGTAAGATCTTGAGCAAACCGGCATACTGCTCAAAGCGGAGGAGTGTCCGGCGGGCATATATACTACCCAGTGACGGGGAGTTAGTTGTTTCATTAGTCGATGACGCGTCAAAAACGCCCATTGGCCGTAATTTTTCTTCGACCAGAGTAGCTACGTCAGCCGCAGCAAACTGTGTCTGGTTCTGGTGGGCGTTGAGCGTTTCGCTGATCTGCTGGTACGTCAACTGGCGATTGATGCCTTCCAGGATCAGGTAAACTAACTCGCCGACTTTATAGGGCCGTCCGCTGACGGTCAGCAAAAACTGTCGGTTGACGTCCGAGCGCTCCATCTCTTCGATACGGAACGAGTCGGTTTCTAAGGCGGTCATACTAAAATCGGTTTAGGAAAATTTCGGGGAGAAAAAAAACAACGCCCCCATACTGGGCGGGGGCGTTGACAAATCAGCTAATTCATTGACCACTACCTCTTTACTGAACCGTGGTTATCACTGCAACGGGCTGAATCAAGGGCAGCAACGGTCGTTTCGAAACGCTCTTCGAGTTCAACGATCGCCAGTACTTCGGGTTGGGGAGTTGTATTGTTAGTCATGATTGCTTTTGATTTAGAAAATGAGTGAGTATGACTGACTAAAGTTACTATCACGTAGTGCGGATGGAAACCCACGATTATGGGGCAGACAGGCCCGGGTTTTCACCCGCATTACGGAATCAGCGGTTTACTGAAGGCTAACGTCTGCTTTGTTGTCGCTGCAACGGGCTGAATCAAGGGCGGCAACGGTCGTTTCAAAACGCTCTTCGAGTTCAACGATCGTCAGTACTTCGAGTTGGGGAGTTGTGTTGTTAATCATGATTGCTTTTGATTTAGAAAATGAAACAGGATGAATGACTAAAGTTACTGTCATGTAATGCGGGGTGGAAACCCATGAGTGTGGGGCAGACAGGCCCGGGTTTCCACCCACGTTACGGAATCAGCGGTAACACTATTTACTAACTTCTGCGCTGTTGCCGCTGCAACGGGCTGAATCAAGGGCGGCAACGGTCGTTTCGAAACGCTCTTCGAGTTCAACGATCGTCAATACTTCAGGCTGGGGAGTTGTGTTGTTCGTCATGATTGCTTTTGATTTGAAAATGAATAAGTATAAAACAGAGATTAAACGGGTATTAGAATCAGAACCAGCCTTGGGACTAAAGGCTAACTTTTACGTGGTTGCCGCTGCAACGGGCCGAATCAAGGGCAGCAACGGTCGTTTCAAAACGCTCTTCGAGCTCAACGATCGTCAGGGCTTCTTCGTGGTATACAGGTAACTTTTCCATGGTCTTTGTAGTGCGCTTAAGTAGAGTTATAGGATTGATTAACAGAAGAGTAGACACTTATATCGGCCAATTAAAGGCGTTTTTCACTAGACAAGTCCAGAATGGTCATGACTGCCCGTGGGCGAGTGCGATACCGGTTTGTGGATGAACTGCCGATCAAACGCTGGCCGAAACAAATTCATTAACTACTTATTGCGCAGATACTTCGGCCTTAACGGTATTACCATTGCACCGTTCTGAATCGAGAGCGGCAACAGTCGTTTCGAAACGCTCTTCGAGTTCAACGATCGACAGGGCTGGGGTAGAAACTTGGGTGTTCATACTGAATTGGATGGAGAAAAAGGTGAATAAGTGAAAAATATGGAGGTAACTAATCCGCTGTGCACAGCAGTTTTTAGTTCGTCGGGGATCGAACGGGCATCACTATACGCGACTTAACCATTCGGATGGATACTAACTCGGCCGATTATACAGCAGCCAGTTCATTTTCCTGAACTTTGAGCGCAACCTGCTCGCTCAACGTGGTCAGGTTCTGGAAGGCTTCTTCGCCCAGATCGGAAGGCATCAGGCCAAACTCTTCGGCCAGCCGGGAGGCAATCTCCAGAATAGCCAGGGAATCCTGAATAACGCCCGGATGATCTTCCGTGCCAAAGAAGGGGGTTTCGGCGGTTAGTTCGACGGGGGCGCCATCAGCCTGTAAAACGTCGATTACAATTTCACGAATGCGGTCCTGGATGCTTGCAATAGTTGACATGAGTGAAAAAAGGATAAGGAGTGAAAGACTTTGTTTGGCTTGCTTGTGAATTAATTTCTAAGACAAAGGTGGCGGCAGAACGGCTCTGAATCAAAAACCTTTTGGACTGCTTTACTTGCTCAGGTTATAACCTATAATTTGTGTAGTGAACAGTGGTTTTTTTGGCAAAAACAGGCGCTGGTTGTCTGGTTTAATGATTACCAGATTCGCTTCTTTTAGCCCAACCATCCAAGGACCGTTTGAATCAAAAACGTAGCATTATTTAAAAATTAATCCGATGATTGACAAGAAAATAACGCCCCATTTGTAGTGTATACGCCAGTGCATTCAGGCGATTACTGTAGAGCATTTGATAGGCATTTGTGTGATTAAACGCATTCTGAATATCAATCGACCACTCGAAGGTTGCTTTGGGTCGGTTGCGCCGGTAGGAAAGCTTAATATCGGTGCGCCAGTAGGCGGGTAATTGATTGGCAAAAGGTCGTTGACCGTCGGTAACGGTGGCGTTTTCCTGCCGCGATCGAACCAGATCGATGGGTGTGTAGCGTCGTCCGCCAGCCATCGTATTTTTGACGTCAATTGCCAGTGCATTTCGGGAGCCAACGGTCCACTCATAGCCGCCCAACGCATTCCAGACGTATTGATTGGCAAAGGCGGTAGGATGCCATTGGTCCAGCAAGGTTCGGTATTCGCTGTTGAAGACAGACAACGTGGAGAGCAGGTAGTACTGTCGGCTAAATAGCTTCTCGATGGTCAGTTCAGCCCCGTAATTTCGACCGGTTCCAGCATTGATCAGCCCCGTCCGGGAGGTTGTAAAAAAGGTAGCTCCTTCGTTCAGCGCTGAGTAATAAGATGGGGTTTGGTCAACGGGAATGTTGTAGAGGTATTGGTAGTATGTTTCTGCTTTCAGTCGCCAGTCGGTTCCGATCTGCTGGGTCAGGCCCAGTACAGCCTGCCGACTTTTTGAGAAACCAAGCGATTGATTGGGCAATCGATCCAGTTGATTATCCGCGTGCTGCTGATTGAAGTAAAGCATCCAGTCCTGCCAGCGACTGTAGTTGCCAACGCCCGCGCTTAGTGTGGTTCCCCGCCAAAGCTGGTACTGCAACCCGAGTCGCGGTTCCACAACCGTTTGCCGGTTTAGGCTCAGATGCGTTGTGTGTAAGCCCATGTTCAATGTCAGGCGATTGGTTGGCCGGTACTGCCATTGAAGGTAACCCTGGTACGTTTGGGTCGACGCGTCCGCACTCCGCAACGCCCGCATCCCGGCCGGAACCTGCGTGCTGTCGTGAAAGGAGAACCAATACGTAGACGCGATAACTCCCGCGAGCAGGCTGCTTTCCGCCGAGTATCGATGCGTCAGTTGAGCGTGAGCCGTCGCTTTCGTGTACTGCGATTGATCGCGGTAATTTGCCTGAAGAGTTCCATCCCGGCCAAGTGTATCGTAGCGATTGCCGACCTGCGTACCGGTGAAGGCCGTTGTTAGCCGGAGCGTTGTGCGGGTCATGAACTGAGCAGTGTAGGTAGCCCCCACGACGCCCATTGCCGTTCGATAGTCGTTGTAGGTTCCGGCATCGCTGTAGGCACTCGCCGTATTATCGAACACGGTACTGTTCTTCCCACCAACCCCGAATAGACTGAATGTATTTCCCTTCGTCGTGGGGAAATTAAGTTTGACCGTCAAATCCTGGTAATTGGGCGTAGCAGTACCCGTTCCAAAATGAAGTCCTACTTTTCCGAGTAAGCCCAACACGCTGTAGCGGTAATGAATAAGGTAACTCGACTTATTTTTCTTGGATAAAGGTCCTTCCGAACCAGCTTCAAAACCGGTGAACCCGACCTGAAACGTGTGTTCTCGCTTGCGTTCATTACCATTCCGCAACTGAAGATCGAACACACCCGACAACGCATTGCCGTAAGCCGCCGGGAACGCACCGGTCAAGAACGACGATGTTTTTAGCGTCTGACTGTTCAAAATAGGAACCGGTCCTCCCGTTGCGCCCATCGCCCCAAAATGATTCGGGTTCGGCACGTCGATCCCCTCAATTCGCCACAAAAGACCATTTGGTGCATTGCCCCGCACGACAATATCGTTTCGGGTGTCGTTGTTACCGACCACACCTGCAAAGTTCATGGCCATCCGGGACGGGTCGTTGCGACTTCCGGCAAAACGCGTTGTCTGTTCCAGATCGAACGTCTGCCCACTTACCGATACGTAATCAATCCCGGAGGCCGTCGCTGCTTTGCTGGCGCGCACGTTTACTTCATCCAGTAACTGCGTCGATTCGGTCAGTGAAACGTCGGCTATTGTTTCCTTTGCCGTCGTAACCAGTACGTTGTCTACCAACTGCAAATGATAACCATCGGCCCTGACCAACAGCCGATAACGACCCGGAGCGGCTAGCGACAACGTAAAGTGTCCCGTACTATCCGACCAGACCCGCTGTTCTGATCCATTGGCCAGTAACACCTCCGCGTTGGTAATGGGTAGCTGGGTCCGTTCCTGAACGACCGTTCCCCGGATCGTCTGCGCCTGAACACTCCCGAACAAGACGATGACTAGCCCCAGGATTAGTTTATGTGTGTTGTGTTTCATAACGCTGGGCGGAATCAGTTGGTAACGAACGAAGGGCCTTGTAGACAGCCTGATGGATCAACGGACCGTTGTCGAAAAGAAAAAAATGACCGCCGGGTAGTACATGCATGTCGATTGGGTGGGTAAAGTCTTCCTGCCAGCGGGCGGCCTCATCGGGCGTGTAGATGTCGCGATCTCCAATGAAGACGGTTGCCGGTATCGCCAGCGCAGCGGGACCCGTCTGCGCATACACGTAGCTTTCAAGCGCCATCATATCGGCCCGGAGTACGTTCTCATACAGATCGAAGGACCGTGGATTCTTGAGCAAGACCGATACATCGCCGTCCATTTCCTGTACTTCGTTGATAATCTCCTGCCGGGTCATGTTTTTGGCATTGCGCTGCTTTTCGGGGATACTGGCCCCACCCCGCCCCGACAGAAACAGGTGCAGTGGGGGCGTCATTCCTTCGGCCCGTAGCCGGCAACTGAGCCGATAAGCCACCAGACTACCCATGCTATGTCCGAAAAAGGCGAACGGACCGGTCAGTTGAAATTTCAGCCGCTCGAATAAATCATCGACTACGGCATCGAGCGTACGCAACGCGGGTTCAAACAGGCGACGGCCCCGCCCTGGGTAGTCCATTGGTATCCAGGTAATACCGGGCGGAGCCTGCCGGATCAGCGGCTGGTAGGAGTAACAGCTACCAGCCGCGAACGGGAAACAGAACAAACGAATGGTTTCCATAAAAAAGACGATTGATGATCAGAGACATTCAAGCTGCACCGTCATGAGGTCATTTTCGTCCCCAGCTTCGTAAGCCACGTAACCGATGTAATTCGGGTTTGTCAGCACCGGGATCAGTCGCACCACGACATCCCGACAGCGAAGTTGCTGCACCTGCTCGAACCGGAAATCGGTCAGGCGGGCATCCAGTTCATGGCCAAGTGCCTTGTAAGCCGCTTCTTTCTGCGACCAGAGCGACAGGATATCTTCACCCATCATCCGTTCGCGTTCCTCCTGCGAGAGAAATAGTCCTTCAGCTCCGGGCCGTAACTGAACCCGCTTCTGAATGTCGATACCAACGGCCCGGCGGGGGGTTATAACACAGGCGGCTAACTGCCCTGAATGCGACAAACTGAACGCATACCGGCTATCCGACAGGTACGGTTTCCCGTTTACATGATAGCGCAGACTAACCAGGGGTTCGTTGGGGTGGGGCGGCTGGTGGTGTAGCGCGTAGTGCAATAGCCACTTGCTCAACATGGACAGCTGCCGGGACTGGGCCGTTCGATACGGGCGTACCGGCACGGGCAAGCGAGCTACGTCAGCTTCTGAACGGTGGGCAGCCGTCAGATCAGCCCAGTAAACAGAAAACGTAGAAAGGGCCATCGTTCATTTTTCGTTTAAAAGCGAGTTGGTACGTAACAGCGAAAACGCAAACAGGTGAGTACAGTGTGGGCCAAACGCATCGTGGAGTCGGGCGTAAACATCGGTTTCCCGAACAGGATAGTCGCGCATGGCAATCGCACTGATATGGATCTGTCCGTCGGTGTGGCGCAGGGCAATTTTCAGGAACGCGAAGTGCGTATACAGCACATTTTCGACCTCCCGGAACCAGTACGATCGCTCTCCAATCCGGAACTGATCGCCTTTCCGACCCAACACAAACAACCGGCCGCCCGGATCGATGTAGCCTACATCGCGGGTTGTGATGGCAGCACGGGGCCGGTGCGACGGACAGTCGGGGGCGTTGAAATACCCCATCATGACCGAAGGGCTGTGCACCCGAACCGTCCCGATTTTCCCCGGTGGCAGCTCGTCGCCGGTTTCGTCAATGATCTGCACCCGAACCCCTTGGTTCGGTCGCCCAACCGATTCCAGATCCGGATCGGCGGGGTGATGCACCGGATGCGTAGCCACCCTGGGACCAGCCTCCGCCAGTCCGTACGTTTTCACGACCGGGCAGCCAAACACCTGCATAGCTTTCCGGACTGCCGTTGTCTCGATGCGATTTCCACCGACCGCTACGAACCGCAGGGTCGAAAAGTCAGCGGGTAACAGCTTTCGATCGTAGAGGTAATTCAACTGACGAACCATCGGCGGTACCAGGAAAAGCGTCGTAACACGATGACGACCAAAAAGCCAGACCATCTGGTGCAGGAAAAATAGCGGATCGAGCAGCAACACCGTGGCTCCAACGTACAGATGGCTCAGAAACTGACCGATAAGTCCGTATGAGTAGCCCATTGGCAGGGCAATTGCCGTTACGTCGTCAGCGCGGAGCTTCAGCGCATCGACGTTCGCGCGAATGTTGAACAACGTTCCGGAATTGGTCAGCTGAACGACCTTGGCAATCCCGCTGCTGCCCGAGCTGGTCACCAGCAGAGCCGTGTCTCCGGTGGGGAGACTAGTTCCACACGTGTTTCTGAACAGATCGAAGCGCGCGTCCAGTGCTTGCTGCGTCAGGTAAGGTACCCCCGCCAGTTGCCGTCGGATCGCCAGACTTCCGCGCGGTACGGCAAACCAGACAACATTCAGCTGGCCCAGATCGCCCAATACCTCAATCCGGTAATTGACCACGAACGGAACAGCGCCCAGTGATAGCACCGCCAGAAACAGTACGCTCATATCCAGACTATTGGGCGCACAGATGGCCACAACATCGGCGGGTTGCACGCCCGCCCGGTCCAGCAGTTGCTGCTGCTCGTCAACCCGGTGCCACAGATCGGCGTAAGTCAGGTTTCGTTTCCCGTCGATCAGCGCGGTTTTGGTCGGGTATCGCTCGTGTCGCCTTCGCAGAACGTTGGCCAGCGTCTCCCCGCCCCCCCCGTTCCAGGGCAAATCGGGGGGAGCGTAGGCGGGGGCAATCGGCAGAGAATCTGTCAGCGAATAAGCAGACATAGGCTTAATTGATGTGAATGGTGATGGCTTTGTCAGTATTGACGGTGAAGAGCATGGCATCATACTTCGGCGGTCCAAACGTTGCTTTTACGTTGTTCGAGCAGCCCCAGCCCTCTTTCGGGATACCAAAAATGCCGGTATCCATTTTTTTGTTGTTGTTCTCGTCGTGAAACAACCGCACCGCATACGTACCCGGCGGTACGTTCTGGAAAACGATCTGGGTATTGTTCTTCTGGATCGGTACGGCCTGCTTCTGGACAGCCTTCTGCGTCGGGTCCTGAAGCGAGATATAGACGGCACCGCTCGCCGTTTTGAGGTCGGTTACGTTGACGGTCAACGTGTGGGCGTCGGATTGATGTTGCGCCTTGGCGACAAACGAGCTAGCCAGCAATGTAGCGGCAATGAGTACATGTTTCATGGTAAATTGGGGTTTACAGATTCAGCAATTAGACGTAAACTGGTAATTGACTAGTAAGCAATTGGGTAAAGGTGATGCGTAGTGACTAACTGATCAGGGAATGGCTGATGCGCGCATATCTGCCGACATAGTGTGTTTTTCCGGCGGCTGCCTGGTAGACTCAGTCGTGTACCACTGGAGTACAGATTCTACGGCATAACGCTGACCATCGATACGATGTAACACATCGGATGCCGGACGCATTTCGACTACTTTCAGCAGACAGCCAGCCGCCACTGCTTTTCGCACCAACCGCCGGAACAGGTCTACCAGCAGCACATTGTCAAAGCGAATGTACTGGGGTTTACAGTCGTCGGTGTTGGGCGCAGCGGGCAGGCTAACGAACACTTCATCGGGCAGTTGGTGGGTATGTCGCCAGTTATGCGTAGCCCGAAAAAAGGTAAACGCATCGCCTTCGGTTGGCAGCGAAGCGTCGGCACCAACGGGTAACCACCACGTCTGGCGCTGCACAATTAGCCTTTGATCCAGCACAATACGGGGCCAGATTCGTACCGTTCCAGCTGGCTGCTGCGCTTCATACCACTGGTTGATAACCGAACGAAACAGGTTCAGACTCAGATCGTGTACGGGCGCAAACAGGCGCAGAAACGAGTACAACCGCGACCGATCCGCCTGAAAACCCAGATCGCCAACCTGCACCCGTTTTCTGGTCGGCAAGTGCCAGAGATCGAGCCGCTGGTGATCATCAGACAAGCGTACAGACAATTCGCTGATCGGGATGGCCCGCTCCGACGATGACGGTACATGTGCCTCCGGAGTCAAAATCACCCCATCGAGCAACGCTGGGTGAAAATTGGCATTATGATAATGATCATCCGTAGCTTCGACCAGCAGACAGTCAGATGATGAAACGGACTGGTTCGCCTTGATCAGTTCGTTGGTCAGGCTCTGGCCGAAATACGGCAGAAAACGGCCATACATCCGACCAAATCCACCCGCCAGTTCATTCAGCACCGCACAGAGCCGCCCTTTGTTATCGATCCACGACTGCCAGAAAACACCCTGGCTCATGACCCTCGTCGGTTCATCGGGAATCTGCTTGCTTCGGAGATGAATTGTCTGTTGACGACGTCCTTCCGCGGCCCACTGTTCCCACTGCTGGCGAACGGCTGGCAACACGGTCACGGCTTGGGAGATAGCATTCGGACGGCTTAGGTAATGGCCGAAAAAGGTTGTTAACGAGACATGCTCGGCTGGCGAAAAGGTTTCTTTAAACAGATCAACCAGGGATGATACCGGGGCAATGGACGCACTGGCAAGGTGGTTAACCAATCGGTTCGTCGTTTCTACCAGCGGCATGGTGTCGGGTGTCGGCAGGTTGCCGTGCAAGGGTCGGGTAACATCTTCAAAGAACAGCTGCTCCGGGCGTAGAGGCCAGAAATCAGTCGTGGGTGGTTGTTTCAGCGTACCGATTCGCTCGGCCAGAAGGCCGTGTACTTTCGGTAGTAAGTGAAGCCGCTGAGCCGGTGTAGCCATAGGCAACATACGGGCCGTTGTGAACAGCGCATCGAGCAGGCCTAGCTGATTATCCACGAATTTCGGCGCGAGCCAGCGATGCGTGATCAACCAGTCGTGTAGGCGCACCGCCCAGTCAGCATCAGCCGCCGATACGGGTAATCCATGATGCAGCAGACCCAGTTCGATGAGTTTGTCGATGTACTGCCGGGCCTCGGTTCCGGGCGTTTTGAACCGCTGCTGGATCCGGTCGACCCATTCCTTATACGTCTGCGTTGTGTTCCGCATGGACATGACCCACCGCAGCGCCGGATTGACAGGCAATCGAACACAGGCCACCTGACCGTTGGTTTGTCGAACGTAACTCAGATACCCATCCGATACCAGAGCCGCCGGGTTCAGGGTTACGAGCCATCGCTCGCCCAACCGCTGATTGCCCCGTAGCAATGCATCGAATACGCCCAGTAATCGAACCGACAGTCGTACGTGCGACCGGGACTGCCCTGCTTTCCAGACATCGTTTCGACCCGCGTGGACGGGCATGGTTGCCAGATGCGTCAGGGTGCTGTAGGGCGTTGTTTTCGTAGCCGCTCGCGACAGATACCGAAGTAACCCGTGCTCGACCTGAAAATCATCTTTTCGAAAGGCAACCGGATTAGTCTGCTGATACGCGTTTAGCTGGCGAAGCAGCGACAGACTCGACAACGCCAGTCCCCGCTGGAATGAGGCATCACCAGTGGTCTCCTGAAACCGTTTCCGGCCTAGCATTGCCTGTTGCTGATACAGTTTTGCTGTCGTGCTCATGTACCGCTCTATGCGCTGACGATCGTCTATATACGCCATTAGTTGACGAAGCACCGCAGCCGGTAGCCATTGCTGAGCCTGCACCATATCCTTCGCCCGAACGGGTCGGTCGTTGTGCAGGTCACGCCGGATTTGCTGTAGCTGTTGCTGTGGCTTTCCCGGCGGGCATACCCCCTCAATCACGGCAAACAAATCGGCCAGCAGCGGTTCCTTTCGACGAATCAACTGCAAGCGTCGATGCGCATACTGATCCAATCGAAAGGTCAGCACGGGCGTTCGTAACACATCGAGTACATCAATGGACAGGCCCGCTACGCGCAGCAGTACCGGCGAAAACAGCTTCAACTGGCTGGCAGATGATTTCGTTCGATTCATGAGTAACGAGGATGAATGGATGGATTGAACCAGCACTAATTGATTGTCTCGATGGAGCGCAGAACGCCCAGTTCCCACCAGCCTTCGATCAGCGAATTAGGGAGTTGCAACACTTCCGGAGGGCACTCAGCGCTGCTTCCCTGCTCCAGCTGATGCAACGCCCGGAACGATTCGTCAGCTAACGGAAAAGCCTGATAGGTCTGACGATCAAACAGATACCCAGCCTGATCGAGTTTAAACAAACTGTACCGCTCGTCATTGAACAGGAAAGCCACACCCGGTACAGACACTGCAGAACGAACAGCGGGTGGCGTTTCAAGCGCATCAAAATCCAGGAATTTGTGGAAGTAAAACCAGCTTTCCCACTGATCCACGTATTGGCGCACGTAATCAGCCAGCAGGTCATACAATTGCTGGGTCGTTTCCCGGACAAAGTCCGCTGCCGGAATCGACCGCGAATCAATCATCGGCAGACACTCGTAATGCGGCAGTTCACAGCCCTCAACCGTTTTATAGTACGAAATAATCGGGATGATGGGCGTACGGGTAGCCTGCGCTAGCATCGCAATGCCGGTACGCGAAACAATGGTCCGGTTCAGAAACGAAACGCGCAACTGACGGCTATTGCGCTGGTAGATGCCACCCACACCCGTGTTGCCATCCAAAAAGATCATGATTGACCGCCCTTTGTGCAACGCCCCCGCCATTTGCCGGCCAATCGTCGGACTTTCGGCGTCCAGCAGCTCGATGGAAGCCGACGCATTATTGTACTGATTCAACTGGGCCGATACGGTTCGGATGTACTCCTTCTGGCTCTTCAGCGTCCGGCTGTCGATCACGAGCGTCAGTGGGTAGCCCGCGTTGAGCAGCATAACCAATACACCCCGGTAACCACCCAGATGATAGGTACAGAATATGCGGGCCGGGCGGGGCGCATCCGTTGGTTTTAGAAAGTCAGCGTCTCCCTTTATGGCCATGTGCGCCAGCGAACCAAAATCGACGTACCGAAAACTGCGCGCGCTCAGCCAGTGATTTGTCAGCAGCCGCAGGTAAATCGACTCGTGCTGCCCCGCTGGTACGTTCGGGCAGAAATGGCTGAGGTTAGCCCGTAGAAAGTGCAGATCCTTTTGCTGATGGACCACCTTCTTCTGCCTTTCGCGCTCGCTCACTTCCTGATAAGCGCGCTCGTAGGTCTGCTGAAACGTGGTCCCGTAGGTGTCCAGAAACGTCGTTGAAGCGTTCATGCCGGAGAGTTGATTTAGGGTTTTCGGATAGCCAGTGTCACGGCGTTGCCGCCAACGTGCAGCGAATGAATAAACGCCGTTGTCCCGGATCTAAAAGCGCGATCGATGGTGTGTTCCGGTGCTACGGTCGGCAAACCCGTCTGGGCCGGGTCATAGCCCGAACCAACCACCACATTATCGCGCAAACAGAGTGCGCCCGCCAGTAACGACATGATGGGTGATGCGCTGAAGGTTTCGCCGGTATGGCCTTTGATATTTGCATAGGCGGGCAAGGAGCTATCCGCCCAGAGATCGTGAATGGCCGGTGCTTCATAGTTGCGGATGTGCCACGGCAGCCCGCCCCCACCCATAAACAACTCGACGCGCGACGGATCAATCTGGCTGTATTGGCAGAACTCCGTCAGGTGATCGACCAGATCATCGGCGCTGCGTTCGTAAATAAAATCGCGGTACGAGGTATCCCCGGACACCTGATAATTAACGATTTCGGCTAGTACCGTAGCCTGCCGGCGACGCGCGTGTTCGGCGGATTCGAGCACAGCATAAGCCGCCCCTTCACCATAGACAATAACGCCCTGCTCATCGCGCAGACTCTCGGCGAATGTACGTCGCTGACCCGACGGATCAGTTACCGACGGTAGGTATCCCCGATGGCGGCTGGCCAGCAGCGTTGTCTCCCGAATTTCGTCGAAACCACCGCAGATCACCACATCAGCCTTTCCGTCGCGAATCAGATCGTAGCCGTAGCATACGCTGTTTTCGCCCAGCAGAATCGAACTTGGTCCTTTCAATTTAAACGCCCGTGCCACGTCGCCTAGGGCGCAGTTGGTAGTCGTTTTGGTAAACACGAACGGGCTCACCTTGGCCGGTCCATCAATGTACAGTTTGTACAGAAAGGCTTCGGCGGCTGCATTGGCACTCAGGGTCGTGTCCAGAATCAATCCCAGCTGCTCGGGCACCAGTCCCGCCAAGTCCAGTCCGGCGTTATCGATAGCTAGGCGGCAACCCACCATCGCCAGTTGAGAATACCGCAGTGGCAACGGTGGCCGTAGGCTTCCCACGTGTTCCGTCAGGTTGAACTCGGCACAGGGCGCGTAGAAGATAGCTTCGTCGGTCGCCAGATCCGGCACATTCCAGGTTTCTTTTACCGTTATGGCCGACTCATTCCGGCGTAATGCGTTCCAGAACGGCACCATACCGACTCCCAGACCGGACAGGACTCCACCCCCGGTCAACACTACAGATGGTTGGGTTTTCATAGTCAGGTTTGCGTTTACGAGTTAATAAGTACAGTGACTGTTCCTTTGGCAGCCAGCCCGCGACCGTCGATGTCTACGCGGGCTTTGAAGACCGAAAAGTTGAGCAGCTTGTGGTCGAACACGGCCCGGATCGTTACCCGGTCATTCGGCAATACGGGCTGATTGAAGGTCATGTTGTCGATCTTGATGGCTCGTCCGGAACGGGGTCGGTAGACACCCGCCTGCGCCGAATCGGCATCGACCAGATTGAGGGCTTCGAGCCGGCCAAAAATGCCACACGCCTGAAACATCATCTCGACCAGTACGATACCCGGCAGGATCGGCTCTCCCGGAAAATGCCCCTGGAAGAACATATTGTCGGGCTTGACAATCGTTTCGGCCTCGACCGACAGACCGGGTGTGTAGTCGACCAGCCGGTCGATGAGCAGCATGGGCGGACGATGCGGCAGCAGGTCTTCAGGGCGGATCTGATCAGCCTGAATCTGATTAAAAACGGTTACTGAGATCATGGGAAAGAAGGTGTTGACGTGAGCAATCAATTGTCGAATCGCTGGAGAGCAATGGAAGCCATGCAACCGCCAAAGCCGAACGAGTTGGATAAGGCAGCTCGGATCGGCTGATCGATGGCCCGGTCGCGCACGAGGTGGATTGGCCCGTCATCGGCCACCATCGTGGCCCCCACGTTGCAGGAAGGCGGCACAAAACTGTGGTAAATGCCCAGTGCCGTGGTGATAAATTCGATGCTGCCAGCCGCGCCGAGCGTGTGCCCGATCATCGATTTTGTCGAGCTGATGTAGACGGGTCGGTCGGCCATGAGTCGCCCAATACCATTGAGTTCCATGCTGTCGTTGACGCCCGTTGCCGTGCCGTGGGCGTTGATATAATCCACATCATCGGCGGTCATACCCCCGTGCCGCAGGGCCTGCTGCATGGTCAGGAAGGCGGTACTCCCGTCGGGTGTGGGGGCCGTTGGGTGGTGCGCTTCGTTATTCGCCGAGTACCCCTTGAGTTCGCAGTAGATGCGAGCCCCCCGTTCCTGCGCGTGAGTCAGGCTTTCGAGTACGACGAAGGCGCTCGCGTCACCTAGCGTCAGGCCATCGCGGTGTTTGTCAAACGGTTGACAGATGGACTTCGACAGCGATTGCAGCGAATTGAACCCGGCAAAACTCAGCTCGGTAAAGATGTCGATACCTCCGGCAATGGCTACGTCAACCCGGTCGCTGGACACAAAGTCGAAGCCCCGGCCAATGGAGTTCGTGCCTGCGGCACATGCCGTCGAAATGGTCGATGAAGGACCGCGCCAGCCGAGTCGACGCATGAGCGAGCCGGTAATGTTCGGCGTCGATGCTTTGAAGAGCAGCTCATAATCATCGCCCTCGATACCTTCCCGAATCCGTTTCCGGGTGAAGTCCATGAAGGCATACGAACCGCCAATTGTGGTTGCGACGAACAGGCCCGCCCGGTGGGGATTAACGGTCTGCGGCACCAGCCCCGCGTCGTTCAGTGCTTCGGCAATGACCCGGTGGCCCAGATAGGTCAGCACGGTTTCATCAGAGGCTTCGACCTGATCGTATAATTCCTGATCGAGCACACAGGCCTGTTTGTTAGCGTAGCACGAACTATCGGTCGGAAAGCGTTTCGCGTCAATAGGCTTTAAACCCAGCCGACCGTTGTACACGCTATCTTTGAACTCATCTTTTGTCTGGCCAATTGAGCAGCATACGCCAATGCCAGTTACGACTACACGTTCCATAAGAAAAAGGGTTTAGGAAGAAAAAATACGGCTGAACTGCATGGACCCGGAGCGGGCTACGACACGCCCAGGCCGCCGTCGATGGTGAGTTCCTGGCCGATAATGTAGCCCGGCGCATCGCAGATCATGTACGTCACGAAGTTGGCTACCTCATCGGCTCCGCCCTTGCGTTTCAGGGGTGACCAAACCAGTCGGTTGGCTACGTACTCATTGCTGATGTCACGCGTCATGTCGGTGTCGATCAGACCCGGCGAAATGCAGTTGACCGTAATCCCGAACCGGCCTACTTCTTTGGCCAGCGACCGCGAGAAAGTCACCACAGCGGCTTTCGAGGCTGAATAGGCCGACTGGCCAGCGTTTCCTTTCTGACCCGATAAGGATGTGATGTTAATAATCCGACCGGCTTTCCGCGAAATCATCATGGGCAACAGCACCCGGCAGGTATTGGTTACGCTGCCTACGTTGGTTCGGATAACGTGCCACCAGTGTTCATCGGTTGCAAACAGGAAGGGTTTTCCATCCCCCACGATTCCGGCGTTGTTGACAATGGCATCGAGATAACCCACGTCGCGCTTGATTCGTTTGGCCAGGTCCAGCACCTCGGGCAGTTGACTCATATCGCAGCGGTAGCCATAGGCTTCACCCCGACCCATTTGGTTGATTTCGTCCCTCAACTCCTGCGCTTTACTTTCGTTGCTGAGGTAGGTGAAGAGAATGGTGCAGCCGTGTTCGGCGAGCGACAGGCATATAGAGCGGCCAATACCGCGCGAACCGCCGGTGACCAGGACAATAGTCTTTTTCATGAAACAGAACAGGTGAAGAGGTTGGTTATTTGAACTTGCTAGTAGTTGAACGGTGGGTCGCCAGACGTGGCCCACGGCAGGGCTTTGTGCTTATTTGGTGGCAACCTGAAGCTGTTTGCGGCAGACAGCGGCCATCCGCTCAGCTGTTTTACGGCCCCAGTTCACGTCGATGGTCGTGGCCCGATCGCGCTGTTTCTCGAAGAGGGTAATGGCTTTTTCGAAATAGGCGAGCGCATCTTTCTTGCTGCCACCCAGCCGTTCGGGCGTGTTGTAGGTTTGCTGTCCCATCAGGAAATAAGCGCGCGGGTTGTTCTCATCCAGCTGGAGCGATTTTTCGAGATTTGCCTGCGCCGTTGTGATCCCTTCCAGCCCCCGCGTCATCATGTTGACTTTAATACCCGCCAGCGCGATCATCGATTTGATGCAGTAAACTTCCGTATTGTTGGGCGACAACCGATCCGACTCGTTGATCAGTTGCGTGGCCTGCTCACAGAGCGGATCGATTTTGGTGATGTCTTTTTCGTCGAAAGCTGCCAGTACGGTACAGAGCGCACTGTAGTAGAAAGGGAGCCACTGATTTTTTTCGGCGGTGGCCACGCGAGTGAACGCATTGGCAACCTGTAGGTTCCCGGCTACGCTTTCGACCGTGTCCATCCGGGCGAGCAGACTACCCATTGCAGCCTGATATTGACCAGGTTGTTGCGCCATTGCCACTGAACCCGTAAGTAACGTAGCTGCGACGAAGGTGCCGATGTGTTGTTTGGTTTTCATGAAAATTGGTTGGTTATAGATGAGAAATTCGGGTAAGGTATTGGCGTGATCAGGAGTTGGCGCGGATGGTTTTCGGAATCGCCAGGATTAGCAGGTCGGGCAGACTCAGCGCGATTAGATCGAGCATCGAAATCTGATACAGGCTGGCTAGCTGTTCGAGGACGGTCAGCGATAATTCGGTTTTCCCGTTCTCTTTTTTGCTGTACGCGGCCTGGCTGATACCCATCTGATAGGCTACGTATTCCTGTGGATAACCGTAGAGCTCCCGGAGTTTGCGGAGTTTGGTAGCAATTGCGTTCATGAGCGGAGATGTGTTTGTTTTCGTGTTTGAATGATACAAATGTGGGGTGTTGACGGGGGCGTTTCAATTTATTTCGACTGATGCACCCGATCTGTCGACCAATGAAAAAGCCGGGCTGTCGAATGTGATTCGACAACCCGGCTGTATTTGACCGTTTCCGGGATGCTAGCGTTTGTTGCTGTATCGTTTGTAGAGCTGGTTTCGACCAATGAAGCGGACGTACTGGATGAAATTGAACTCCAGGTGGTCGAACTTGATCGACTCGTTACCGATGTTGAGCCGCAGTCCCGGCGTATAGCGTAGATTGGTACGAAGCAGGCTGGAGCCGGTTTTGGTCACGCGGATGTCCCACCCGGCAATGATCCCGATGGCTGGTTTTACCTGTGTGTACCGGGCGTTCTCGGCCCCGCCCGCTACCGTAGCCGACAAACTCTCGAGCGCCAGCGTCGGACCAATGTAGGGCACAAATCCCAGGTAATTGAACAGGAACTTGTAGCCTTCCAGCATGAACGAATGCCTCCGCAGGCGAATATCGGTACCATAAGCTATCAGATGCGTTCCCATCGTTCGATACGATACGCCGATGTTCAGATCGGGTTTAGCTGCATAATAGCCAGCGGTCAGGTCGGGCATCAGTCCTCCGGTCATGTCGTCGTGCAGGTAAGGATGCTTTTCTTTAAAATACGACGATTTACTCAGCTGAAGCGCCACCGACGGCCCAACGCCCACGTACCAGCTGCTTTCCTTCTTGTTCTTCCGAAGAATATACGCTTTTATATTTTCCTGCTGAACGCCCTCCGCTTTAGCCATCGACCGGTCGGTATCGATGTAGCGAACCAGACCCACATTAACAGTTACGGGATTGAACGTAAGCGGCCCCGTTTGTGTCGGCGTGTAGAAATAGGTCGCGTGTCGGTTCGCCTGGTAATAAAGCCCGGCGGTCAGGTGAAATCGATTCGTTGTGTAGGTGACACCCGCCTGCAACGGGGCAATGAACCGATCCAGTTCGGGGTATCCTTTGCCATTGGGTGATCCCGTCTCCTGTTGTCCGTACGCTTGTCGCTTGAAGCAGATGCCGACATACGGGGTCAGCCGATTGGGCGCTAAGGCAATGGGATAGATACGAAGCCCCGTTTCAACGCCTTCTTTATAGGAGCTCTCCTCAAACACGGCGGGTCGCTTGCCGATGCTGACGGGTAGCGGGAAGGTTACGTACATATCGGCGTGCCCCCAGAAATGGATTCCACCTATTGTCAATCGAGGCACCACCCGGCCCGAAAAATTGGTTATACCGCCCGAATAAGGAGCCTGCCCACCCGGCATGTGCAGCAGATCACCCCCATAATGCAGCCAGGCGAACGACGTACTTTTTTTCAAATAAGCGGCTGAATAAACCGTATCGATAGCCTGACCGCGAACCACGTGACCAAGTAGACTGCTTCCCAGTAAGAGACCTAAAAATGGCTTCATTGATCGATTCGTTTTTAGATAAACGGCAAAAATACGGTCTCAGCCAGCCTACTCAACAACGCTACGGAATAGTTTATAACCTGCGCTTATTGCCCCTGAAAATAGATACGTCTAGGTTTGTCCATTCATTTCTGGACCCCCTTTAGCCAGCAAACCCATGTCTATCGCGCTATTTATCAGACTCTTCATTATTGTCCATGCCACAGCGGGAACAATTGCTTTACTCGCCGGCCCCGTAGCCATGCTCACAAAAAAAGGAGGTCCTCGCCACCGTCGGGCAGGCCGGTACTACACCTACAGCATGGCCGTAGTCTTTGTAACAGCCGTCGTCGTCGCTTACCTGAAAAGCCTGAGTTTTTTGTTCATGATCGCTTTTTTCAGCTTTTACCTGGTTCTGTCCGGCTATCGCGCGCTCCGCTGGAAACGGCTGGCAATTGATGGTAAGGTGTCGTCGCTAGACTGGGGCATTCAGATTGGAGCGGGCATCACCGCGCTGGTCCTCCTGGGTTGGGGAGTCGGGCAGTTGATCGGGCAAAATTTCTTTGGTTCCGTCGGGATTGTGTTCGGTGGCATCGCCCTCGTACGTGTCAAACAAACCATCGACCGGTTCCGGACTCCACCCGAAGACAAAGCGTACTGGCTCTATTCACACATTATTGGTATGTCGGCGGGCTACGTGGCCACATTGACGGCCTTTCTGGTTGTCAATGTTCACTTTTTGCCGCCCATCGTAGTGTGGCTGATTCCTACGGTAATCGGTGTGCCGCTGATTGTTCGGGTTGTGCGCCGGATTCGGGCGGCCAACGAACAGAAAGCCGAAAACGCAGTTATGAACTCAGCGCAGGCCGTCACGGTTACCGCCAATTAACGCGCGCTATTCAGGCATTGGAAAAACTACCGATCGATTTTTATCAGTCCCACGACACACTTACGCTTTCGCAGCTATTGCTTGGTTGCGAGTTGGTTCACGAGAGCGCAGAAGGAACAACCGCCGGCATTATCGTTGAAACGGAAGGGTATCTCGTCGGCGATCCGGCCTGCCACGCTTACCGCCGAAAAACGATCCGCAATGCGGCTATGTTCGGACCCGCCGGAACGCTGTACGTCTACCAGATTTACAATCATCACAACTGCATCAACATCGTTATGGGGCCGGAGGGCGTTGGTGAAGCGATCCTGATCCGCGCACTGGAACCTACCGAAGGGCTTGACCTTATGGGCCTCCGGCGTAACGAAGCGTTTAAAACAGGCTTCGAACGATACCGGAACAACACCATTGATCCGACAACGCCCGACGGTCAGCGAAACCTGTGCAATGGACCCGGCAAACTGACCATTTCAATGGGGATCGATCGCCAGCAAGATAATTTCGCGTCACTGACAACGGGCAATTTATTTATCCGTGGTCCGGTCCTGCACGATTTCGATATGGTAACGACAACCCGGATCGGCATAAAATATGGAGCCGATTTGCCGTATCGATACTACATAAAGGGGAATAAGTATATCAGTAAAAAGTAGGGTTCGTTGGGCAGTGTTTGATATGCCGTATCAAACACTACCCAACGAACCCTTGGTAAAAAAGTCGTTTACTCAACCAGTCTCAGCAACCGGTTCCAGCGAATTTTTTGCCAGAAAGCAACCGGATTTGGATCGAGCGACATCCAGACAAGAACCGCTTTGCCTACGATATGATCTTCGGGAACGAAGCCCCAATACCGCGAATCTTCTGAATTATGTCGGTTGTCGCCCATCATAAAATAATAATCCTGCTTAAACGTGTACGCGCTGATTGGTTGACCATTCACGCTGACACTTGTGGGCGTTAGTTTGACGTTTTCGTTTCCTTCGTAGCGTTCGATCAGTATGCCGTATAGCGCAGTAGTCTGCTCGTTGAGCGGTACGGTCATCCCTGCTTTAGGAACGGTTACGGGACCGTAGTTATCGCGGTTCCATTGATGAGCCGAGCCACCATAAATACCCGGCATCGCCTGCCCCGGCTGGTCAGTCAGGGGTTCGATCGATTTTACCCAGTCGAATGCCTTAAACCTGGCAATGGTAGTAGCCGTCGTGTTCACGCTGTAACCAACCAGTGCAGTCGTCTTTGTCGAATCGTTGTACTGTTCGAGCGGTTGCCAGTTGATGAACGGACCTTCCGGCGATTTGAAATCGTTGATGATGTCGTATTTTCGAAAGAATCGCTCGTCGAGTACTTCCGTAGTTTTGACGAAATAATTCGTTTCGGCATGAGGTGGCACGGGCATTGCCTTCCCGTTGACGTAGACCTGCCGCTGGCGTACTTCCAGCTTATCACCCGGAATACCAATGCACCGCTTGATGAAATTCGTCTTCAGGTCAACCGGATAATCAGGCTCTCCGCTTCTGGGAGGAGGGTAGTTAAAAACAACCACGTCGCCGTTTTTAACCCGCGTAAAACCAGGCAGGCGGAATGTCGGCAATTGAATTGCCGTACTATACGAAGGAATGTTCGTGCCCCATATCTTCTGATGAGTAAGGGGAACCTGCAAGGGTGTTCTGAACGTCCGGGTACCGTAATGAAGCTTACTGACAAACAGAAAATCGCCCACCAGCAGCGTATTTTCCATAGAGGGCGTCGGAATAACGAAGGGCTCGGCAAACAGCCAGCGGATGAGCGATGCGGCTACAACCGCGAATAAAATCGAATCGAACCACTCCCGGAAGAATGATTTCTTTTTTTTGACCGGCTTATCAGCGGTTTTTGCCTGAGCGTCGAGCATGCGAGAGTGAGATCAATACAACGGTGATCCGTTATCGGACAGGTGGCAGCAGCGCGGTCGCTATCCGATAAAAAATCAGTCGGAGAAAGGTACTTCTCGGGCGTGTCGAACGGGATTTATTTTACACTGGCGGTCAAACCGTCAGCCGAAGGGTAGGCGCATTACGGTTTGACGAGAAACTTCACCAGATCGTCGATCGACCGGATGCCCAGTTGTCGGGCCTGTTCCCGTCGCATCATCAGGCAGTAGCTATTGTTGAATCCCAATGGCTTTAACCAGTCGAGCTGGTAGGTTTGCCGAAACTGCCGCTGAACGAACTGATACACCGGATCGGCTTGCATGGGTAATGCTTTCAGGGTGGCGGCCGACGGTTGCAGGACAACCAGCAAACCCGTTCCGGTGTATTCGGGATAGAAATCGATGGAGCCCGTCCGGAGGGCATCGAAACAGATTTGGGTGCCGCCAAGCCCCGTCCGACCCGCGACCCGCAGGCGGGTATGACCTTCGATCAGCTGGCGGTAAATTTCGGCCAGAATGTACTGCTCCGTAAACACCTTCGAGCCCATAACGATGGTTTCCGACCGTTCACCCGGCATGGGGGTTTTGAATAGACCAGCCTCTTTTAAAAAACGCTGTGCAATAACCTCCGGAGACTCTTTCTTGTAATCGGCCTGATAGTTGAGCGCGGTCATAACCGAATCGGTCAGTTTACCGGCCAGCAGATTCAGCGTTGGACCAAGATCAGGATACCGATTCAACGTGGATTGGCGAACGACCGGGGCCGCATCGTAGGGCGGGAACGCATGGCGATTATCGTCCAGCACGAGGAGGTCAAACGCTTTGATGCGACCGTCTGTCGAGTACCCGCTGATGATGTCCACCTGCCCCCGATGAATGGCTTCGTACATCAGGTTCTGGTCGATCAACCGGGGCCGCAAACTCAGTCCGTATGTTTTCTGCAAGCCAGGATAGCCATCGGCACGACCGTAGAATTCGTGCGCGAACCCGGCAACGAGCTTATCCTGCCGACCCGGTATCACGTAAAAAGCGGATAAAAACGGGACCAGGATCAGAAACGTTAACGCACCCACCCGCAACTTCTGAGCCGACAATGTCTGCAATCGGGCCAATCCCAGGTCAAAACCAACCGCCAGCAGCGCAGCCGGAATGGCTCCAGCCAGCATCATGTTGACGTTACTGAGCGCAATACCGCTGAAGATAAACTCCCCCAGTCCCCCGGCAGCAACGTAAGCCGCGAGTGTAGCAACCCCCACGTTGATGACCGTTGCGGTACGGACACCCGCGAAAATCACAGGTAGTGCCAGGGGCAGTTCTACCTTCGTCAGAATCTGCTTATCGGTCATACCGACGCCTTTGGCCGCTTCTTTTATCGACGGACTGACCTCCGTAATGCCAACGTATGTATTGCGGATAATGGGCAGGAGTGCATACAGGAAGAGCGCCACCAGGGCCGGTCCAGCGCCAATGCCAATTAGCGGGATTAGGAACCCCAGTAATGCGACACTCGGAATGGTCTGTAACACGCCGGCTACACCCAAGACGCCACTGGCCAGACTCGACCGACGGGCAATGATGATGCCAAGCGGTAAGCCAATCAATAAGGCAAGCAGCAGCGAGACAAAGGTCAACCCGATGTGGGTTAAAATTTGCTCGAGCAACTTGTCGGCATGGTCTCGGACGAAAGTAAAAAAGTCGGTCATTCGTTAGTAGGCTGTGGGGCCGCCCTAATCATCAGATATCCAGAAAGTCCCGGACGAAATCGGTAGCGGGCTGATTCAGTAACTCATCGGGTGGACCAATCTGCACAATGCGTCCTTTATCCATCAGCACGATCCGGTCGGCCAATTCGAGGGCTTCACTGACATCATGCGTAACCAGCACCACCGTGGTTTCTTTCAACTCGTTGAGCCCAAACAATTCCCGCCGGACATGTCGGCGCGTAAAGGGGTCCAGGGCACCAAATGGTTCGTCCATCAACACCACGGGTGGCCGCGCGGCCAACGCCCGCGCTAACCCGACACGCTGGCGCTGACCTCCACTCAGTTCAGCGGGATAACGGTTTAATAGCGATTCCGGCAGCTGAAGTTTTCCAACCAATTCGCGGGTGCGCTGCTGACTATCCGTTTCATTCCAGCCGAGCAGTTTGGGAACCGTAGCAATTGCTTCCGCAACCGTGTAGTGCGGGAACAGGCCGCCGTCCTGAATGACATAGCCAATACGTCGACGAAAGTCAGGACCGGCTTGCTGACGCACATCCACCCCATCGACACGGATCGACCCACTCGTCGGTTCGATCAGTCGATTGATCATCTTGAGCGTTGTTGTTTTGCCGCAGCCACTCGTGCCCAGCAATACCATTGTTTCGCCCTTCCCGACCGTTATCGATACATTATCGACGGCGGTGTGTGTCGCAAAGCGTTTGGTCAGATTCGTTAGCTCGATCATTCAACCACCTGAACGCCTTTCCAGAAGGCTACCCGATCTTTGATCTGACTGGCTGCCGGTTTTGGATCAGGATAATACCAGGCTGCGTCGGCATTGTCTTTACCATCGACGGTCAGCGAATAATACGACGCCAGCCCTTTCCACGGACAGGTGGTGTGCGTCGGGCTGTCCGCCAGGTAATCGGCGTTTACCGACTCTTTCGGAAAGTAATGGTTGTTTTCAACGACGACCGTATCGTCACTTTCGGCAATGGTTTTCCCGTTCCAGATGGCTTTCATAAGCGTTGATTAGGTATTAGTTAATTCTTGAATTTCGTCTTCAGACAAGCCTGTTAACGTAGCGATGTCGGCAGTAGAAAAGCCTTTTGCCAACGCATTTCGGGCAATGGCAACAGCCTGTTGCTTCATACCCTCTTCTATACCTCGTTCATAACCGCGTTGGTTCCCCTGCTGTTCAGCATAATCGAGTACATTGTTCAAATCGCGGTACTGCTTTAGACTCTGCTGGTAGCGGTCGTGTTCGGCTTTGCTGAATCTGGCTACTTCGGCAGCATCGAACAGTTGCTGAAAAATGCCTTCCTTGATCTCCGGTGGCCGCATTCGGAGCCGATCCAGATTATTAAAGAGGTATTGCCATTTATCGGCCTGTGTTTCCAGCTGGCTGATGGATTTAGTGAATTTTGGCATCTCCAGATAGATAAAGGTTAGTTTGTCGTAAAATACGCGCCCGTGCTGATCTTTTAGCTGAACTACGGAGACGACATCTGGTTTCAACTCATTCTCCGGCAACACAAAGTTCAATATAGCGATTAGATATACAGCCGCCAACTTAAAATTCCAGTCGCCAGTCTGACCCTGCTCCTGAATCGGAAAGGACGAGTAAAAAATACTTCGATCCTTAAAATAGGTTTGCCGGGCCTTTTGTAATTCAACCACGAATCGATCACCCGTGCGGCTTATACAATATACATCGAAAACCGCTTTCCGATCCATTTCGTTTGTGCCTAAATGCTCATTTCTGGCGTAGCTCAGGTCGGCAATCTGGTGTTGATCTGGCAGAAACTGATTTAAAAAATCAATCAGCAGCGGTTTGTTGGCTTCAGTACCAAATAGGCGCTTGAAGCCGTAGTCCGTAAACGGATTAATAAATTTCGATTCGATAGACATATCGCTTTAGTAAACAAAATCAAAGATATATGTTTACTTAAAAAAAGAGGACGGTTGCTAACCGTCCTCATGTCCTATTTACCAACACGTGTCGTGTTTTATTTCAGCACCTGCACCTCGATCACGGAGTTGTCGTATACCCGGTGCGTCGCCTTCTGAAAATCATCGGCGTTAGCCTTAAATATATTGTCAACGTACTTCTGCGGATTGCGGTCGATGAGCGGGAACCACGTACTCTGCACCTGAATCATCATGCGATGCCCTTTTTTGAAGGTATGCAGCACATCCTGCAACCGAAAATTTACGTCGGTCACTTCACCGGCTTTGAAGGGCTCCGGCTTCTCGAACGAATTGCGAAACCGGCCACGCATAACTTCCGATCGCACCATCTGCTGGTAATTGCCAAGCGTAATGTTCTTGTTCGGCATGTAAGCGTGGTTCGGTTCGTCGGGTGGGTATACATCGACCAGTTTTACGACCCAGTCGGCATCGGTGCCGGTCGTACTGACCTTGAGCTTGGCCATAATTTCACCGCCCAGCGTCAGGTCTTCGGTCAATACATCGGTCTGAAATGTCAACACGTCCGGACGACGACTGGCGAATCGCTGATCTTCCGACATGTAGTTGAATGGCGTGAACCCCTGCGTGGTCGTATTGTCTTCGGTGTAAGGCACAGGCTTCATCGGGTCGCTGATAAACTCCGAAAATTTACCACCGCTCCCCACCTGTTGTGCCAGTTGGCCGTTACTGGTTAACGAAAACTGTACGGTTTGCGCCGTGGCAGCCGGCCATTTATCGAATGTCTTCCACTCATTCCGGCCCGTGTTGAACAGGTAAGCTTCGGGCAAACCCGTTTTGCCATCGCCAGGCCCTTTCAGGAAATGGTTGAAGAATTTCGCTTCGATATTCCGCTGATAGAACGTGGCAATACTGTCCCCGAAATAGATGTTGCTATGCGTCGTATGACCCGTTTCACGCGACCAGCGTCCATGCCCGAACGGGCCCATTACCAGCGTATTATACGTACCGGGGTTATTTTTCTCGACCGTCTTATAAATGGTCAATGGCCCGTATAAATCCTCGGCATCGAACCAACCGCCAACGGTCATGAGCGCGTGTTTTACGTTTTTGAGGTGCGGAATGATACTCCGTTTCTGCCAGAACTCGTCGTAATTAGGGTGCTCGACGGTTTCCTGCCAGTAGAAATTATCCTTGTAGTATTTATCAACATTCTTGAGCGGACCCAGATCATACTGCCACTGAAAACCGTCTTTCGAGCCGGTTTTGATGAATTCATTGTTATACCAGGCTTCGGTAGTTGGTTGTGGATGTTGGATACCAAACACGGGAAACGTGAACAGATATGCCTGGATGAATGCGCCATTATGGTGGAAATCGTCGAAAAAGAAGTCCGACACCGGTGCTTGTGGTGATGATGCTTTCAAAGCAGGGTGAGCGGCTACGGCTCCGGCAATGGTGTAAAAACCAGGATAGCTGATGCCCCACTGTCCCACACGACCGTTGTTATTGGGTACATTTTTGAGCAGCCATTCAATGGTATCATAGGTGTCCGAGCTTTCGTCCACGGCCAGCGCCGACTGCCGGGCTGGGGCCTTGCCTTTTTTCTTGCTGGCGGTTGCCGGTTGCTGGTCGGTTACAGTAGGCGTCATATTGGTCCACGTTCCTTCCGAGGCCCAGCGTCCACGAACGTCTTGATAGACAACGATGTATTTATCGCGCATGAGCGTACCCGATGGCCCTACCGCAGCAGGATACGCATCAGGCCCGTATGGAGCAACGCTGTAGCACGTCCGTTGCATCAGGAACGGGTACTTACTAGTCGCCGAAGCATCTTTGGGTACATAAACCGTCGTGTGCAGCTTCGTGCCGTCGCGCATTGGAATTTTGTACTCCGTTTTCCGGTAATTATCCCGCACATAATTGGCCGCGGGCGTTGTTTGCGACCGAACGAGTGGAGCATAAGCAATGAGTAGCAGGCAGCAGAGCCAGTTTTTCATAAAGCGAATAGAGTCGATAACGATTAGAACTCTGTAAAGATAATGCGCCATTCGGTATTGCCTTCCAACAAAAAACGCCCGTTACAAACACGGGCGTTTAGCGTAGACCTGTACAAAAAGTAGTCGTTGCTTTTTAACGGCGGTTATGCGTGTCGGATAGCCACGTCCCTTATAACATTGACTACCTGGTTACGATCCAGTTCGTACCGTACTGCGAGTCCTCTGGCCAGCGAACTGTATAGAAAACATATATTCTGCTTGAACTTGGCAATTTGCGGAGAGTCAGCAAAAACGCTTAAATTTCCGACTTTATCGTACGTGAGATTCCCGATCAAGTCATCGTAACGAAGAAAAGTAGGGGCACGCTTGGTCCAGGGAGCAGGCTCCTGGTATCTGGCTTGTGTCCAGACCTCGATCTCTGTTTTGAGCGCATTGCTGAGCTTGACGTAACAGATAAATTCGCTCCGGAAGCTGGCATTACGATAGACTTCATCGACTAACTCTTCGTGTGTTTTCATGATCCGTTTCGTTAACGCATACAACGATAGCCAATCGCTACTGATAATCAAAAACTTAGCCAAATATACTTATAAACGTCCGGGAGGCTACTTACTTGTTAAATCTTATTTTAGCTCCTGAGCAGGGTCGATTACCGGGGGGAATGAAGTTGTAATCTAGTTCTTTGTTGGCATAAATCCACAACGTGTTGTATCCGCAGCGGTCAGGTATTTCGGTCAGGTTGACATAGTACGTGATTGTCCCATTTGACTGTTTCTGACTGGTTATTGCAGCCCTTGAATAAGACAGTGTTTGACCGGGCGAGTACTTACCGTTAGCCGTTGCCAGAATGTCGACCTGCACGGTATCTGCCGTTACCGCCTTGATCTGAAGCGTTAGTGTCTGACCGTTGATGGGATAGGGAATTGGTTCGCCCGTTTCGTTGAATGCTTTGGCCCGATACGTACCTTCAATAGCTTTCGCCGGTTCCGGATCAGGAGCGGGCAGCACGGCTGCTGGCTTTTGCTCGCAGGAAAGAATCCCCGTCGATATATACATGGCTCCGAGAACGAAGCTAGTTTTGATGCGATGAGATACCGTCCACATAGTCATCTTACGTTTAGTTTGATAACAATAAAAGGAACAAATTGTCTATATCTAATACATCAATTAGGGTTAATCTATCTTTTCCAGCGAGAAAAGTAGTGGCCGTCAGGCGTTAAGTCTAGTTCATGACGGCCACATACGGGCTATAACTTGAATATACGATCCATCAGCATCCATTTCTCACCCGGTTTAGCCATCGGTAGAGCCTGCTGGAATGTCCATACGAACGTTTCCCACTCCTGCACTTTGGGGTTAGCCGCATCAGCAGCCGCCTTGGCTTCAAAGGAGAACGTTTCGTCGGTTTCCATAATCATAAACAGGCGACTACCCACGCGGTAAATTTCCATATCCGTAATGCCCTGCGTCTTTATGCTCGCTTCGATTTCGGGCCAGAGCCGTTCGTGATGGCGCTCGTATTCGGCAATCAGGGCCGGATCGTCTTTAAGATCCAGCGCAAAACAGTGGCGCATAGTTAGGGGGCGATTTCGGGCGATATGTTCGGATTGTGCAGGTCATTGGCATTAATCTGATAGCCCTGCAACGCGTAAAATACGATGAAGGCAAAGCAAACCAACGGTACCAGCAGCGCATAGACTGCGCCATTGGCAAACAGGGCACCCGCCACCAGCGGCATCAGCGCGCCACCAACAATGCTCATGATCACCAGCGACGAAGCAATTTTAGACTCGGCACCCAGTCCTTTGGTAGCCAGGGCAAAAATGGTCGGAAACTGGATCGACTGGAAGAAATAGGTGAAACTCAGCGCAATGACAGCGGTCAGTCCGCCGGTCAGCATAGCGATGATGATCATGGCTACGGCACCCACGGCGTAAAAAGCCAGCACCCGGTTCGGCCGAAACCGCGCCATCAGCGACGTACCCACAAACCGACCAAGCATAAACAGCACCAGCGCGAACGATGCGTGAAAGCCAGCAATCTGCGTTGCCGACAGATCGGTTGGCGAGCCGGTTATCGCGTTGATTGCATTCATGTACGCTTCCGCCAACGCCCAGTGTCCATCGCGGGAGAAGTCGAGTTTCAGATCGACAAAATAGCCCCAGAGCGTTGCTTGTGCCCCCACGTTGGCAAACTGCGCTACAACGCCGAGTGCCAGATGGCGGTGACGCAACACACCCGTAATCGAGGTTTTGCCGGCAGCCTGTTCTTCTTCAGCCCCCACTTCCGGCATTTTAGTGACGGCAAACAGTATCGTCACAAAGGCAATGATCGTTCCGATAACCAGATACGGTCCCTGTACCGAGAGCGCTTCCTGCACCCGAATCGCCTGCGCCTGAACTGGGGCCATGGCCGTAAGCATTTCGGGAGTGTATTCGGTTTTCGAGAAGATGAACAGCGCCCCGATAATTGGCCCCAGAATGGTGCTGATTCCGTTGAAGGATTGCGAAAAATTCAAGCGCCACTCCGACTTGGCCGGGTCGCCCAGCACGGTGACGTACAGGTTAGCCGCTGTTTCCAGAAACGCAATTCCACAGGCCATCGTGAACAGCGCAAGCAGAAAAAAGCTATAGACCCGCACCTCTGCCGCCGGATAAAACAGCAGGGCTCCTCCCCCATACAGCACTAGACCGAACAGAATACCCCGTTTGTAGCCAAATCTCCGCATGACATAGCCAGCGGGTAGAGCCATAAAAAAATAGCCGAGGTAGAATGCGAAATCGACGATACCGGCTTGAAACCGATTGAGATCAAGCGCAATCTGAAACTGTTTGATAAGGGATCCGTTCAGGCTGTTGGCCAGTCCCCAGAGGAAGAACAAGCTGGTAACGAGCGTAAACGCGAGCCCGTAGTTACCGGTATCCCCCGCTTTTAGTTTGGGTGGAGTCTTTGGTGTTGGTAAAGCCATTCGTCGTTTAAGTTTAGGAGGCTCAAGGAGTTTAGAACGAGGGCATTAATCCGTAATGGATCGGTCGAGGTGCGTATAGCCCCCATCAACGTGAATGAGTTGACCAGTCGTATGGCTGGACTTGTCCGATAACAGAAATGCAACGGTGTTCGCCAGTTCTTCCGTCGTTGTCATCCGGTGTTCGAGCGGAATTTTCGAAACAATCTGCTGAAGTTTCTTTTCCGGATCGGGCAGCGTTTTGATCCAGTTGGCGTACAAAGGTGTCCAGCTTTCCGCTACGATTACGCAGTTGACCCGGATGCTGTAGGGCAGCAGTTCGACTGCCCATTCGCGGGTGAGTGCATTCCGCCCACCGTTGGCAGCCGCGTAGGCCGATGTGTTGCCCTGCCCCGTTTCGGCGACCTTTGAGCCAATGTTGACAATAGCACCTTTCGATGCTTTCAGCGCGGGCAGGGCGTGGTGCGCCATGAGGTAATAATGCACCAGGTTTTTATGAAGCGACGCAATGAACCCTTCATAACTACCCTTTTCCAGACCAACACTGTCGTTTACACCGGCGTTGTTCACAAGCCCATCAATACGGCCAAACTGAGCGAGCGTCTGCTCAACGGCACGCTGGCACTCGTCGGGCTTGGTTAGTTCGGCAGCAAATTGATGCGCCTGACCACCCGCCTGCTGAATAGCGCCAACCGTTTTGAGGTTGTCTTGTTCGCTGCGTCCAATAATGACCGGAATGGCTCCTTCGGCTGCCAGCACCGTCGAAATTCCTTCGCCGATACCCTTGGCACCGCCCGTAACGATAATAATTTTATGCTGTAGGTTTAGATTCATTGGTAGGCTGGGCCAAGCTCCAGTTTGGCCAATCTAGCTTTATTTTAAGACCAAGCTGGAGCCTGGCCCAGCCTTTACAGGCCGTAAAATCGAACGGCATTCATGCCCATCACATTTGCCCGCACCTCATCGCCCCACGGCAGCAGATAGTCCTCAACAACGTTTTTGACCTGTGTGTAATTGGCCGCAACCAGACACACCGGCCAGTCAGAACCGAACAGCAGCCGATCCGGTCCGAATTGCTCAAAGGCTACGTCCAGGTAGGGAAAAAAATCTTTTTTGCTCCAATTTTGCCAGTCGGCTTCGGTCACCATGCCGGATAGCTTACACGACACATTCTGATTTTTGGCGATCTGGGTCATAAAGTTCGACCAGCGACTGATCTCCTGCTTCGTGATATACGGTTTGGCCAGGTGATCAATCACAAAGTTGACCTCCGGCACGGCCCGAACCAGGTGCAGCGCGGCTTTGAGTTGACTGGGGTAAATCAGGATGTCATACGTCAGATTGAACGAGGCCAACTGCCGGATACCCTCAACCACCGCAGGCCAAGTCAGAAAATCATCGGGTTCCGCCTGCGCAACATGCCGAAACCCCTTGATCTCAACGTGTTGCGCAAAGTGTTCCAATCGGTCAGACACGGTTGGCGACTGCAAATCGACCCACCCGACTACCCCTTTGACAATATCGTAGTTCTGCGCCATGCTGACCAGAAACTGCGTCTCCTCCTCCGACTGCGAAGCCTGAACGGCTACGCAGCCGTTTACCCCGTTTCCGGCCAGGATCGGCTCCAGATCGGCGGGCAGGAAATCACGGCGGATCATTGCCATGTCGTCCGTAATCCAGCTATCGCGGATGGGGTCGTAATGCCAGAAATGCTGGTGAGCGTCAATCGTCATCTGAACCATTTAAAGTGTACCGGTAGCCCGGTGGGGTTTTGAGAGTTATAGGCTCGTCGTGATCGTACTACGCGGGTGAGACTCCCCACACCAATCCTTGTGATCGGCTCAATCACACCAATCCCGGTCACACGAAAGCGACGGCGGTTTGTTTTTGCTCACCCAGCCCTTCGATGCCCAGTTCAACTACGTCACCGGGCTTCAAGTACCGCTGTGGACTTAATCCCAAACCAACACCAGCGGGCGTTCCGGTTGAAATTACATCGCCGGGCAACAGCGTCATAAACTGACTGATGTAGCTAATGAGCGTCGGCACGTTGAAAATCATATCGTCGGTGTTGGAATCCTGTAGATGTTCGCCGTTGAGATCAAGCCACAGGCGTAGCGCATTGGGATTTTCGATTTCGTCTTTGGTGACCAGATACGGTCCGAGGGGCGCAAACGTATCGGCACTTTTGCCCTTCACCCATTGTCCACCGCGTTCCAGTTGCCAGGCTCGTTCGCTGTAGTCGTTGTGCAGCGCATAGCCCGCTACGTACTCCATGGCCTGATCCAGCTCTACGTAACTGGCTTTCTTACCGATGATAATGGCCAGTTCGACCTCCCAGTCCGTTTTTTCGGACCGTTTTGGGATCACTACGTTATCGTTCGGTCCACACAGGGCGGTCGTTGCTTTGAAGAATAAAATTGGCTCCGCCGGAATCGGCGCGTTCGTTTCAGCAGCGTGTTTGGCGTAGTTCAGCCCTACGCATACAATCTTGGACGGCCGTTTGATGCAGGGCCCAAAGCGCTCATCGGACGACACTTCGGGACAGTTCTGCGCGTGCGACGTCAGCCAGTGCGTCAGTCGGTCGGGTCCGTTGCTGGCAAAAAAAGATTCGTCGAAATCTTCACCAAAATGTGTTACGTCGATGTGTTGTCCGGTGGCTAGTAATACGCCGGGATGCTCGTGATCGGGCTGGCCGAAGCGGAATAGTTTCATGCAGAAAAAAGATACGTTGACAAGAAAAGCAGACTAGGCCGCAAGTTTAACCATTCTGTTGCAATCCAGCTTCGTGAATGGTGAAAATGGTTAGCGATAAATAAATACACCAGTATCTATTTTTAATTTACAAATTCGGTATCTTGCCTACATAGTCAGCCGTCAACTTTACCACTTTGTTCTTATGAAAATCTATATACTATTCTTTTTAAGCTGCCTGTTCTCCAGCTTATTGGCAATAGGCCAGTCGCCGACACCCGTAGCGGCCAATGGGCAACTCAACGTAGTTGGTAACCAACTCACCAACGAGTCAGGCAAAGCGATTCAGCTCCGGGGGGTAAGCACGCATGGTTTGCAGTGGTTTCCGACCTGTTACACCCAGAGTTCGGTTCAGGCCGTGGCTAAAGACTGGGGTGCCGACGTACTGCGCATTGCGATGTATGTAGACGAGGGTGGTTACCTGAGCGGTAAAGAAGCCATGCGGGCCAAAGTCAATCAGATCGTTGACTGGGCCGAGCAGAGCGGCATCTATTGCATCATCGACTGGCACATTCTCAACCCCGGCGACCCGAACGTACATACCGCCGATGCGATCGAGTTTTTTAATATCATGTCGCAGCGCAATGCGGGGAAGAAACACGTCATCTACGAGATCTGTAACGAACCAAACGGCGTTAACTGGTCGCAGATAAAAAGTTACGCCGAACAGGTTATTCCGGTTATTCGAAAAAACGCGCCCAACGCTATCGTGCTGGTGGGTACGCCCAACTGGGACCAGCGCCCACAGGATGTCTTGAGCGCTCCGCTTGCCTATACTAATCTTCTGTATACGGTTCATTTTTATGCCGCATCGCATTTTTTCCAGAACGATGTCAAATCCGTAACGAACCAGCTTCCCCTCTTTTTCAGCGAATGGGGTACGTCTACGTACTCGGGCGGTGGAAACCTGGACTTTACCAATGGGCAGGCCTGGCTCGATCTGATGGCGGGCAGCAATCCGGGTAACCAGAAAATAAGCTGGTGTAACTGGACATTTTCGGATGCGGGCGAGTCGTCGGCTGCGCTCAATGCCGGTGCCTGCAACAGCCAGCAGTGGAACAACACCAGTCCGTCGGGTACGTGGGTGAAAGACCACATACTGAACCCGGCTGATGATTTCGGTCCGGCCACGCCATCCGTAGCGATTAGTAGCCCGGCGAACAATACGACCGTTGCCATCGGTACGAATTTGGTTATCAACGCGTCGGTCTACAATGCCAGTGCCACCCGTGTCGAGTTTTACAACGGCACCACATTAATAGGTTCTGACGCTACCGCTCCCTACTCCTGGACGATAGCCAGCCTGGCACAGGGCACCTATTCATTAACGGCCAAAGCACTGATCAGCAGCGGTAATTTAACGTCGTCGGTAGTGCAGGTCACGGCGGCACCGGCTCCTAATCAGGCTCCGATTGTTAGTCTGACCTCACCGGCCAACAATGCATCCTTTCCACTACCAGCAACGGTTACTATTGCCGCGAATGCAGCCGACAACGATGGAAATATATCGAAGGTTGACTTTTACAACGGTTCCACCAAGCTAGGCGAAGATGCCACCGCTCCTTACGCGTTTACCTGGTCGGGCATGACCGCCGGAACGTATACGCTCACGGCCAGGGCGACGGATAATCAGGGAGCCGTCACCACTTCCGGCGCAGTGACAGTACTCGTTTACAACCAGGGCGACCCGGACCCAACGGCAGATCTGATCGGACCAAATTGCGTCTATCCAAATGCGGTTCAGCTCTTCAATGTCAACGCAAATAAACTGGGCAACGCCACCAGCTTTTCGTGGTGGTGTACCGGCTCCACAAAAAGCATTACGACCGTTCAGGCAGGTAAGGCGAGCATTGATTTCGGCGCCAGCTTCACAGGTGGTCAGGTCTGCGTAGGCATCAACTATTCCGCAGCGCCCTGGTACAGCCAATATTGCAAAACCGTAACCGTTTGCCCAGGAACGCTAACTACACCGACGAACCAATCACCGAGCGTATCCTTGACATCACCAACAACGAATGCCACATACACGGCTCCGGCAACCGTTACGCTGGCTGCTTCGGCCAGTGACGCCGACGGTTCTATCGAGAAGGTCGAATTCTACAACGGTTCGACCAAGCTAGGGGAACGCACCAGTTCACCCTACCAACTCAACTGGACTAACGTTGGCGCGGGTACGTATGCACTGACCGCGAAAGCGACCGACAACGCGGGCGCAACAACCACGTCGGGAACGATCAGCATTCAGGTTAGCAACCCCACACCTACCAATCAGGCACCAACCGTATCGCTAACGGCACCGGCTACCAGCGCGACCTTCACGGCTCCCGCCACCATAGCTATTTCGGCCACGGCCAACGATACCGATGGCAGTGTCGCAAAGGTTGAGTTTTATAGCGGAACTACGAAATTGGGCGAAAGCACGACGGCTCCATACCAATTTTCCTGGACTGGCGTCAGCACCGGTACGTACACGCTTCTGGCCAGGGCAACGGATAATCTGGGGGCTACGACCACCTCGGCCAGCGTAACCATTCAGGTGAGCAACCCAACGGCAACGACGCCTAACCCCGGGGCGGATTTGATCGGTGCTGACTGCGCACGCCCTAACGACGTGCGTGTATATGAAGTGAATGCCCGCAACTTACCCAACGCGACGCAGTTCTCGTGGTGGTTTATGGGTTCGTCGCAAAGTATCAGCGCCACGCAGGCCGGAAAAGCGTCTTATACGTTCGGGCCGAGCTTCACGGGTGGTCAGGTCTGCGTGGGCATCAATTATTCCGTAGCGCCCTGGTACAGCCAGTATTGCAAACCGGTTTCGGTTTGTTCGACGGGTGCGCGGGCCGGCGCTGACGATGTAGCCAATAACCCAGTATTTCCCAATCCAACCAATGACCAGTTTACGTTCGTTGCTGACCGGGATATCCATTCCATGAGCGTTGCGAATCAGACAGGACGCGAGCAGTTACGGCTCGGATCGACCAAAGCAGGCCAGACAATCACCTTTGGCGACCAACTATCGCCGGGTATCTATTTGCTGCACATTCGTTACGAGAATCAGGAAGAACGCACAATAAAATTGCTGAAAACGGGCAATTAATGGCATCTTTTATAGGAATACCCCCGGCTAGTTCCTGCAACTGGCCGGGGGTATTATCTTTACTGGTGGAAGTCGTCGTGGGTTTCTGTCCGATTGCCACTAACGGCACAATGCCTCTTACTTTTTCTATTGGAATGAATGATTTTCCGCTTCG